>NZ_AP012323.1:947588-1263450 GCF_001025135.1 Bifidobacterium bifidum ATCC 29521 = JCM 1255 = DSM 20456 | reverse complement strand
CGCGAAATATCGATGGTGTGGCAATGCGGGGACGCAAGTGGCTATCCGCCGCATTGCTGCGGATGACCGCCCCAGTCGCTTCGCGACAGCTCCCGGGCATTGTCAGGCGATTCCAGCAGCAAGTGCCGTGCAGTATCGGCGCGACACGCCGAAATGTGGATAACTCCCGAGCCTTCGACCACATCGGTCGTTTTTCGCCCTCCGCCGTGCATCGGTGTGCGATGCTGGGGATGCCGGGGCGCGGGGACGTTCCGGCGACCGACGACGGAATGGGGGAGAGACTGATGCTGAATGATGATTTAGATGGGCAGCGGGGAGCGTGGCACCATCCTCAGGTGCGGTATGACCGCCATGCCATACGGCGCAGGCAATTCGCGCTTCGCCGCAGGGAGCGTTGCAAACGGACCATGATCCGGCTGTGCTGCATGTCCGTTGCCGTGATGTTCGCTGCGATGATGAACTGGGCGCTATTGCGGGTGCCCTCCGCATCCGCCGGGGAAGAGGTCTTCACCGCGGTGACGTTATGCGCAGGACGACAGGCGGCGTGTCGGGCGGTATGGCTTTGGCCTGTGGGTCAGCCGGCCGTCATCGCGGATTTCGACCCACCTGACCGGCCATGGCTTTCCGGGCATCGCGGTGTGGATCTGCAGGCATCCGACGGCGATGAACTGTATGCCCCTGCGGATGGCATCATATCGTTCGCCGGGAGTGTCGGCGGCAAGTCGGTCGTCAGCGTCAACCACGGTGACCTTGTGTCGACGTTCGAGCCGGCGCATACCGAGGGCGTTGCCGGAACAGCCGTGAGACGCGGCGACGTCATCGGCGAAGTCGGAGGGGCATCCGACCATTGCGACGGCCGATGCCTCCATTGGGGAGTCAGGAGG
Source organism: Bifidobacterium bifidum ATCC 29521 = JCM 1255 = DSM 20456 (assembly GCF_001025135.1). Classification (NCBI taxonomy): domain Bacteria; kingdom Bacillati; phylum Actinomycetota; class Actinomycetes; order Bifidobacteriales; family Bifidobacteriaceae; genus Bifidobacterium; species Bifidobacterium bifidum. Next base: position 1,262,566 of record NZ_AP012323.1, on the reverse strand, counting down.
GTCCGACTGCAAAACGAGGGGACGGCGACGACATATCTTGATCCGCTCGCCCGTGTGAGACCCATGCGCATTGGCCTGAAACCCGATTGACGGCGATGCTGCCCCGAATTCGTATGGAAAAGCCGTACAATTGAACGGTGGCGATGCAGATGCCACCCGTTCGCCGGAACGACCGGCCCACAGTCGAGGGGAGCGCTGAAATGCTCAAGGAATATACGCAACCGGTCACCAAGCCCATTGACGGCGATAAAAACGTGTTCTCGGTGGTGGTCGAACGCGCTGAACGCAAGCCCGACGAGCCGCTGGTCTCGTACAAGGACGGTACCGGCTCATGGCGCTCGTTCACGGCCGCCGAATTCCGCGACAAGGTCATCGCACTGGCCAAGGGCCTGATCGCCCGTGGCGTCATGCCAGGGGACGCGGTGTCGATCATCTCTTCCACCTCATGGCAATGGGCTGCGCTGGACATGGCCATCATGTCCATCGGCTCCCTCACCGTGCCCGTCTACGAGACCAACTCGCCGGCTCAGGTCGCCACGATCTTCAATGACTCCCAGGTGACGATGGCGTTCGCCGAGAACGATGCGCAGCGTGACAAGATCGAGTCCGTCCGCTCGCGCTGCAGCACGCTGAAAGACGTGTACGTCATCGATTTCGGTGCGCTGAACACGCTGGAGGAATACGGGCGCGGAGTGAGTGACGAGGAGTTCTGGGAGCGCGAGCGTCTGGTGAAGGGTGACGACCTGGCAACCATCGTGTACACGTCGGGCTCCACCGGCATGCCGAAGGGCATTGAACTGTCACACGGCAACTTCGTGTACGTCACCTATGCCGGTACGCAATCCATGCCCGACATCGCCTATGGGCGTGACCGCCGTCTACTGCTGTTCCTTCCGCTGGCTCACGCATTCGCGCGGTACATGGTGCTGTACTGCTTTGCCGGTGACGTGGAGCTGGGGCTGTCCAACAACCTCAAGACCATTCTGTCTGATTTCGGCGAGTTCAAGCCGTCCTTCATACTGGCCGTGCCTCGCATCTTCGAGAAGGTGTACAACGCCGCCTCGCAGAAGGCGGGTGCCGGCATGAAGGGGCGCATCTTTGCCAAGGCCGCGGCCACCGCACGCGAATGGTCGCACGCGCAGCAGGAGGGCAACGGGTTCTCGGCCTCGCTGCGGATGCGCCACGCCATGTACGACCGCCTGATCTATCGCACGATCATGGGCGTGTTCGGCGGCCACTGCGAATATGCGGTGTCCGGCGGCGCTCCCCTGGACGGGGCCATCGCACACTTCTTCAACGGTGTCGGACTGCCGCTGCTTGAGGGGTATGGCATGACGGAGACCTGCGCCCCGGCCATGGTGAATCCAACCAAGGGATATCGCATCGGCACGGTCGGCCTGCCGCTGCAGGGGGTGTCGGTAGGGCTCGGCGAGGACGGCGAACTATGCATCAAGAGCCGTGCGGTCTGCGTCGGATACCATAACCATCCTGAAATCACCCAGAGCCAGATCGTTGACGGATGGTTGCACACGGGGGACCTCGGCGACATCGACGACGACGGGTTTGTCACCATCACCGGACGCAAGAAGGACCTGATCATCACGGCAGGCGGCAAGAACGTGTCTCCGGGCATATTGGAGGCCAGCGTGATGACATCGCCGGTGGTGGACCAGTGCGTCGTCATCGGTGACCGTAAGCCGTTCATCGCGGCGATCGTCTCCCTGGATCTCGATGAGACCAACGCCTGGCTGGCCGCGCAGGGTGTGGAGCAGGTCTCCGACCTCGCCGAAGCCGTGCGCAACCCGATCGTCTACGCCGAGGTCGAGCGCGCGGTCAACGCCGCCAACGATCTGGTGTCGCGGGCAGAGTCGATTCGCAAATTCGAGATCGTGCCGGAGCCGTTCACCGAGGAGAACGGACTGCTGACCGCCAGCATGAAGGCACGCCGTCAAGCGGTGATCGACCACTTCGGCGAACTCATCGACACGCGCATTTACGCCCCGAAGGGCCGCTGAGCGGAAGTCCAGCCGGGCAACGAGTCGGCCGTCACCTCAACCGGTTCCCGTCATCATGACGGATGGTTGAGGTGACGGCCGACTCGCGTATATCCCGGTATTGCCGCGCCTGCTACATTCCCTGTGACGCGCAATCCCTGCGTCTGTCACATCCCCGCGTCGGCCAGAGTGATGTAGCCGGGGTCGATCAGCGTGCTCTTGAGGTTCGACGCGCTGACCGCGACCAGGTCGGGGCGCAGCGTCGGCATGTTCTTCCCCGCGACGCCCGGATACGTCCCCTTGGTCAGGTTCTGCGGCGATTTCACCGCCGTGCCCTGATTGATTTTCAGGCACATCTGCGCGAGCTGCGTCGCGGCGCCCTTGCGGTCCTCGACGGCGGTCATCCATTGATGGCCGCTGACGAGTTGCGGCAGTTCGTCGACGTACGCGCCATATCCGGTGATGATGGGCCACTGCGTGTCCCTGGCCTTTTCCGAGGCCGACCCGTCGTTGGCGGCGTCGCCGTCGTTTTCCGGCGCCTTGATCGGATCCGGCACCTTCTTGCGGTGGAGATCCTGCTTTCCGGTGATGTTGCCGACGATTCCGGGCAGTGTGATGGAGGGGTTGATGTCGGCCGCCGAACCGGTGTATCCGAGATGGTCGAGCGCGTCGACCACTCCGGAAGCCACGTAATCGTTCATGGCGATGATGCCGTCGATTCGGGTGTGCGAGGCCGAATCCTTCTGTTTGAGACGATTGGTGATCTCGTCGGTGATGCGCGAATCCTTGTCGATTTTGAAGGCGACCGACTCCCACTGCCCGTCGGTCGTGTCGGCCGTCAGCAGTCCGGACGGACTGTATGCCGTGCCCTTCTTGAAATACGGCTGCAGCACGGACCAGGCGCCTGCGAAGGCCTCCTTGGCGAATTCGTCGTCACTGCCGTCAGCGGATGCGGTGTAGGGCAGCAGGATCTCCACGGCCTTCGGATTGTCCTTGCTGATGGTGTCGAGTTGCAGTTTGTCGGCAAGCTTGCTCGCCTGGATCTGCCCGATGCGTTCGGCTGTCGACAGTTCGACGAAAGCGTCGGGGGTGAAGTCCTTCACCGGATTGGCCACGAGCACCACGTGCATGCCCGAGTCCTTGGCCAGCTGCAATGCGTTCGCCATACGGGGCATCGATTGCGTGTCCGTCGAGTCGGATGCGTTATCCGAGCTGGATGCATTCGCCGATTCGGATGTGTCAGTCGATTCCGATGCATCCGTTGAACCGGCCTCGTCTGAACCGGTTCTATCCGTCGCCGTGCCGCTCGTCTGGCTGACGTAATCGCCGTATTGCCGGGTGGATGTCTGCGTTTCGGCTGCGGGCGCGACGATCAGCGTTATTTCCTTCTCGTCAGCACCGTCTTTCTTGTTGGCGCTGTCTTTCCCGCTTTGCGCCGACACCGCATGATTGACGACGTAATCCTGAATGTCCTGGCTCTGCTTGGCGAGGTCACTGGATGTGGTCGTGGTGATGTTCGCGGATTTGAATCCTTGCTTCTTGAGCTCGGAGGTGATGTCGGGCACCAGTTTCGCCCACTTGTTCAACGGCGTGTGCTGGGAGAGGGTGATGCCGTCCGATGGGGTGAATATCGCCACCGCCCCGGTGGATTGCGTGACGGTGCCGCCGTCCGGAGTGTTGGTATCGTCCGTTGACGCGCATCCCGCCGTCGTGAGCAGAAGACCCGTCGCCATCGCGGCGGCGATGAGTTTCAGACAAGACACCATGCGTCGTCCTGACATGGTCACGCCCTTTCAGTCATGCGAATACTGTGACTTTCGATTGTAGCCTCACCATATGCACAAGGCCCGCATCTCGTGTGGGGACATGGGATGCGGGCCTTGATGGCGATGGATTGCCGGCGGCGATCACCGGTGGCGGGAGCCGCCGGAGAACCCCGCCCGGCCGGTCACGCGGTCAGCGCCTTGGAAAGGTTCTCGTCCAGCGCGTTCATGAAGCCCTCGGTGTCGAGCCACGCCTGATCCGGTCCCACCAGCATGGCCAGATCCTTGGTCATCTGACCGCCTTCGACGGTGTCGACGATGACCTTCTCCAGCGTCTCGGCGAAGTGGCGAACCTCGGGCGTGCCGTCCAGGTCAGCGCGGTGCTTGAGTCCGCCGGTCCACGCGAAGATCGAGGCGATCGGGTTGGTGGAGGTCTTCTCGCCCTTGAGCCAGCGACGGTAATGGCGGGTCACGGTACCGTGCGCGGCCTCGGCCTCGACGGTCTGGCCGTCCGGGGTCATCAGCACGGAGGTCATCAGGCCCAGCGAGCCGAAGCCCTGAGCCACGGAGTCGGACTGCACGTCGCCGTCGTAGTTCTTGCACGCCCAGATGTAGCCGCCGTGCCACTTGAGGGAGCTGGCGACCATGTCGTCGATCAGGCGGTGCTCGTAGGTCAGTCCAGCCTCGTCGAACTTGTCCTTGTAGTCGGTCTCGAACACTTCGGCGAAGATGTCCTTGAACTGGCCGTCGTAGGCCTTCAAAATCGTGTTCTTGGTGGACAGGTACACCGGGTAGTGGCGCATCAGGCCATAGTTGAAGCAGGCGCGAGCGAAGCCGCGGATCGAATCGTTGACGTTGTACTGCACCTGGGCCACGCCGCCGTCCTGGCCGTAGTCATAGACCACGTGCTCAATCGGCTCGGAGCCGTCCTCGGGAGTGAAGGTGACGGTCAGGCGTCCGGCGCCCGGCACCTTGAAGTCGGTGGCCTTGTACTGGTCGCCGAAGGCGTGGCGGGCCACGACGATCGGCTTGGTCCAGCCGGGCACCAGACGAGGCACGTTGCTCATCACGATGGGCTCGCGGAAGATCGTGCCGCCGAGGATGTTACGGATTGTGCCGTTGGGGGACTTCCACATCTTCTTGAGACCGAATTCCTTGACGCGGGCCTCGTCCGGAGTGATGGTGGCGCACTTGACGCCCACGTGCTCGCGCTGGATTGCCTTTGCCGCGTCGATGGTGACTTGGTCGTCGGTGGCGTCACGGTTCTCGATGCCCAGGTCGTAATAGTCCAGATCGACGTCCAGATAGGGCAGGATCAGACGGTCCTTGATGTCCTTCCAGATGACGCGGGTCATCTCGTCGCCGTCGAGCTCGACGACCTTTCCCTCGACCTTGATTTTGGCCATGCGTTTCCTCCTAGCGTGATTGGCGTATGTGCACCAGTCTTAGCGCATCGATGTTACCGCGCGTTGTCCGCCGCTCGGTATTCGCCACAATGTGAGACGGCGGGTGATGCGCGTGTGCGGCCGCGTCCGGTGTCACAGCCCGGCATTAGCCTTGAAACCATGTCTCAGGAAATTGAAATCGGTTTGGGCAAGAAGGCCCGCATGGCCTACGCGCTGGATGATGTCTCCATCGTTCCCTCTCGTCGCACCCGCGATTCGCAGGACGTGTCGACGTCGTGGCAGGTGGATGCCTATGAGTTCGACGTACCGGTCATCGGAGCCCCGATGGATTCGGTCACCAGCCCCGCCACGGCGATAGCGATGGGCCGGCTGGGCGCTCTTGGCGTGCTGGATCTGGAGGGTCTGTGGACGCGGTATGACGATCCGCAGCCGCTGCTCGACGAGATTGCCCAGCTGCCCGATGACGTCGCGACCGAGCGGATCCAGGAGATCTACCGTGAGCCGGTGAAGCCCGAGCTCATCACCCGCCGGTTGCATGAGATCCGCGATGCGGGCGTCACCGTGGCGGGCGCGCTTTCCCCGCAGCGCACCCAGCAGTTCTACTCCACGGTGGTCGAAGCCGGTGTCGACCTGTTCGTCATCCGCGGCACGGTGGTGTCCGCCGAGCATGTGTCCCTCGGCCATGAGCCGCTGAACCTCAAGAAGTTCATCTACGACCTCGATGTTCCGGTCATCGTCGGCGGCGCCGCGAACTACACGGCGGCCCTGCACCTGATGCGCACTGGTGCGGCGGGCGTGTTGGTCGGCTTCGGCGGCGGTGCGGTCACCGCTACGCGCACGACGATCGGCGTCCACGCCCCGATGGCGACCGCGATCGCCGACGTGGCTGAGGCGCGCCGCGATTACATGGACGAGTCCGGCGGCCGCTATGTGCAGGTCATCGCCGATGGCGGCATGGGGGATTCGGGCAGCTTCGTCAAGGCCCTCGCCATGGGCGCCGACGCCGTCATGCTCGGCGCTCCGCTCGCCCGCGCCACCGAGGCTCCCGGTGGCGGCAAGCATTGGGGTGCGGAAGCCCGTCACCAGACCCTGCCACGCGGTTCCCGCACCGATGTCGGCACGGTCGGCTCGCTGGAGCAGATCCTGTTCGGGCCCAGCCACCGCGCTGATGGCCAGGTGAACTACATCGGCGCGCTGCGCCGAGCCATGGCGTCCACGGGCTATGTCGACGTCAAGAGCTTCCAGCGTTGCTCGGTGGTCGTCAACCCCTACCACGTCTGATCCGTGATGCTTCGCCTCCGCGTCGGAGGCTCGAATCGCGGCACGATTGCACAAAAAGGCACCCTCGTCCATTGCGGGGGTGCCTTTGTTGTGTTGTGCTGGGATTATCCCCTTTCATCGTGGATGGGGGCGAGAGAGAAGACGGAGAAACAGACATGGAGCAACCCACTTATCATTACGCGCGCGAAAACCCGCCCTGCCCGGTGCCGAGCCTCGACGGGTACGTCATCGTAGAATCGTCCGACGTTCCGGTGCCGTATCACATCACCAGCTGCGGCGCGGGAAGCATCAACGCCGCACAGGGCCATTCGCTGGCGGTATCGTCCGCCCGCATAGCATGCATGTCCGCCGACATCATGCGCGGACAGCTGCATGCGGGCAAGCTCAGACGGGCGGTGACCGGCCCGTGTCTCAAGAAGCTGGAGACCATGGCGTACCTGCTCGACAACCACATGCAGTCGAATCCCGAGCTGAAGGCCAAACTCCGGTATCTGCCGGTGGTGCCCCGGATGATGTCGGGGATGTTCATCAATCCGACGACGTTCGAGATATCGACGCATCTGACCATCGGCGTGCAGAACTACTGGTCGAACATCGTGCTGCGCCAGATGGGATGCCGCTGGCTGTGCACGATGACGGACATCGGGTGATACACGCCGCGCAAGCCGGATGATATGTTCCGCATGGCCGCGTGCCGGTACGCGGCCATGCTTATAGTGGAGCCTATGTTGCGTGAATACACCGTCGATACGATCTATCAGACCACAGACCTGGACACCATCTATTCACTGCTCGCCAAGCGTTGCGAACGCGACCCCGATGACCTCGTCGCCCAATGGCAGGACGATGAGACGAGGCAGTGGCATGACGTGTCCGCCGGCCAGATGAACGACCGCGTCCGTGAGGTGGCCAAGGGGCTTCTCGGCCTCGGGGTCAAGCCCGGCAGCATGGTCGTGATATACGCCGCCACCTGCTATGAGTGGGGCGTCGTGGACTTCGCCTGCGCCTCCATCGGCGCGGTGAGCGTCCCCGTATACGAGACTGATTCGCCCAAGCAGACGGGTGATATCGTCGCAGAGGTCGAACCGGTCATCGCCTTCGCCGGCGACGACTCTCATGCGCAGATCCTTGAGCAGATTCGCGCGCACAGCGAGAGCCTGCGCTACGTGTTCAACTTCAAGGCGAACGGCCTCGACGCGGTCGCCGATTTCGGCGAGTCCGTCAGCGACGAGGAACTGGACAAGGCGATCGGCCGCGTCCGCGCCGACGACCTGTTCACCATCGTGTACACGTCGGGCTCCACCGGCAAACCGAAGGGCGTGATGCTGTCTCACCGCAACTTCAACCACACGGTCTACAACGGCTATGAGGTACTCAACGACATGCTGTACCAGCCGAGCCGTCTGCTGCTGTTCCTTCCGCTGGCGCACTGCTTCGCGCGGTACATCCAGTACGTGGCCATCGGCTCGCATGGCGTGGTCGGCTATATCTCCAGCGCCAAGCGGCTGCTCGCCGACCTGCGTGGCTTCAAGCCCACGTATCTGCTGGGCGTGCCCCGCGTGTTCGAGAAGGTGTACAACGCCGCCTCGCAGAAGGCCGGAGCCGGTCTCAAGGGGCGCCTGTTCGCCAAGGCGTTCGATCATTTCGTGCAGTGGTCGAAGGACGAGATGGCCGGCGGCCATCATTCCCTGTGCGCCCGCATCCAGCACAGCTTCTACATGCAGACCGTGGGCTCGTCGATCCGTTCCGCCCTGGGCCCCAACATGAAGTGGCTCGCCTGCGGCGGCGCCCCGCTCAATGCCGATCTCGCGCACTTCTTCAACGGATTCGATGGCATCACCTTCATCCAGGGGTATGGCATGACCGAGACGGCCGCGCCCTGCCTGGTGAATTTCCAGGACGCGAACGAGGTCGGCTCCGTCGGCCGGCCCGGCTGCATCTCCATCAGGCTCGCGGATGACGACGAGCTGATGATCAAGGGGCCGAACGTGTTCCTTGGCTACTACAAGCAGCCTCAGCGGACCGCCGAGGCCCTGACCTCCGATGGCTGGCTGCACACGGGTGACCTCGCCACGATCGACGATCGGGGATTCGTGTTCATCACGGGCCGCAAGAAGGACATCATCATCACGGCCGGCGGCAAGAACATCAGCCCGGTGCCGATGGAGGATGTCATCAACACATGCCCGATCGTCGCCCATGCCGTCGTCATCGGCGACGGACGCCCGTTCATCGCCGCGCTCATCGAACTCGACGCGGAGATGACCCGATCGTGGCTTGCCTCGCAGAACCTCGACATCGACGCGCCGATGAGCGAGATCGCGACCAACGACGCGGTCCGAGCGTTGGTGCAGCAGTACATCGACAAGGCCAACGGCAACGTCTCCCGCGCCGAGTCGGTGCGCAAGTTCGTTATTCTGGACGAGGAGTTCAACCAGGAGGACGGCACTCTGACACCCAGCATGAAGGTGGTCCGCCCGAAGGTGCTGCAGCGTTACGCCGACGTGATCGACAACATGATCTATGCTCCGAAGAACGCCGCAAAGCCGCTGCCCGCCACCGTCAAGATCCTCGACATGACCGCCGAGACCGTGAAGCAGTCTTCGGAAAGCGTCAAGCAGGCCTTCGACCAGGCGAAGGGGAAGATTCGCTTCATGAAGGACGACGAAGCCGAATCCGGCAGCCCCGAGCAGGAGGACAGCGTGGGCGACGCGGCATCCGACAGCAACGACACCAGTGAGGAGAAGTAATTGGCCATCCGCGAAATCAGAACAGTTCCCGATCCGGTGCTGCGCACCCCGTGCGAGACGATCAGGGAGATCACGCCCTCCGTACGCCGCCTTGTGCAGGATCTGCTGGACACCGTCGACGATCCGGGTCGTGCCGGGCTCTCGGCGAACCAGATCGGTGTCGGGCTGCGCGCCTTCTCGTACAACATCAACGGGAAGATCGGGTACGTGCTCAACCCGGTGCTGGAGGAGAAGAGCGGCGAACAGTACGGTGACGAAGGATGCCTGTCCGTTCCCGGCCTGTGGTACAAGACCCGTCGTGCCGATTACGCCCGCGTGCGCGGCATCGACCTGGACGGCAACGAGGTCGTGCTGGAGGGCAGCGGCCTGATGGGTCGCATGCTGCAGCATGAGACCGATCACCTCGACGGTCACGTGTACCTCGACCGGCTGGAGAAGACGGAGCGCCGCGAGGCGTTGCGGTACATGCGTGAGCACGCCGCCAAGTAGGCACGTGGTGGTATTCTGAATATTTGTGCGCCAACCCGGCCGTCACCGCAGTCGCAGGTGGCGACGGCCAACCGTTATCGTCAACCGGTGCACACCATATCGCGTCATGTCCGCGACGGCCTGTGTCGGTCGGCCACGCTTCGGCGGGGCTGCACTCAGGTACGCATGACCAGGCAAGAACCGACAAGAAAGGTAGTGCTATGGCACAGATCACGATGAGCGAAATGCTCAAGGCCGGCGTCCACTTCGGTCACCAGACCCGTCGTTGGAACCCCAAGATGAAGCAGTACATCTTGATGGAGCGCAACGGCATCCACATCATCAACCTGTTCAAGTCGCTGGAGCTGATCGACAAGGCCTATGACTTCATCAAGGCCACCGTCGCCCACAACGGCACCGTGCTGTTCGTCGGCACCAAGAAGCAGGCCCAGGAAGCCGTGCAGACCCAGGCCACGCGCGTGAACATGCCCTACGTGTCCGAGCGTTGGCTCGGCGGCATGCTGACCAACTTCCAGACCGTCTCCAAGCGTGTGAGCCGTCTGAAGGAACTTGAGGAGATGGACTTCTCCGACGTGCACGGCTCCGGTCTGACCAAGAAGGAACTGCTGCTGCTGGAGCGCGAGAAGGATAAGCTGGAGAAGCAGCTTGGCGGTATCCGCAACATGGTCCGCACCCCCTCCGCGATGTTCGTCGTGGACATCAACAAGGAATCGCTCGCCGTCGAGGAAGCCCACAAGCTGGGCATCCCGGTCGTGGCCCTCGTCGACACCAACACCGACCCGGAGTCCGTCGACTACCCGATTCCGGCCAACGATGACGCCATCCGCGGCATCGAGCTGCTGACCAGCCTGATGGCCGACGCAGTGGCCGATGGCCTGCTGGAGCGTTCCGGCCGGGCCGCCAAGGCCGAGGGCGAGACCGAAGCCGAGCAGCCGATGGCCGCTTGGGAGAAGGAACTGCTGACCGAGGGCGCTTCCGCTGAAGCTGCTCCGGCCGCCGAGGCCGAGGAAGCCAAGGCCGAGTGACCTACCTCCTGTAGTATGGGAGGTGCAACAGCCTCCCATCACTATGGGGACACATTTTTAACGAGGAGACAAATCAATGGCAGCAATCACTGCAGCTTTGATCAAGCAGGTGCGCGAAGACACCGGCGCCGGCATGATGGACGTCAAGAAGGCTCTCACCGAGGCCGAGGGTGATGTCGCCCGCGCCAAGGAGATCATCCGCGCCAAGGGCATCCAGGCCGCTGGCAAGCGCGAAGGCCGCAAGGCCCAGGAAGGCACCATCGCCTCCAAGGTGATCGAGTCCGCCGAAGGCCAGACCGGTTACGCCGTCGAGCTCAATTCCGAGACCGACTTCGTGGCCAAGACCCCGAATTTCGTCGAATTCGCCGACACCGTGCTCGGCTACGCCGTGGCCGCCGACGCGAACAACGCCGACGAGCTCCTGGCGTCCAACGCCGAGGACGGCACCGTCAAGGTCGCCGTCGAAGAGGCGGCCGCCCTGTTCGGCGAGCACGTCAAGGTCGGCCAGTTCGCCAAGATCTCCGGCCCGCACGTCGAGATCTACGCGCACAAGAAGTCCGTCGAGATGCCCCCGAGCATCGTCGCGATGATCGCCACCGACGAAGCCGGTGCCAAGGTCGCTCACGAGGCCGCTCTGCAGATTTCCGCCATGGGCGCCAAGTGGCTCAGCCGTGAGGACGTTCCGGCCGATGTCGTCGAGTCCGAGCGTCGCGTCGCCACCGAGAAGTCCCTGGCCGAAGGCAAGCCCGAGAAGATCGTTCCGAAGATCGTCGAAGGCCGTCTCAACGCCTTCTACAAGGAAGTCGTCCTGCTTGAGCAGCCGTTCGTCAAGGATCCGTCCAAGACCGTCGGCAAGCTGTTCGAGGAAGTCGGTGGCAAGGCCGTGGCCTTCGCCCGTATCGAGGTCGGCAAGGGCGAAGAGGAGTGAATCGAACCGCGAAGGTTTGATTCGTCCCGCTCCGGTCCGCATCATCGGGCCGGGGAACAGCCTGTGAGCTGAGATGAACCTCAACAAAGGCGGTCCGCGCTTTCATGCGTCGGCCGCCTTTGTCATACCTGGCATGGCCGGCGCGGCCATGCCAGCCGACAGCATGCAATCACACGAATAACGAAAAATCATATGGGGGATCATGACGATGATTTCATCGTTGATGGGGAGCGGAACGGCGCAGCCCACCTGCCGCAGAAACGAATGGCCGAAGAACCGCATGGCATCGGATAGGACCGACCGGCATGCGCTGATCATGCCGGGCACCGGATACAACTGCGATCGGCCGCTGCTGTATTACTGCGCGATGGCGTTGGCCGATGCCGGCTGGTTCGTGGAACGGCTCGACGTCGATGCGGACCTGTCGAAGACCCCCGCGCCGAGAATATTCTCGATGCTGTCCGGAGCCGTCGACGACTGGCTGGATGGCATCCCTCGCCGGTCGAGTCCGTCATCGCAGCCGCGCACCCTGGTGGTGGCGAAATCGCTGTCGACGTTCATCTACCCGCATGTGTCCCGGCTCGGCGTCCCGATGGCCTTGCTGACGCCCGTGCTGTCGCCGGCCGACTTCGATCCGACACGGTCCGTCATCCCCGTGCCGGGCGATGACGATTACGAGCCCGGCTCGGCTCCCGAACCGCTGATCTGCGCAGGAACCGCGGACCCGCTGTACCGCAGCGACCGGGCCCATCGTCTCAGTGGCCTCGTGCATGAGTACCCGCAGGCCAATCATTCGATAGAGGTTCCCGGCCGGTGGCGCACTTCTGCGTCGTATCTCGACGACGTGGTGGCCCGGGTCGAGGAATTCGCCGAATCGCTGTGATCGCGCGAGTCGCTACCAGGCACTGTCGCAGTTTGCGGATACGCTGATAGGCAGTATGTCGGGCGGTTCCGGCTCACGAAGCATCAGGGAACCGATATCAGAAAGGCTATGCATGGCAGATGGAGTAGCGGCGGATCAGCCACGAAGGGTATTGCTGAAACTGTCTGGTGAGGCGTTCGGCGGCGGAAAGGTCGGCATCGATACGCAGGTGATTCGTCGCATCGCCGAGGAGATCGTCCCCGCCGTGCGGCAGGGCGTTCAGGTCGCCATCGTCGTCGGCGGAGGCAACTTCTTCCGCGGCGCGGAATTGCAGCAGGCCGGCATCGACCGTTCCCGCGGCGATTACATGGGCATGCTGGGCACGGTGATGAACTGCCTCGCGCTGCAGGATTTCCTGGAGCAGGAGGGGCAGGCCACCCGCGTGCAGACGGCCATCACCATGGGCCAGGTCGCCGAGCCGTACATTCCGCTCAAGGCCATCCGCCACTTGGAGAAGGGCCGCGTCGTGATCTTCGGCGCCGGTGCGGGCATGCCGTATTTCTCCACTGATACGGTGTCCATCCAGCGTTCGCTGGAGATTCATTGCGATGAGGTCGTCATGGGCAAGAACGGCGTCGACGGCGTCTACACCTCCGACCCCCGCAAGGACGCAGATGCCAAGCGTTTCGCGACGCTGAGCTACAACCGCGCCCTTGTCGACAACCTGGCGGTCATGGATGCCGCCGCGCTGTCCATGGCCCGCGACAACAGGAAGCGCATCCGCGTGTTCGGTCTCGAAGAGGCCGGCAATGTGACCCGCGCGCTGCTCGGCGAGGAGATCGGCACGCTGGTGTCCACCGCCGAATCCACGCTCGCGTGAGCGACGCGCATCGGTGATCGCGCGTCTGCATCCAACCCGGGAAACCAACTTCAACGAAGAACAACAACAAGGAGCACAAAATGGCCAATCCTGTCGAACAAGCCAAGGAACAGATGAACAAGTCCGTGGAGAACACCAAGGAGAACTTCGCGGGCATCCGCACCGGCCGCGCCAACCCTGCGCTGCTCAATGGCATCGTCGTTGACTACTACGGTGCTCCGACTCCACTGAAGGCCGTCGCGTCCATCGGCGTGCCGGAGCCCCGCACCCTCTCCGTCACCCCGTTCGACGTGTCCCAGGCCAGCAAGGTCGAGAAGGCCCTGCGCGACTCCGATCTCGGCGTCAACCCGAACCGCGATGGCAACGTCATCCGCATCACCATGCCGGAGCTGACCAGCGAGCGTCGCAAGGAATACGTCAAGCTTGCCAAGTCGAAGGCCGAGGACGGCAAGGTCGCCGTGCGCAACATCCGCCGCAAGGCCAAGGAGACCATCGACAAGTCCGTCAAGGACGGCGAGATGGGCGAGGACGAGGGCGATCGTCTGCTCAAGGAGCTCGACAAGGTCACCAAGCAGGTCACCGACCAGCTCGACGCGCTGTTCGAGACCAAGCAGAAGGAGATCATGGAGGTCTGACCTTCATGACGAAATCGTTGAACCGGACGCGGCATGTGACCATCGCCTCGTCCGGTTCGCTATGATGAAGGCAGAATCATCATGGCACCATCGACTTACGGAGGCGGTTGAACATCATGGAACACAACGACCAGCTTCATGTGGAGGCCGAGGAGGCCCTGGCGAACATCAATAAGAAGACCGGGCGCAACATGCCGCAGGCGGTCGCGACCGGCGCGGTGCTCGTCATCATCATATTGGCGAGCCTGCTGATCCGGATCGACGTGTTCGTGCTGCTGATCGTCGTGTTCATGGTGCTTGCGCTGTGGGAGCTCCGTGTCGATTTCGCCACGGTCGGTCTGCATATCCCGGTCGTCGCGCTGTGGCTGTGTTCGGCGGCCATCCTGCTCGGCACCTATTACAGCCCGTACCATTTCGGCACGATGGCGCTGCTGACGATGGCGACGCTGATGCTGGTGGCCATTCTCGCCACCGCCCGGTTCAGCTTCGGCAACTGGCTTTCGCTCGCCGTCGCATCCAAGCTGTCGAGCTCCGACGCCGCCGCGCGCGAGCAGTCGTCGTTCAACCATGAGAAAGGCGAACTGCATCACAGTCGGCTGTCGCATGTCGCTGTCTCGATACTCACCGTGCTGTACATCCCTACGCTGGCCAGCTGCATCGTGCTGTCGCTGGTGTTCAACGGGCATCCGGTCGCGCACGCGATCACGCTGGTATTCCTGCCGGCCCTGAGCGATACCGGCGGCCTGTTCTTCGGCGCATGGTTCGGCAAGCACAAGCTGTCGCCGCGCATCTCCCCCAAGAAATCGGTCGAGGGACTGTTCGGTTCGATCCTGTTCGCGATGATCGGCGCGTTCGCGGTGTTCTTCTGCACGTATGACGGCGCGGTGTGGGCGTCGCGCTGGTGGGTTCCGATCGTCATGGGAGTACTGACCGGCGTCGCAGGCACGTTCGGCGACCTGTGCGCGTCCATGCTCAAGCGCGATATCGGCATCAAGGATATGGGACACCTGCTCAAGGGTCATGGAGGCGTGATGGATCGTGTGGATTCCATCCTCATGTGCGCGCCGTTCCTGGCCGGACTGCTGTGGATTGTCGGCATGTGACGGTCGTCTTGACGATCGGACATGACGATGCGGGAAACGACGACAAGATACGAACGATGATGGAGGAGCAATGACGACCGGGCATGCGCAGGATGCGGAACAGCCGGAGACCGGAATCACCCCCGGCGACAAGGGGGCTTTCCGAGACGTGCTGTCCAAGGACCATGCCCGACGGGGCAAGCCGCCGGTGCATCTGGTGGACATGACGCCTGACGAGCGCATCGCCAGGGCGAAGGATCTGGGATTGCCGAAGTTCCGTGTCAAGCAGCTGGCGAACCATTACTTCGGCCGGCTGGAGACCGAGTCCGAGGCGTTCACCGACCTGCCTGCCGCCACACGTGGCGATATCGTCGAGGCGTTCTTCCCGCCTCTGATCGACGAGGTGACCCATCAGGTGGCCGATCAGGGCACCACCATCAAGACGCTGTGGCGCCTTTTCGATGGCTCTCACATCGAATCCGTACTCATGCGTTACCCGGACCGCACCACGTTATGCATCTCCAGCCAGGTCGGCTGCGGCATGGGCTGTCCGTTCTGCGCGACCGGCAAGCTTGGACTCACCCGCAACATGTCGGCCGGCGAGATCCTGGAACAGGTGCGCGTCGCCGCTCGTATGATGCGCGACGGCGAAGTGACCGGAGGCCCCGGCCGGCTCAGCAACATCGTGTTCATGGGCATGGGCGAGCCGATGGGCAACTACCGGTCCGTGCTGTCCGCCGTGCGCCAGATCAGCGCGATGCCTCCCGAAGGGTTCGGCATCTCCGCGCGTAACATCACCGTATCGACCGTCGGCGTCGTGCCCGGCATCAGGAAGCTCGCGGCCGAGGGCATCCCGGTGCGTCTGGCCGTGTCGCTGCACGCGCCCAGTGATGCGCTTCGCGACGAGCTCGTGCCGATGAACAAGCGTTTCAACACCACTCAGGTGCTCGACGCCGCCCACGATTACTTCCTGTCGTCCAAGCGCCGCGTCAGCATCGAATACGCGTTGATGCGCGGCATCAACGACCAGGCCGAGCACGCGCGACTGCTGGCCAAGCGGCTCAACCATTACGGCGACGATTGGGCGCATGTCAACCCAATCCCGCTCAACCCGATCGAGGGATCTCGCTGGACCGCATCCAAGCCCGAGGATGAGCAGCAGTTCCTCGATATCCTGCACTGTGCCGGAATCACGGCCACCCTGCGTGACACCCGAGGCTCCGATATCGACGGCGCCTGCGGCCAGCTCGCCGCCAAGACCAAAGAGGCCTTCGCGGCCTAACCGCGCTCTCGCTGCTGCAGGCCGCGAATCTCGAACCGCAGAGGGCGCGGCCTTCCCGTCCCATGTAACGGGACGCTGCGGCACTGCTGTAACGGGCGGACGCTACCCTTGGTATCCGTACAACAACCGAGCTTGATAAGGGAGCAATCATGTCGTTGGCCGTCCGAGTCATTCCATGCCTAGATGTCGATGCGGGACGAGTGGTCAAGGGCGTGCATTTCGAGAACCTGCGTGATGCCGGCGACCCGGTCGAGCTGGCGGGGGAGTACTACCGTCAGGGTGCCGACGAGCTGACCTTTCTGGACGTGACCGCCTCCAGCTCGCACCGCCAGACCATGATCGACGTGGTCAGCCACACCGCAGAGCAGGTGTTCATCCCGATGACCGTCGGCGGAGGCGTGCGTACTCCCGAGGACGTCGACTCGCTGCTGCGTTGCGGCGCCGACAAGGTGGGCGTCAACACCGCAGCCATCAACGACCCGACGCTGATCAGCCGCGTCGCCGACCGATTCGGCAATCAGGTGCTGGTGCTGTCGGTCGATGCCCGCCGCGAGCAGGGCGAACAGCATACGCAGTCCGGGTTCGAGGTGACCACGATGGGTGGGCGCAAGTCCACCGGCATCGACGCGATCTGGTGGGTCAAGCGGGCCGAGGAACTGGGCGCTGGCGAGATCCTGCTCAACTCGATGGACGCGGACGGCACCCGTGAGGGCTTCGATCTGGAGATGATCAAGGCAGTGCGCCGCGAGGTCAAGATACCGATCATCGCCTCCGGTGGCGCGGGCAAGGCCGCTGATTTTCCCCCGGCCATCGCCGCCGGTGCGGATGCGGTGCTCGCCGCGTCGATCTTCCATTACGGTCTGGTGACCATCCGCGAGGTCAAGCAGGCGCTTCGGTCCGCGGGATACACGGTTCGCCTGTGAATCGCGGCGGAACCGGCCGGCGATGATTCGCCGCATGCATGAACACGACTCCATAGGGACATGAACAGGAATATGAAGGACATGACAGATACGCAATCCACCATCGACTATGACAACACCGACGAACTCGACCCGCGCATCGCTGCGCGGCTCAAGCGTGACGCGCGCGGGCTGGTCGCCGCAGTCATCCAGCAGTATGACACGCACGAGGTGCTGATGGTCGGCTACATGAACGACGAGGCGCTGCGGCGCACGTTGACGACCGGTCGCGTGACGTTCTGGTCTCGCTCCCGTCAGGAATACTGGCGTAAGGGGGACACGTCCGGCCATGTGCAGTATGTGAAGTCCCTGGCGCTGGATTGTGATGGCGATGCGATTCTGGTTCAGGTCGACCAGGTGGGTGCCGCCTGCCATACCGGCAAGCGCTCGTGCTTCGAGGAGGGCGGCCCGTTGCCGGTCGTCGTCGGGGACCGTACCGCGGAACAGGAGAATGCGTGATGAGCGAGCGGCGTATTGACGATGCCGGTGTGGCCGGCGGCCTGCACGATGATGGGGCCGCGTGCAGTGTCGAGCATCTCGAATGGGGCGGCACATGGCCGGACCGCGCCCAGTTCCATCGGCTTGCCGACGCCGGATACCGTGTGGTTCCCATCGTGCGGCGACTGCTCGCCGATTCGTTGACGCCCGTGGGCTTTTACGAGCGTCTCGCCGGGGGCCGTTCGGGAACGTTCATTCTGGAATCGGCGGAATACGGCGGTTCCTGGAGCCGATACAGCTTCATCGGCGTCAATTCGATAGCTCAACTGCGCTCCGATCACGGCAAGGCGAACTGGCTCGGCCAGGTGCCGGCCGGAGTGCCCACTGAGGGTGACGTGATTGAGGTGGCCCATGCCGCGCTCAAGGTGCTCAAGGCGCCGCATGTGGCCGGACTGCCGAACCTGACCAGCGGACTGGTCGGCTCCGTCGGCTGGGATGCCATCCGCCATTGGGAGCCCAAACTGCGCGCCGAGGCGCCGGATGAGACCGGCCAGCCGGAGGTGACGCTGGCCTTGGCCACCGACATCGCAGTGGTCGACCATGTGTCCGGCTCGGTGTGGCTGATAGCCAATGCGGTGAACGTCGACGACCGGCCGACCCGCGCCGATGCCGCGTATGACGAGGCCATCGAACGGCTGGATGCCATGCAGCGCAAGGCCGCCACGCCGGTGGCGGGGGAGGCCCGCGTGAGCGTGCTTGACCGAAGCCTGCCCCAGCCCCAGCTGCGGTTCCGCACCGCCAAGGCCGAGTATGAGCGCTGGGTGGAGGAGACGAAGCGGCACATCGTCGACGGCGATGTGTTCCAGACGGTGATATCCCAGCGTCTGGATCTGGATTCGCCGGCTGACCCGTTCGACGTGTACCGTGTGCTGCGCACGCTCAACCCCAGTCCGTACATGTATTTCATGACGCTCACCGACGCCGAGGGACGCGATTTCAACGTGATCGGTTCCAGCCCCGAGACGCTGATCAAGGTCGACAACGGGCATGCGATGACTTTCCCGATCGCCGGTTCCCGTCCGCGCGGCGCCACCCCGGAAGAGGATGAGCGCCTTGCCAAGGAATTGCTCGCCGATCCGAAGGAGCGCAGCGAGCACATCATGCTCGTCGACCTGTCGCGCAACGACTTGAGCAAGGTCTGCCTGCCCAGCAGCGTCGAGGTCGTGCAGCTGATGGACATCAAGCGTTTCAGCCACATCATGCACATCTGCTCGACGGTCACTGGCACGGTCGATCCGAACCTGACCACGTTCGACGTGTTCATGTCGGCGTTCCCGGCGGGCACGCTGTCCGGAGCTCCCAAGCCCCGCGCGATCGAGATCATCGACGAGCTGGAGGCGGCCGACCGAGGCATCTACGGCGGGACAGTCGGCTATTTCGACTTCTCCGGCAATATGGACATGGCCATCGCCATCCGCACCGCCTTCCTGCGCGATCATCAGGCCAGCGTGCAGGCCGGCGCCGGTCTCGTGCTCGATTCGGTGCCCGCCACCGAATGGCAGGAGACGCGAAGCAAGGCCGAAGCCAGTGTCGAGGCCATCCAGATAGCAGCGCAGTTGCGTAGCGTCGAGTAGACGCCTCGCGGTACCGATCGCCTTTGCGCCCCGCCCCGGCGTGTCCTTGATGACACGCCGGGGCGTTTTCCGTATCGTGCCCGGCATTGCGGTCGGCGCGTGAGCGGGATGAAGATGGCTGCGTGACCAGAATGACTCTGGTAATGTGAGGAGTGTCACATTATGAGGATGAGCTTGATTCGAGCGCCGAAGGAATGGACGACACGCCGTATAGGCCGGTGTTCCGTAAGGTTTTTCGCGGGGAGACTCCGTTGTTGTCGATAGGGATGGCCTTGATGACTAGAAGAGAGAAAAATAAATTGTAAACTTTATATACATAAATCTGTCATGCTTACTGGCGTGCGGTGTTGCACACCGTGGGTTACCATCTGTGTGACCGGTGACATGACACAAATGTTAATGTAGTTGACATTTCCTTGGCATGCCTTTACACTAACTAATTAGTTGCCACGACGAGGAGGCAACATCCATCTCAATGGAGGAGTTAGGAATATGGTAGCTAAGAAACGACTGCTTGCTGGTCTGGCGTCGCTGACTGTCATGGGCATCGCCCTTGCCGGTTGCGGTTCGTCCACGAACAACAGCAGCAATACCCCCAAAGACGAAAAGGTGACGATCACCTACATGCATCGCCTGCCGGATAACAAGGGCATGACGCTGGTCAATGACATCGTGGCCAAGTGGAACAAGGACAACCCGAACATCCAGGTCAAGGCCACCAAGTTCGATGGCGCGGCTCAGGACATGATCAAGAAGCTGGCGACCGACGTCAAGGCCGGCACCGCTCCTGATCTGGCTCAGGTCGGATACGCCGAGTTGCCTGAGGTCTTCAATCAGGGCCTGTTGCAGGACGTCACCGAAGAGGCCGCGAAGTACAAGGACCACTTCGCTGAGGGTCCGTTCTCCATGATGCAGATCGGTGGCAAGACCTACGGTCTGCCGCAGGACACCGGCCCCCTGACGTACTTCTACAACGCCAAGGAGTTCGAGAAGCTCGGCATCACCGTGCCGAAGACCGCTGACGAGCTTATCGCGACCGCCAAGAAGACCGCCGCCCAGGGTAAGTACATCATGACGTTCCAGCCCGATGAGGGCATGATGACGATGTCCGGCACTTCCGGCGCTTCCGGCGCGTGGTACAAGACTGAGGGTAATGCCTGGAAGGTCGACACCCAGACTGCAGGCTCCAAGGCCGTGGCCAAGGTGTACCAGCAGCTGCTCGACGACAAGTCCGCGCTCACCAACCCGCGTTGGGATCCGTCCTTCGACGCCTCCATTAACAAGGGTCAGCTGATCGGCACTGTGGCTGCCGCTTGGGAAGCCCCGCTGTTCATCAGCTCCGCCGGTGGCACCGGCAAGGGGGAGTGGAAGGTCGCCCAGCTGCCCGATTGGTTCGGCAACGGCACCAAGACCGGCTCCGACGGTGGTTCCGGCGTGGCTGTGCTCAAGGGCTCGAAGCACCCGGCCGAGGCCATGAAGTTCCTCGACTGGTTCAATACCCAGGTTCCGGATCTGGTCTCCCAGGGTCTGGTCGTGGCTGCCACCACTGAGGCTGCCAAGACTCCGGCTGCGTGGTCCGAGTTCTTCAGCAACCAGGACATCTCAGCAACCAGGACATCATGGCTGAGTTCAAGAAAGCGAACGACAACATGGCTTCGTTCAACTACATCCCGGGCTTCTCCGCCGTGGGTTCAGCGATGAACGAGACTGCTGCCAAGGCCGCCACTGGTGACGCCAAGGTCTCCGACATCTTCGACACCGCTCAGAAGACTTCCGTCGAAGCGCTGAAGAACGCCAAGCTCCCTGTCAAGGAGTGAACATAACCCGGTCCGGTGATGGATAAGCTGAAAAGTTCCGTCCATCACCCAAGACCCCCGATGCCTCAGGCATCATAAAATGAAAGGCCGGGGATTCGGACTCCGGCCTTTCATATGTCCAAGAGTACATGCTCGTGGAATCGTTTTTCTGTTTTTCGAAAAGACAGGTTTGTATTATGACTGCATCCATTACTCAGGCCAAGGGTGCCGCGCCGAAACGCGCCGCCGCAAAGCCAAAGCGCTCGAAGGCATTCAAGCGCGAGAACCGAACCGGCTGGGCGTTCATGGCGCCGTTCGCAATCTTGTTCGCCTTCGTGTTCCTCCTGCCCATCATCTGGGCCGTCTATTCCAGCTTCTTCCGTCAGGTCAGCCAAGGCGGCGGCCTCTATGGCGGCGGCGAACTGGTCAACGAGTTCGTCGGATTCCAGAACTTCCAATACGTCATCACTTCCGGCAAATTCTGGACTGGTGTCGGCCATGTGCTGCTCTACACCGTCGTCCAGGTGCCGATCATGATCATCGCCGCCCTTGCGCTGGCTATGGTCATCGATTCGTTTGTCGTCAAGCACGTTACCGGTTTCCGTCTGGGCTACTTCCTGCCCTACGCCATCCCCGGCGTCGTCGCCTCCATCATCTGGGTCTACCTGTACAACGGTCAGATTTCCCCAATCGTCAAGGGTCTGGAGTCCATCGGCATCCATGTCGACTTCTTTGCCAACAACGTTGTCCTCGGTTCCATGGCCAACATCACGACCTGGACGTTCACCGGTTACAACATGCTGATCTTCCTCGCCGCGCTGCAGGCCATCCCGCACGACCTGTATGAGGCCGCCCGCATCGATGGTGCCAACGGTTTCCAGGTCGCCATGAAGATCAAGCTGCCGAACGTGCGTGGCGCGGCGCTGCTCGCCATGCTGCTGTCCATCGTCGGCACCATCCAGCTGTTCAACGAGCCGCAGATCATGTCCACCGCGGATCCGGGCATCTCCAAGGCGTACACGCCGATGATGATGGCCATGAATACTTCGCAGGGAACGCTTACCCCGTCAGGTGACGGCCCCGCATCAGCCATCGCCATCGTCATGGCACTGATCGCAGGTCTGCTTGCCGTCGTGTACACCCTTGCTGAAAGGAAGGTGAACGAGTAATGAGCTCTGCAACCGCTGAAGTGCGCGCGAACAAGAAGCGCGAACGTCGTTTGGAGAAGCAGCGCGAGGCTGCACAGCACGATCTGCCCCGTTCCATGAGGCCGTCGCCTGCAGTCAAGACACTTACGGTCATCGTACTGGTGTTGGCGCTGATCTACTTCCTGTTCCCGATTTACTGGGCCATCATTGCGTCCACCAAGACGCCCTCCCAGATGACCAGCGGCAATGGCCTGTGGTTCTCCGTGTCGCTCGACCAGATCCCCAACGCCGTGGCCACCAACTACTCCAAGCTGCTCGGCTGGACCCGTGGCAACTTCTGGCGCTGGGTGCTGAACTCGCTGATCTACTCGGGCGTCTCCGCACTCATCGGCACCATCGTGTCCGTCATGGCCGGCTACGCCACCGCGAAGTTCAACTTCCGCGGCAAGAACGTCGCCATCGGCATCATCATGGCCTGCATGCTGATGCCTGCCGCCCTGCTCACCATCCCCCAGTACTCGATCTTCCACGCTCTGAAGCTGACCAACACGATGGCGTCCATCATCATCCCGTGCTGTGTCTCGCCGTTCGGCTTCTTCCTGGGCCGTACGTACGCCCAGAGCTCTGTGCCTGATGAACTGCTTGAAGCCGCCCGCATCGACGGCGCGAGCGAAGCCAGGATTTTCTTCACCATCGTGCTGCGACTTCTCGCCCCGGCAATGGTGACGATCTTCCTGTTCCTGTTCGTCGCCACGTGGAACAACTTCCTGCTGCCGTTGATGATGGTGTCCTCCGACACCCTCAAGCCGGTGACCCTGGGTCTGTACGGCATGGTGTCGTTGGCCACATTCACCGATCGCGGCGCCCTGATGATGGGCGCACTGCTCGGCGTGCTGCCGGTGATCGTGATCTTCCTCGGTCTCCAGCGCTACTGGCAGTCCGGCCTGGCCGCCGGCGCCGTCAAGGGCTGATGTTTTCTCCCGCCATGTGCGGGAGAAAACCACGAACCGCCGCCCGGCATGATGTGTCACTGAGTGCCGGGCGGTACGGCCATCACCTCGATCAGTGACACGATTACCATCGTCCAGCGTCATCGTAGGCGTCAAGGATTTGCGCAGTCAGGATCCAGCGGGCCTGCGATGATGCCGGCCATTTCATCGGCCTTCGTGATTTCATCACCCATATATCTTTCCCCGATGACTGTTCCCAAGAAGGAGAACCCATGACCAGCACTGGCCGCTTCACATTGCCCAGTGAAGAGAACTTCGCTGAAAAAACCAAGGAACTTGCTGAATTGTGGGGCGCTGATGCCATCCGTAATTCCGATGGCACACACCTTGACGAGTCCGTGCTCGCACTCGGCAAGAAGATCTACAGCGCCTACTTTCCGACCCGTGCACACAACGAGTGGATCACGCTGCACATGGACGAGACCCCGCAGGTGTACTTGCTCACCGGGCGCGTCCTGGCGGAAGCGGACATCGTGGATGTTCCCCTGATGGACGGCTTCTTCGAGGAGCAGCTCAAGCCGAACCGTGACGCCGACCCGCACAAGTACTGGGAAGTCGTGGACCGCACCACCAATGAGGTCGTGGATGCCTCCCTGTGGACGCTTGATGAGGACACCGATACCGTGCATGTCTCCGGCGCGACGCCGATGCACGAGTACACGGTCTCGTTCCTCGCGTACATCATCTGGGATCCGGTCGAGATGTACAACCACCTGACGAACGGGTGGGGCGACAAGGAGCACGAGATTCCGTTCGATATCTACCACCCGGCGACACGCAAGTTCGTGTTCGACACGTTCGAGCAGTGGCTCAAGGACAACCCGCAGGTGGATGTCGTGCGTTTCACGACGTTCTTCTACCAGTTCACGCTGCTGTTCGACCAGAAGCAGCGCGAGAAGGTCGTGGACTGGTTCGGCTGCGCCTGCACCGTGAGCCCGGCCGCGCTCGACGACTTCGAGAAGGAGTACGGCTACCGCCTGCGCCCCGAAGACTTCGTAGATGGCGGCGCCTATAACTCTGCGTGGCGCGTGCCGCGCAAGGCCCAACGCGACTGGATCGACTTCCTCTCCGGTTTCGTTCGCACCAATGTCAAGAAGCTCGCCGACATGTCGCACGAGGCCGGCAAGGAAGCGATGATGTTCCTGGGTGACCAGTGGATCGGTACCGAGCCGTACAAGGATGGTTTCGAGGATCTGGGCCTGGATGCTGTCGTCGGTTCGATCGGTGACGGCACCACGACCCGCATGATCGCGGACATCCCGGGCGTGAAGTACACGGAGGGTCGTTTCCTGCCGTACTTCTTCCCCGACACGTTCTACGAGGGCAACGACCCGAGCATCGAAGGTCTCGACAACTGGCGTAAAGCGCGTCGTGCCATCCTGCGTTCCCCGATTTCGCGTATGGGCTACGGCGGATACCTGTCGCTGGCCGCGAAGTTCCCGAAGTTCGTCGATACCGTCACCCACATCGCCGACGAGTTCCGCGACATCCATGACCGTACCGGTGGAGTCGCCGCCGAAGGCGAGCTCAACGTGGCGATTCTGAACTCGTGGGGCAAGATGCGTTCGTGGATGGCGTTCACGGTCGCCCACGCGCTGCCGAACAAGCAGACGTATTCGTATTACGGCATTCTGGAGTCGCTGTCGGGCATGCGCGTGAACGTGCGGTTCATCAGCTTCGATGACGTGCTGGAGCATGGCGTCGCCGACGACATCGACGTGATCATCAACGGTGGCCCGGTCGACACCGCGTTCACCGGTGGAGACGTGTGGAAGAACCCGAAGCTGACCGAGACCCTGCGTGCCTGGGTGCGCGGCGGCGGAGCATTCGTCGGCGTTGGAGAGCCCAGTTCGCTGGCCCGTTTCCAGGCTGGTCGTTTCTTCCAGCTGGCCGACGTGCTGGGCGTGGACGAGGAACGCTACCAGACGCTGTCGGTGGACAAGTACTTCCCGGCCGTCACGCCGGAGCACTTCATCACCGCCGACGTGCATGTCGATCCCGCCGCCCGCGAAGCGTGGGAGAAGGCCGGATACCGCATCCCGCTGTCGGGCTGCGGCGGTGGCCAGGGCATCAAACCGCTTGGCGGCATCGACTTCGGCGAGCCGATCGCGAACACGTTCCCGGTCAACGAGGACGTGACGCTGCTGCGTGCCGACGGCGGTCAGGTGCAGCTCGCGGTCAACGAGTACGGCAAGGGCCGCGGCGTATACGTCTCCGGTCTGCCCTATTCGGCCGCGAACGCCCGTCTGCTGGAGCGTGCCCTGTTCTGGGCCTCCCACAACGAGGACAAGTACACGGCATACAGCTCCACCAACCCCGAGTGCGAGGTCGCGGTGTTCCCCGATGCCGGCCAGTACTGCGTGATCAACAACACCGACCGTCCGCAGTCCACGGATGTGGCTCTGCCTGACGGTTCGGTCGAGCATTTCGACCTCGACCAGAGCGCCATCGCTTGGCGCAACCTCTGATCTGTGCAGTCCCCGTCCGTCCCACGGCATGATGCGGGACGGACGGGGACAGATGGATCGGACAGCAAGACTTGAGGATCAGGGCTTCCGTGCTTTCCTTCTCCTTCCTCCGGAGGCCCTGACACTCAGACCCATCGGTGGGGCAAGGCATGACGATATGCCTTGCCCCACATATTCGTCAAGGATGTGCGAACCGCGCATATCCGCTGTTACGTAAGGACACAACACATGACAGTGCAGGATACAGCACAGCAGACACCTGCCGACCGCTTCCGCGTCGGCATCGACATCGGCGGCACCAAGATCGAGGCCGTTCTCGTCGATCCGCAGGATAATGTTCGCAACGACGTGCGCATTCCCGCACGACGCGGCAACGCGCAGGTCATCGACGATGTCGTATCGATCACCCATGAGGTGGCCGGCGATCTGTTCGATCAGGTCGCCACGGTCGGCATCGGCATCCCCGGACAGGTCAATCCAGAAACCGGTCGTGTCGACAACGTCGTCAACCTCGACATCGATACGCTGGAGCTTGGTACCGAAGCGGGCAAGCGCCTCGGTATTCCCGTGCACGTCGAGAACGACGTCAATGCGGCCGCGGTCGGCGCCGCGCGTATGGTCGGCGGATCCCACCCCGAAGGAACCATCGTGTTCCTCAACTTCGGCACCGGACTCGCCGCGGGCATCGTCGTCGACGGCGTCGTCCAGCACGGTTTCAGCGGGGCCGCCGGCGAGATCGGCCATATCCCGATCGACCCGAACCGCTTCCCGTGCCCCTGCGGGCAGAGCGGCTGTCTTGAGACCGTGTGCTCCGGAGCGTCGGTCGGTCGCCACTGGCCGGTCGAAGGCAAGCCTCCGATGCCGGATCTCATCGAGTGCGCCCGTCGCGGCGAGCCTGACGCCCAGCGCATACTCGTCATGGTCACCCACGCCATCGTCGACGCCGTGCAGATCGTCGCACAATCCTATGACCCGCGCATGATTATCTTCGGCGGTGGCATGGCGAAGACCGGCCAGCCGCTCATCGACGTCACCCTGGACGAATTGCGCGTGCGCGAGCGCACCTGCCCGTTCCTGACGGGCCTGCATCTCGGCGAACGCATCAAGCTTGCGCAACTCGACCAGCCGGTCGGAGCGCTGGGCGCCGCGTGGGCCGCGCCGGAGGCCTGATAGGCACACCGGTACCGGCGACGGAGTTTCCAAAACCACCCGGGCCGCACGGCCGGATGTGAGCAGAACATGAATCGAGGGCCGCTCCCTGAACGGGGGAGCGGCCCTCGATTCATATCGCAAGGACCTTTCGGTGGTTCTCTCAGTGACCGTTCTCGATGTAATGATGAACCACGTCGATGGCGGATCCGCGCAGCGCGATATCCGAACCCACCTGGCACCGTCGCACGGAGGTATGCTTGTGGAACTTCGACGACGACACCATGTCCACACGGCGCTGCGTCGCCTCCAGGAACGCCGCGTTCACGATGTCCGGCGGGCCATACACGCATATGTCGTTGATGTCGAGCAGGCCGATTGGCATGGCGAGCGCCGCGGCGAGCTGCTCGCCGCAGGATCGGATGATGTCCAGCTGCTCCTCGGGCGTCGACGCGCGGCGAATCCGCTCGCGAATCACCGGCGATGTGACCATCGTCTCCAGGCACCCGCGTTTGCCGCACGGACACAACACCCCCGACTCCGGGTCGAGGGAGATATGCCCGATCTCGCCTCCGGCATGGTTCTGCCCGATCACCGTCACATCGTCGATCAGCGTCGCGGCACCGATGCCACGGTCGATCTTGATGAACAGCATGCTCTTGTCACCATGCCCGAAGAATCGCTCCGCGAGCATGGAGCAGACGACGTCGTTGCTGATGGTGACGGGGAATCCGAAACGACGTTCCAGCATGCCTCTCAGATCAAGGTCCCGCCATCCCAACACCGTCGATTCGCGAATGACACCGTCCTCGACGACACCAGTCGCCGCTATGCCGATGCCGATGATCGTGTCGGCGTCGATGTCGGTGCGCAGCTGGTCGACCAGCTGCACGATCATGTCCGCGTTGATGTCGTTATCCGGTCCGAGCGCCATTTCCATGCGCTGCTGTGGCGTGCCCAGCAGGTCGGTCACGGCTCCCTGCACCAGATGCTCCTGGGACAGGTCGACGCTGATGATGTGCAGACGCGACGTGTCGATGCTCAGCAGCGTGCCGCGCTTGCCCTTGCCGGAGGCGTTGACGTCGAAACCGCTCTCGCAGATCAGCCCTTCGTCGAGCATGCTGTTGGCGACTCCCGATATCGCCACGCGCGAGAGTCCGGTCTGCCGCCCGAGGTCGGCGCGGGATAGTTGCCCGTTCGGGAACAGCAGCCCGAACACCAGGGAACGGTTGTTGCGGCGCACGTCGGCGGGACTTGCCTTCGTCGTCCTGCCGGGCGTGTGCAGGGGGAACGAGATGGTGTTGGCGTACGAAGTCATTGGTTCAGTCGTTTCTTGTCAGAGCGCCCATGATTCGGATCATGCGAGCTGCGGTGTGGTCATGTTCAAATCCACAGTCTTTATATTATAGCAATAGAAAAGGGGATTCAGGAACTATAAACGCCGAAGAATGGCGGTTTGTCATTTATGTAACTATAATTAACAAATAACGGTGCGTATGCGCCGACAGCTGCTGCGTCGCAGTGGCACAGCAGCTTCAGATAGGGGGTCGTTGTGGCGGTGAAGACCGGCGGCAACCTGCGGCACAACAAGGAAAAGAGGGTTCCACATGACTGACATTGATCCGAAACTGGCGGCCATCGTCGATCAGTTCGCCATCGACGGCGACGTCAAGGGCATCACCGCATACGGTGACGGCCACATCAACGTCACCTTCCTGATCAACACGGATCAGCACCGGTACATCCTGCAGAAGATGAACACGGACATCTTCCCGGACACCGTGCACCTGATGCGCAACATCGAACTCGTCACCGCCTACCTGCGCTCCAAGAACCAGGAGACGCTCGACATCGTCCCCACCAAGGACGGCGCGAGCTACATCGAAAACGAGGAGGTGGACGGCGCCTGGAGGATATACAAGTTCATCGAAGGCACCATCTCCTACAACCTCGTCCCCAACGCCGACGTGTTCCGCGAGTCCGGCGCCGCGTTCGGCGAGTTCCAGAACTTCCTGGCCGGCTTCGATGCCTCCCAGCTGACCGAGACCATCGCCCACTTCCACGACACGCCGAGCCGCTTCCGCGACTTCAAGGCTGCGCTGGAAGCCGACAAGATGGGCCGCGCCGAAACCTGCAAGCCGGAGGTCGACTTCTTCCTCGCCCACGAAGACCAGTACTCCCGCATCATGGACGGGCTGGCCGACGGCTCCGTTCCGCTGCGCGTCACCCACAACGACACCAAGCTCAACAACATCCTGATGGACGCGAAGACCGGCAAGGCCCGTGCCATCATCGACCTCGACACCATCATGCCGGGTTCCATGCTGTTCGACTTCGGCGATTCCATCCGCTTCGGCGCGTCCACCGCGCTTGAAGACGAGAAGGATCTCGACAAGGTCCACTTCAGCACCGAACTGTTCCGCGCCTACGCGGAGGGCTTCGTCGGCAAGGTGCGCGACAGCATCACCGACAAGGAGGCCGAGCTGCTCGCGTTCGCCGGCAACATGATGACGATGGAATGCGGCATGCGCTTCCTCGCCGACTACCTCGCCGGTGACACGTACTTCGCCACCAAGTACCCCGATCACAACCTCGTGCGCGCTCGCACCCAGATCAAGCTCGTGCAGGAGATGGAGCAGAAGGCCGACGAGATTCGCGCCATCGTCGACGACGTCATGGAAAGGACCGCCCGCTGATGACCACGGAAGAGAAGAAGGACGACTGCGCCTGCGGCGGACTCGACGCCGTCTACGCGAGCATCGACGCGCTCGTCGACTTCGCGCGCAAGCGGCTTGAACTCGACCCGCGCGATGCCGACTGGACGCGCAACCGCATCTTCGAGCTGTTCTCGCTCGACTCGTACCGTCCCACCGGCGCGACCAGCGACGACACGCTGCCCGATGACCTGCTGACTCGGTTCCGCGCCGCGGCCGTCGCGGCGGGGCTGTTCGACGCCGACGAAGGACCCGTGTACGCGGACATCGTGATGGGCATGCTCTCCGGCACGCCGTCCGCCGTGCAGGACCGGTTCGAGGCAGTGGAACGCGAACATGGCGGCATGGAGGCCATGCGCTGGTTCTACGACTACTGCGTCGCCAACAACTATGTCAAGAAGGGCGTGCTCGACAAGAACCCGCGCTTCGATTCCCACGGCCTGGTCATCACCATCAACCTCGCCAAGCCCGAATTCAAGAACATGAAGAAGGCCGCCGCGGGCAATTCGGTGGCCGGCGGATACCCCGCATGCACGATCTGCCATGAGAACGAGGGTTTCGCGGGGCGCAACAAGCGCACGCTGCGCACCATCCCCGCCACACTCGGCGACGAACCGTGGTTCTGGCAGTTCTCCCCGTACGGGTACTTCTACCAGCACGGCATCTGCGTGAACGACGAGCACACGCCCATGCACGTGAGCCGCTCCACGTTCGGGCACCTGCTTGACTTCGTCGACCGGTTCCCCGGATACTTCCTCGGGTGCAACGCCGCGCTGCCGCGCATCGGCGGCTCCGTGCTCGCCCATGACCATTACCAGGGCGGCGGCGAACTGCTGCCGATGCACAAGGCGGCCGCCTGGGCGACGATGACGCTGCCGGAATACCCGGACGCGACCATCGAGATCCTCGACTGGCCCGGCACCGCCGTGCGCGTGGTCGCCAAATCGCGCGACACGATCATCGAGGTGTGCGACAAGATCCGCGAAGGCTGGATCAACTACTCCAACCCCGAGCTGGACATCATCTGCGAAGGCGAGGACGGCAAGCGCTCCGCGGTGTCGCCCAGCGCGATCATCACCGAGCGCGGCTACGAAATGAGCCTGATCTTCCGCAACAACTCGGTCAGCGAGGAACTGCCGGAAGGCATCTTCCATGCGCATCCCGAGTTCTGGCCGGTCAAGCAGGAGCCCATCGGCCTGATCGAGGCGCAGGGGCTGTTCATCCTGCCCGGCCGTCTCATCAACCAGCTCGGCCTGATCGAGGACGCCCTCGCCGAGGGCAAGCCGCTGCCGGAAGAGGTCGGCGAGTTCACGCTCGAATGGGACGAACTCACCGCGACACTGAACGGCGAGCGCGACCGCGACGCCATCCACGCCGCGGTGCAGGACGAACTCGGCAGCGTATGCGAGCGCATCCTGGGCAACACGGCCGTGTTCAAGCACAAGGAACTCACCCGGGACTTCATGGAAGGCCTCGGATTCCATACTCAGCATTAGAATGACTGTTGGAGTCATCCACAGCTGTTTTTCAAGGAGGAACACATGACTACCATTCTGGTAACGGGCGGCGCGGGCTACATCGGTACGCACACCGATGTCGAGCTGCTGAACAAGGGGTACGACGTTGTCTGCGTGGACAACTACAGCAACTCGTCGCCCAAGGCGCTCGATCGCGTCGAGGAGATCACCGGCAAGACCGTCAAGCGCTACGAGGGCGATGTCCGCGATGAGGCGCTGATGGACCGCATCTTCACCGAGAACGACATCGACTGGGTGATTCATTTCGCCTCGCTCAAGTCCGTCGGCGAGTCGGTCGCCAAGCCGATCGAATACTACGACAACAACCTCAACAGCACCATCGTGCTGCTCAAGGCCATGCGCGCCCACGACGTCAAGAAGGTCATCTTCTCGTCGTCCGCCACCGTCTATGGCACGCGCAAGGAGCTGCCGCTGACTGAGGAGAGCCAGATCGGCGGCACCACGAACCCGTACGGCACGACCAAGTTCTTCGAGGAGCAGATCCTGCGCGACGTGCACGTTGCCGACGACTCCTGGACCGTCGTCATCCTGCGCTACTTCAACCCGGTCGGCGCCCACGAGTCCGGCCTGATCGGCGAGGATCCGAAGGGCATCCCGGCAAACCTGACCCCCTACATCGCCAAGGTTGCACTCGGCGAGCTCAAGGAGGTTCAGGTGTTCGGTGACGACTATGACACGCCCGATGGAACCGGCGTGCGCGACTACATCCACGTTGTCGATCTGGCCAAGGGCCACGTCGCCGTCATCGACAAGGTCGAGAGCCCCGGCGTGTTCACCTACAACCTGGGTACCGGTCACGGATACTCGGTACTTGAGGTCATCAAGGCGTACGAGAAGGCTGCCGGCCACGCGATTCCGTTCGCGATCAAGCCGCGTCGCCCCGGCGACATCGCCGCCTGCTACGCCGACTCCTCCAAGGCCGAGCGTGAACTCGGCTGGAAGGCCGAGCTCGGCATCGACGACATGGCTGCGTCGTCGATGAATTGGCAGACCAAGAACCCGAGCGGTTACCGCGACGCCGAGTGACATCGGCCCGTGCGATCGGCCGATCGGCGTGATTTGATCGTCTGGCCGTCTTACGAATGATGCCCGGTGGCTCCTGAGATTCAGGAACCACCGGGCATCATTCGTTTTTTGCCGTTGATATTCGCCGGAACGTTGGCAAGGTCATGGGTCAAGTCGCGTTTGCGTGCTTAAGTGCGCGTCGGAACGACGAGTGCGCGAACATAGGAACGCAAAACCGGTGGTTTGCGTGCTTAAGTGCGCACGGTCGTCGTTCCGGCGCGCACTTAAGCACGCAAAAGGGTACGGACAGGCCCGATATGTGTGGTGTTTGTTCAGTGGATTGCCGTGAAGTGATGCGTGTGTCGGCAAGGCGTACCGAAGGAAGCGGTACGAGGGTACCGCGACTGAGGAACAACGCAGCCGACACTCCATCACTCCTCGGCAACGAGGTCGAGATATGAATCGTTCCACAGATCCTCGTCCCCGTCGGGCATCAGCAGGACACGTTCGGGGTTCAGGGCCTGGACTGCGCCCTCGTCGTGGGTGACGAGGACGATGGCGCCTTCGTATTTGGCGATGGCCTTGAGGATTTCGTCGCGGGAGGCGGGGTCGAGGTTGTTGGTGGGCTCGTCGAGGAGGAGGACGTTGGCGCGGGAGGTGACGAGCGTGGCGAGGGCGAGACGGGTCTTTTCGCCGCCGGAGAGGACCCGGGCGGGTTTGAAGGCGTCGTCGCCGGAGAAGAGGAAGGAGCCGAGGATGGAACGAGCCTGAGTGTCGTTGAGCTCAGGGGCGACGTGGGTGAGGTTCTCAAGCACGGTGGCGTTGAGATCGAGGGTGTCGTGCTCCTGGGCGAAGTAGCCGATCTTGCAGCCGTGGCCGTATTCGACGACGCCGGTGTCGGGGTCTTCGATGTGGGCGAGCAGGCGCAGGGTGGTGGTTTTTCCGGCGCCGTTGTAGCCGAGGATGACGACGCGGGAGCCCTTGTCGACGGCGAGGTTGACGCCGGCGAAGACGATGTTGGAGCCGTATGCCTTGGAGATGTCCTTGGCCATGATGGGGGTGCGGCCGCAGGGTGCCGGTTCGGGGAAGCGGATGTCGGCGACCTTGTCCTGCTTCTGGGCATCGGAGGTCTCGGACAGGAGCCGTTCGGCGCGGCGCATCATGTTCTGGGCGGCGACGGCCTTGGTGGCTTTGGCGTGCAGGCGGATGCCCTGCTTCATGAGCCGGTCGGCTTTTTTCTCGGCGACCTCGCGTTCGCGGCGACGACGCTCCTCGTCGACGACGCGCTGGTGGAGGTAGGCTTTCCAGCCGAGGGAGTACATGTCGATCTGGCCGGTCTGCGCGTCGAGATGCCAGACCTTGTTGACGACTTCGTCGAGCAGCTCGGTGGAGTGGGAGATGACGAGGAATCCGCCTTCGTATTTCTTGAGGAATCCGCGCAGCCATTCGATGGAGTCTGCGTCCAAGTGGTTGGTGGGCTCGTCGAGAATGAGGGTGTCGGCATCGGAGAAAAGGATGCGGGCGAGTTCGATGCGGCGGCGTTGGCCACCGGAGAGGGTGCCGAGGGGACGCTGCATGACGTCCTGGGGGAGGCCGAGGCTGTCGGCCATGGCGATGGCCTCGGATTGTGCGGCATAGCCGCCGGCCTTGTCGAAGTCCTGCATGGCTTTGTCGTACCGGTTCATGGCTTTGGTCATGATGTCCGGGTCCGGGTTGGTCATGTCTTTTTCGGCTTTGCGGATGCGGCTGATGATGGAGGCGATGTCGCGGGCGCTCATCATGCGGTCGAGCGCGGTCTGCTCCTGGTCGGCGGCATGCGTGTCCTGGGGGAGGTAGCCGAGCTTGCCGGATACGCGCACCTTGCCGCTGGTGGGGAGCATGTCGCCGGTGATGACGCGGGTGAGTGTGGTTTTGCCGGCACCGTTGCGACCGACCAGACCGATCTTGTCGCCTTTGGCGACGTGGAAATCGGTGGGATGGAGCAAGGTGCGCGCGCCGATCTGAATCTCAAGTCCCTGCGCCTCAATAGCCATGTGTCCCGCTCGTCTTTCTGTTGTTGTCCGTATTCGTTGAAGTCCAACCGTCCATCATAGCGAACACGTGCCGACTGGCGGTCAGGGTACTGGCTCAGGGGTGTCTCGGGGTTGTCATCCCCGCGGATCATAAGCCGTTTCGTCCCCGTGGTCGATGGCCGGGAAACCTTACGAATCCTAATGTTTATGGTGATGTTGCGATGACGGCAGACCAGTGAAGGAGCGACAGGCATGGAACGGATGATGACGGGAGATGGGCGCGTTCGGACGTTCGCCGAGTGCCGGAACAGAAGGAACCGCAGGACGCTGCTGCGCGTGTCGGTCGTGCTGGGCGTCCTGCTTGCCGCCATACTGGCGCTGCTGTTCTGCCTGGGGCGTTTCGCGGGCCGGGGGCCGTTTGCGCCCGGCGTCGCGCAGGCGAAATACTCTCCGTCGAGCTGGAGTCTGATTGTCGTCAACCGGTGGAACAGGATTCCCGACGACTATCCGGCACCGAAACTGACCAGGCTCAGCAACGGCGAGAGCGTGGATTCGCGCATCTACCCCGATCTGCAGCGCATGTTCGATGACATGCGTGCCGCGGGGCTTCACCCGGAGGTCACGTCGGCGTACCGTACGGAGGCCGTGCAGCGGCAGCTGCTGGACGAGAAGATATTCCTGTATCAGAACGAGGGCGCGTCGAAGGAGGAGGCGAGAAGACAGGCGTCTCAATGGGTGGCCGAGCCGGGGACCAGCGAGCACGAGCTGGGCCTGGCGGTGGACATCAACGCGAGCGGGGCCACCGGCACCAAGGACAGCGTCAACGAGCACCAGTGGCTTGCAGACAACGCGTGGCGGTACGGATTCATCCTGCGCTATCCGCGAGGGAAGACCGACGTGACCGGCAACGCGTATGAATCATGGCATTACCGGTATGTGGGAGCCGAGGCGGCGAAGGCGATGCATGAGTCCGGCCAGACGCTTGAGGAGTACGCGAAGTAGCTGGACGGGCCGTTGCCGCAGTATCAATCTATGCCGACGCGATGGTGATGGTGGCGCGGAACGATTGCTCGTCCGGCCTGTCCAATTCCAGCGTCGCGCCCATGGCCTCGCATGCGGCGTCGGCGATCGACAGGCCTAGGCCGACGCCGGGCTCGGCGCTGATGCGTGAGTGTTCGCCGCGGTGGAACGGCTGCTTCAGATTCATCAGATCGTCCGGCAGCGTTTCGTCGGTGCTGTTGGTGATGGTCACGATGATGGCGCAGTGCTCCTGCCTCGCGGCGATGTCGAGTGTGCCCGAGCTGATGTTGTGCATGATGGCGTTACGCAGCAGGTTGCCGATGGCCAAGTCCATCAGCGATTTGCTGGCCTGGACCTGCACGTCGCTTGCGACATCGCGCGTGGTGACGAGGATGTTGCGCTTATCGGCCTGCTCCTCCACCTCGGCCAGCTCGTCGTCGATGAAATCGGCGAGCTGCAGGGCGGTGACGTCCTCGGCATCGATGACGCCGCTCTGGATGCGCGAGAGCGTGAGCAGTGCCTGCACGAGGTCGCTGCCGCGACGGTTCGCGGCGAGCGCCCGCCTGATGGCGGGCTCCACGTCGGCCGGGAAACGGCCTTGGGACAGTGGGGCGTCCAGATTGGTCGCGACGGCGGCGATGGGTGTTCGCAGCTCGTGGGAGGCGTTCGACACGAACCGACGCTCCGCTTCCGTGGCGTTCTGCAGTCGGTCGAGCATGCCGTTGATGGATTCGATGAGCTTGCCGATCTCGTCATCGCTGCCGTCGGGGGCGATGCGAGCGTTGAGATCGCCGGGCTTCAACGCCTCCACCTGCTTGCTGATCTTGGCCACGCGTTTGGACAGGCGAGAGCCGACGAGCCAGGACGCGATGAGCGAGAGCACGGCGAAAATGATGAACGTGCCGATGGAGATGAACTGCATCATCGTGATGAAGGAGTCGGTCAGGGCGCTCGCCGTCTTGCCGATATGCGTCACCTCAATCTTGGTGACGGTGGACTCCGGGTCGGAGGTCTCGACGGTATCCTGCTGTACCGAGGGCATCGGGGAGCGGACGGCGGTGGCGGAGCTGCCGACGGCGTTCGGCTCATCCTCCAGATCGAGGTCGGAGCTGGTCTGGTTCTTGTCGAAGTACACCGTGATCAGTTCGCCGGTGTCCTTGTCGGTGCACATGACGATGTTGTTCTTCTGCTGCCGTGCCGCCTGTGAGACGATGATGTTCTGCGTGATGATGACGGTGGCCAGCATCGCCAGGGCGGCGATGGATATGGTGGCGATGAGCCGGCCTCGGAACGTCGACGGCCAGGGGAATCGGCGGCGACGGTGTGTATGGCCATTGCCGCCGGCGGTGTCTTTGGCGGCGGCCGTTGCCGCGGCCGTGTCGGTGACCGGGGCCGCCTCCGAGGTTGCGTCTGAGTCTGTTGCGGCGTCTGCTGCGTGTGATGCGGTCATGACAGACGGTACCCCTTTCCTCTGGTGGAGGTGATGCCGTTGCCCTCGCCGAGTTTGCGTCGCAGCGAGTATACGGTGGTTTTGATGGCGTCCGTGAGGTCGGTGGCTGATGCGCCCGCCCACACGGTGTCGAACAGTTCCTCGGCGTTGACGTAGCTGCCGTCCGCCTTCATGATCTCCAGCAGCACGCCGTATTCCTTCGGCGACAGGTTGACGGGCTTGCCGTCACGGGTCACGGTGTGACGGACCGTGTCGAGGACGATGCCGTTGTGTGAGAATTCGGTGCCGGAGAAGTCGCCCTTACCGGCACGGCGTTGCAGCGCCCGTATGCGCGCGAGTAGCTCGGGATAGGCGAACGGCTTGATCAGGTAGTCGTCGGCCCGAGTTCGAGACCGTTGATGCGGTTCCTGACCTGCGCTGCCGCGGTGAGCATCAGCACGGACACGGGGATGTCGTTCGAGGCGATCGTCTCCATCACCGCGTCGCCGGACATGATCGGCAGGTCGCGGTCGAGCAGCACGATGTCGATGGATTGCTCGGCGAGCATGCGCACCGCTTCCAGCCCGTTGTATGCGACGCGGGTCGCATACCCCTCGAACCGCAGCGCGTCGTCCAGCGCGGCGGCGAGGTCACGGTCATCTTCGACGATCAGTATGCGCATGGGAACCTCCTCGGATACGTAGGTTGCGTGAGAGCCAATCCGTTTCCATTATTGTCGCGGTTTTCGGAGCTGAGTGAGCATCCGGCGGCTGGTCATGGAACACTCAAACGTTATTAAGAGGATACGATGAAAGTTGTATAGGAACCATGGTCGGCATGCAATGAATGGTATCGTATTCCGCCATCGGAGTATGAAGATGGGCATGGTCGCCCATCCGGCTTGTTCAACGGATCTCTTACTGGAAAGAAAACGCTTATGAGTGGTAAACGGTTGATGGGGGGGGCTGACATGCGGCGTTGTGCTATGTGAGGGAATGTCGCGCCAAGGGACTCACCTTGGTCAAGGATCCCGCACGTACCGGAAGGAGTGACAAGCCTGGCAAAGGCTCTGTCATCGTCGGCGACGAATGGGCGTTCTCGCAATACTCGGACTAGGAGGAGATGATACGCCGGATTAGTGCGATCTGCGTGCGCACGAAATCAGGCAACGACGAAAGGATTCGCCGTATCCTCGCCCACGCGGCGAACATCGGCGGCTCCGGCGTGTACGTCACCGCGTCGGCTGACCTGTCACAGGCGAGAAACACCGAGGACGACTCGCTGACGACGCTGGGCCTGATGATCGGCATGATAGCGCTGATCGTGGGCGGCATGAGCATCGCCAACATGATGATCGTCACGGTCTGGAACGACGAGACGAAATCGGCTTGCGACGGGCACTGGGCGCTGCGCAGCGAATAGATGGCGGCGCGTGCCGGATTCGTGCGTCGTCTTGCAGCGAATATTGTGGCATCGCACAACGAATACCCGTCAAATATGTGGAGTATTTCGTCAGCCGGACATGAAATGGCGGTATATTGAAACCATCATATTGGACTGACACAGAAAGAAGTTAGCCATGACATATCCGCAGCAGCCCGGCCCGCAGCAGCCGCAAGCCCCGCAGCAGCCCGCATATCAGGCGCCTTATGGTGCTCCTCAGGCTCCTCAGGCTCCGCAGCAGCCCGCCGGATACCAGTATCCGCAGGGGTATCCCCAGCAGCCCGGCTACCCGCAGCAGCCCGGCTACGCTCCCCAGCCGCAGGGGCCGAGCTTCCTCGACACGATGAACGTGCGCGCGGTCACCAAGATCTCCGCCATTCTCATGGTCGTGTTCATCGGCATCGAGACGTTCCTGTCGTTCCTCAGACTTGTCGATGCCGGCAACAACATGAGCGGATTCGGCTACAAGCTCCTCTTCGGCTCGACTCCGTGGCTCATGCTCACCGCAATCCTGGCGGTGTGGGTCATCGGTCTCAACGTCGTGCAGCACGGACCGCAGTGGTTCAAGATGGCCGCGTTCGTCGCCATGGTCGCGGCCGCCGGCCTGAAGGTGCTCGCGTGGCTCATCTACCTGTTCTCCGGCAATTCCGGATATTACGGCTACGGTTACTCGGACGGTGCCGCCACCGCGATTGCGTGGATTGGCTTCTTCGCGCTGCTCGGCCTGCTTGCTCAGGTGATTGTTCTGCTCGTCGGCTGGCTGCAGCAGCGGGTGTGAGGGCGTGTGCATGATCGTGTGACGGTCGCGGAACGGCCGTGATGCGGTTTCGCCGTGCAAAGCCGGATGGTCTGATGGCCGTCCGGCTTTTGCGTATTCGGGGGCGTCACGGATCGGACGGTGTATAGTCCATGTGTTTGAATATGGGACACGCCATCGAACTGATGTTCGACATTTGTCTTGAAGTCGGGTATTGTTGAGCATGATCTACCGTTGATGATGGGATGTGCGAGGAAAGGCGGGGTTGTGACTGGACGCAAGACGTCGAAATCGGGCGGCGGGGACGTCGTGATCGAACGTGTGATGAGCAGCGACACATTCCTGTCGCGCGAGATCCGCAAGGCGCCGATGCGCAAGACCGACTCCTCATTGGTGGCGGACATCTCACATATCCCGAACGATCTGAAGATCACCATCCAGGGTGCGCGTGAACACAATCTGAAGAACGTGGATCTCGCCGTGCCGCGCAACAGGATGGTCGTGTTCACCGGACTGTCCGGCTCCGGCAAGTCATCACTCGCGTTCGATACGCTGTTCGCGGAGGGGCAGCGCCGGTATGTGGAGTCGTTGTCCGCGTATGCGCGTCAGTTCCTCGGGCAAATGGACAAGCCGGATGTGGATTTCATCGAGGGATTGAGCCCTGCGGTGTCGATCGACCAGAAGACCACAAACCGCAATCCGCGTTCGACCGTGGGCACGATCACCGAGATTTATGACTATCTGCGACTGCTGTTCGCCCGCACAGGCGTACCGCATTGCCCCGAATGCGGCGAGCTGGTCAGCGCGCAGACCCCTCAGCAGATGGTGGACATGCTGCTGAAGAACCCGGAACGCACGAGATTCCAGATTCTCGCGCCCGTTGTACGCGGCCGCAAGGGGGAGTTCGCCGATCTTTTGGAGCTGCTGCGCGGCGACGGCTATGCCCGCGCGCTGATCGACGGTGAGGAGCGCCAGCTGTCCGACGACATCAAGCTCACCAAGCAGAAAAAGCACACCATCGAGGTCGTGGTGGATCGTCTGATGATCCGCGACGGCATCCGACAGCGGCTTACTGATTCGATCGAGACCGCGCTGCGGCTGTCCAAAGGTGTCATCGTCGCCGATTTCGTGGACTTGGACGAGAAGGACCCGAATCGGCGTCAACCGTTCTCGGAGCACAGGGCCTGTCCGAACGGGCATCAGCTGCAGTTGGACGAGATCGAGCCCCGCACGTTCTCGTTCAATGCGCCATACGGGGCCTGCCCTGTGTGCGATGGCATCGGCTACAAGCTGGAGATCGACCCCGATCTGGTCATCGCCGATGATTCCAAGTCGCTGTCCGACGGCGTGATCGAGCCGTGGGGAGGCGGCAAGACCACGACCGAATACTACGGGCATGTGCTGCAGGGCCTGGCCGACGAACTCGGGTTCTCCATGGACACCCCATGGCGTGATTTGCCTGAGGACGTGCGGCATTCGATCCTGTACGGGCATGATTTCAAGGTCAACGTCT
This sequence comes from Bifidobacterium bifidum ATCC 29521 = JCM 1255 = DSM 20456, assembly GCF_001025135.1. Classification (NCBI taxonomy): domain Bacteria; kingdom Bacillati; phylum Actinomycetota; class Actinomycetes; order Bifidobacteriales; family Bifidobacteriaceae; genus Bifidobacterium; species Bifidobacterium bifidum. The sequence goes on along the minus strand of NZ_AP012323.1, from coordinate 1,222,153 downwards.
CATATCGCAACCGGTGGGGGCGGCTGCGCGAGTATTCGACCGGATTCGAGGGTGTCGTGCGCACGCTGATGCGCCGGTATCACGAGACCGACTCAGACCAGATGAAGCAGTACTACGAGTCGTACATGCGCGAGGTTCCCTGCCAGGCGTGCAATGGCAGGAGGCTGCGCCCCGAAGTGTTGGCGGTCACCGTAGACGGCGAATCCATCGCCGATGTATGCGACATGCCCGTCGAACGCGGGCTAGCGTGGATCAATGGGCTGAAACTGGAGGGAGCGGCGGCGACGATCGCCGGCGAAGTGGTCAAGGAGATCCGGGCCCGGCTGGGATTCCTCAACGATGTCGGCCTGAACTACCTGACGCTGTCGCGCGCGGCCAAGACGCTGTCCGGCGGCGAGGCCCAGCGCATCAGGCTTGCCACGCAGATCGGCTCCGGACTGGTCGGCGTCATGTACGTGCTCGACGAGCCATCGATCGGACTGCACCAGCGTGACAACGCGCGTCTCATCGAGACGCTGCACCATCTGCGCGACCTCGGCAACACGCTGATTGTCGTCGAACACGACCAGGAAACCATCGAGAGGGCGGATTGGGTGGTCGACATCGGACCCGGTGCCGGCGAGCACGGCGGCGAGGTGATTTACTCCGGTCCGGCGAAGCGCCTCATCGAGGCGCCCCGGTCCGTCACCGGCGATTACATCGCCGGCCGACGGAGCATCGAAGTGCCGGCCGTGCGGCGCAAGCCGCATGCCACGAAGCGCCTTCGCGTGGTGGGGGCAAGGGAGAACAATCTGAAGAACATCACCGTCGATTTCCCCCTTGGCGTGATGACTGTGGTCACCGGCGTCTCCGGCTCCGGCAAATCGACCCTGGTGAACACGATCCTCTACCCGGTGCTCGCCGACAAGCTCAACGGCGCGCGCATCGTGCCGGGCAAGCACACGCGCGTCGAGGGCCTTGACCAGTGCGACAAGGTCATCCACGTCGACCAGAATCCGATCGGGCGCACTCCGCGCTCGAACCCGGCCACATACACCGGCGTGTGGGACAAGATCCGCACGCTGTTCGCTAAGACGCCGGAGGCGCAGGTGCGCGGTTACGGCCCGGGGCGGTTCTCGTTCAACGTCAAGGGCGGCCGCTGCGAGGCGTGCCACGGCGACGGCACGCTCAAGATCGAGATGAACTTCCTGCCCGACGTGTACGTCGAATGCGAGGAATGCCACGGCAAGCGGTACAACCGCGAAACCCTGGAGGTCAAATACAACGGCAAGACCGTCGCCGACGTGCTTGATATGCCGATCGAGGAGGCCGCCACGTTCTTCAAGGCGTACCCGTCGATCTCCCGCTACCTCGACACGCTTGTGCAGGTCGGACTGGGGTATATTCGCCTCGGGCAGCCCGCGCCCACGCTGTCTGGCGGAGAGTCGCAACGCGTCAAGCTCGCCACCGAGCTGCAGCGCAGGTCCACCGGCAAGACAGTGTATATCCTCGACGAACCGACCACGGGCCTGCACTTCGAGGACGTGCGCAAACTGCTGCTCGTGCTGCAGGGACTGGTAGACAAAGGCAATACCGTGATCGTCATCGAGCACAATCTCGACGTGGTCAAGTCCGCCGACTGGATCATCGATTTGGGCCCGGAAGGAGGCGACGGCGGCGGCACGATTGTCACGCAGGGCACACCCGAACAGGTGGCGCAATGCGAAGCGTCCTGGACGGGCAAGTTCCTCAAGGACATGCTGTGACGAACGATATCGAGCGGCATTCACCCGAAGTGTGGAGAAAAGCGGCCGATTCGCTGCGCGGGGAGGCGAACGCTTCGGATGCGGTCGCCAAAGTGAACAGGAACGGGGCTCCGCTGCTGGGGGACACGCGCGACCTGTTCCGGCCGAAGACCGGAGATATCCCCGCCCAGCCCGGAGTCTACAAATGGCGGGACGGCGAAGGACGCGTGATCTACGTCGGCAAGGCGAAAAGCCTGCGCAACCGGTTGACCAACTATTTCCAGCCGCTGTATCTGCTGCATCCGCGCACGCAGACGATGGTGCTCACCGCACGTAGCCTCGAATGGACGGTCGTCGGCACCGAACTGGAGGCGCTCACTCTCGAATACACGTGGATCAAGGAGTTCGATCCCCGTTTCAACGTGCAGTTCCGCGACGACAAGACCTACCCGTATCTGGCGATATCGTCGGGGGAGGCCGTGCCTCGCGTATGGGTCACCCGCAGCCGCAAGAGAAGGGACGCCCGCTACTTCGGCCCCTACGCGAAGGTGTGGGAGCTGAGACAATCGTTGGACAAACTGCTGCGCACATTCCCGGTGCGTACCTGCACGACCAGCGTGTTCCACAAGGCCGAACTCACCGGGCGACCATGCCTGCTCGCGTCGATTGGCAAATGCTCGGCGCCATGCATCGGGAGAATCGCGCTCAAGGAGCACCGGCGCATGTGCGAGCAGCTGGTCGGCGTGATGACCGGTCGGCTCGGCAAGAGCTACATCGCCCAGCTGACGCGGGACATGAAGGACGCCAGCGCCGAACTCGAATTCGAGAAGGCCGCGCGGCTGCGCGACGAAATCCAGATGCTGCAGACCGTCATGCAGCAGAACGCGGTCGTGTTCGATCAGGACGTGGACGCCGACGTGTTCGGCATGGCATCCGACGAGCTTGAGGCGTCCGTGCACGCCTTCATCGTGCGTGACGGCTCGATTCGCGGAGAACGCAACTGGAGCGTCGAACGCGTCGAGGACGTATCCGACGGCGAACTCATCGACGACCTGATCATGCAGGTGTATTCAGACGTGGCCGCCGACAACGGATTGAACGTCGATCCTCATGATGGAACGGACCCTTCCATGGCCTCGCCCTCCGGGAATGAGGGCGTGTCGACGGCCGAAGGGGGAGCCTCCATCGTGGAGAGACGCGACGCCATCGGCAGCACGCAGACGGTGACGGCCAAGAGCAGCGTCGAGCGCGCGCAGGCGACACGCACGAGACGCGAACGGCAGGAACAGACCGGTCGCGCGGACCTGCTGGCGCCAATCGCCCCAGTGCCGCGCGAGGTCATCGTGCCGGTCGAGCCGGCACGCCGTGCAGAACTCGAATCATGGTTGAGCGGGCTGCGTGGCGCCGTGGTCACCATCCGCGTGGCAAGCCGCGGCGAGAAGAAGGCGCTGATGGACCGGGCGAACGAGAACGCCGGGCAGGCGCTGCAACGCAGCAAGATGAGCCGCATCAGCGACATGGGCACGCGCACCGCGGCCATGAACGACGTCGCGAAGGCACTCGGGCTCGCTCAGGCACCGCTGCGCATAGAATGCTACGACATTTCGAACACCGTGGGCGGGGCGTTCCAGGTCGCCTCGATGGTCGTGTTCGAGGACGCCATCGCCAAGAAATCCGAATACCGCAGATTCGCCATTCGCGGTGATGACGGCAAGGGTGCGCTCGACGATCTGAGCGCCCTTTACGAGACGCTGACGCGACGGTTCAGACACGGCAACATCGCCGGCGACTCCGGCGACAGCATGGACAACGAGCGCCGTGCCGAATCGTCCGATACATCCGCATCCACGACGACGGCATCGTCTCCTGACGGCATACGGGACGCGGGAGTCGTCCAGCAGAACACGAACCGGCATCATTTCGCCTACATCCCGAATCTGGTCGTCGTCGACGGCGGCCATCCGCAGGTCATGGCCGCGGCGAAGGCTCTGGCCGATTGCGGCGTGAACGATGTGGCCGTCTGCGGTCTGGCGAAGCGACTCGAAGAGGTCTGGGTGCCGGACGACGAATACCCGATCATCCTCAAACGCCAGTCCGAAGGCATGTACCTGCTGCAGCGGGTGCGTGACGAGTCGCACCGCTTCGCCATCACCTATCATCGTCAGACGCGACGCAAAGGCGCGTTGCGCTCCGCGCTGGATGGCATTCCCGGCGTGGGTGAGACCTACCAGAAGCGCCTGCTGAGCCACTTCGGTTCAGTGCGTGCGATGCGTGACGCCAGCGTCGAGGAACTCGAAGCGGTCAAGGGCATAGGCCATGCCAAAGCCGAAGCCATCCACACCGCCCTTCACGCCGAATAACCGCACACCTCGTTCGCCCCCGCTGGCGGTCTATGAACCCCGCCCCGTCAGCGGGGCGCTATGGACTCCGTCCCCGCTGGGGCGCGAAGTCCATATCCCGCCAGCGGAATTCATTGGTCTATGACGATTTTGTTAAGAACATTTACGGTACGATGGTGGCAGTGAATGATATAGGCAGTGAGCAAGGAGGGGTATGACCGTGATTGCACATCGTTGCGCCGTGCTCGGCAAGCCGATAGCCCATTCGTTGTCGCCGGTGCTGCACAATGCCGCATACAAGGCGCTCGGGCTGGATGACTGGGCGTACGAGCGGCACGAGGTCGGCGAAAGCGATCTCGACGGATTTCTCAAAGGGCTTGATCCGACCTGGTGCGGTCTGAGCCTGACCATGCCGCTCAAGAAAACCATTCAGCCCTATGGCACTCCGTCCAATATGTGGGCGCAGCGTCTCAAAGTCGCCAATACCGCGATTTTCGACTGGCCCGCCGAACCTGGCATCACCCCCGGTGCCACCCCCGACGGCACCTCCGCAACGGGCTCGCTGCCAGCGATCCGCCTCTACAACACCGACGTCATGGGCATCGTGCTCGCCTTCGACCATGAGCTCAAGGCCCTCGGGGAGCCTGACCGTTGGAAGAGCGTAACCTCTGCCGCCGTCATCGGCAACGGCAACACCGCGGCCTCGGCCGTCGCCGCATGCACGGTCATGCTGAAGAACGGGCAGACGAACAAACGCATCACTGTGGCGGCGCGCCACCCGGGCAAGAACTGGCAGCTGCCAGACATCATCGGCGAGGGCGACGCCATCGCATACGAGGAGAAGACGATCGACGCGTCGGCCGACACCCTGCGGGACGCGGACATCGTCATCAGCACGATTCCCGGCCACGCCGCCGACGCGGTCGCCGAAGCCATCGGGAACGACGACTCCTTCCGGCCGCGTGGCATCCTGCTCGACGTGGTCTACGACCCCCGCCCCAGCGCATTGATCCGCGCATGGAGGGCCAAGGGAGGGCTGGCGATCGGCGGTGAGGAGATGCTGCTGTGGCAGGCCATCCTGCAGGTCATCCTCATGACCGGCGCGGACACGGCCGACAGCTCCCTGACGGATGTGCTGGAACCCGCGATGCGACATGCCCTTGAGGAGGCACTGTAATGAACGATCACGCAACCATGAGCCCGGCCGGCGCGCCTGTGCCGCCGGCGGGCGGGAACAGGCCGGAGCCCGCGGACGACTTCGAGGTCCTGCTCATCACGGGCATGTCCGGCGCCGGTCGTTCCCATGCCGCCGACTGCGTGGAGGACATGGGATGGTACGTCGTCGACAATCTGCCACCGAAACTACTGGTCCCGCTGGTCGACATGATGACCAATGCCGGCAAGGACGGCGTGCACAAGCTCGCGGCCGTCATCGACGTGCGTTCGCGCGAGTATTTCGACGACCTGTCAGCCGTGCTCAGCCATCTCGACGACCTGGGGGTGCGCGCCCGCATCCTGTTCCTTGACGCCAGCGACGAAGTGCTCATCAAGCGGTACGAGTCGGTGCGCAGGCCCCATCCCCTGCAGCGTGGAAACCGTCTGATCGACGGCATCCTTGAGGAGCGCAGCCTGCTGGCCAACCTCAAGGAACGGGCCGACATGGTCATCGACACGTCCTCGCTGAGCATCCACCAGCTGTCGACCAAACTATACGAGGCGATGCTCGGCTCCGGCCCGTCCACGGTGGCCGTGCACATCTTCAGCTTCGGATTCAAATACGGGCTGCCGATGGACGCCGATTTCGTGGCGGACGTGCGGTTCCTGCCGAACCCATTCTGGGTGCCGACGCTGCGAGAGCTCAATGGGCAAGACAAGCCCGTCAGCGATTACGTGCTGTCAAGTCCGGGTGCGGGCGATTTCCTGGACGCATACGAGCGGGCCATCCTCGTGGCGTTGGAAGGCTACGCTCACGAGGACAAGCATTTCGTGACCATCGCCATCGGATGCACGGGCGGGCAGCATCGTTCCGTCGTCATGAGCGAGGAACTTGCGAGGCGGCTGCGCGCGCACGGCATATCCGTCACCGTATCGGCCCGCGAGCTGCACCGGGCGCGCGCGTAGCGAGACCGTGCAGCCACTATGCAAACATTTCGTTTCCATAATCCGGCAGCATCGCGTATTCTTGTCCAAGTGATTAGGTATCACAGTAAGCCGGTGGCAGTGCAGGGAGCAGAACCCAGCAGGCCGGGGAAACATTGAGAAGAAACAGGACATAGGAGGTTGGCTCTTGGCTCTTCTGGATGATGTCAAAAGCGAGCTGGCCGCAATCGATAACGAATTGCCTGCGGCGAAAAAGGCGCAGGCGACCGCTATGATTCGTTTCGGCGGCGGGCTGCGGCTGGTACAGCGCCAGATCATCGTTCAAGCGCAGTTTGACTCGCTCAAGGCCGCCCAGTGGCTTCAGGACACCATCAGGGATCTGTATGGGCATGAGGCGGTCATGACCCAGGTTTCTCGCTCGACGCCCAACGGCGCCACGGTGCAGCGATACATGATCCACGTGGAGCGCGGCGGTGCAGCGTTGGCATTGCAGACCGGCCTCCTTGATCGGCGCAAGCGTCTGGTGCGTGGACTTCCCGCGGATATCATCAGCGGCAACATCGCTCAGGTGAAGGCCGCATGGCGTGGAGCCTTCCTGGCTCATGGCGCTCTTTCCGACCCGGGCAAAGCCGGCTTCCTTGAAATCATCTGCCCGTCGAACGAGGCCGCCCTCGCGCTTTCGGGCGCCGCACGCAGGCTCGGCATCACGGCGAAGCCCCGACAGCTGCGCAGTTCGGAGCGTATCACGCTCAAGGACCCCGACGCCATCGAGCGCATGCTCATCCTCATGGGCGCCCCGCACTCAGCAAGGGAGTGGACAGGCAAGCGCACCGACGGCGAGGCACGGGGCAAGGCGAACCGTCTGGCGAACTTCGACGACGCCAACATGCGCCGCAGCGCGAAGGCCGCTGCCGAAGCCAGCGAGAAAGTGCGCCGCGCATTCGAGATTCTCGGCGACGACATCCCCGAAAACCTTCGTGCCGCGGGCCAGCTGCGCCTTGAGCACGGGGATGCGAGCCTTGAGGAACTCGGACGTCTCGCCGACCCGCCCATCACCAAAGATGCCATCGCAGGCCGCATCCGCCGTCTGCTACAGCTCGCCGACAAGACCGCGAAGACCCGCGACCGGGAACAGTCCGGCGCGTCCGTCGGACGCTGACGGCGTCCCTCTGCTCCTGAGAAGCGCCGGAATCAAATCCCGTCATGCACCGCGTCCATGTTCGCTATGGGCGCGGTGTTTTGTTCCGTGCCGCTTGTAATATTCGAATTGGCTAAAACCGGCCATTCCTCGCATATGCGGATAGGAAAGGATACACATGAAGACACTCAAGGATCTCGGAGATCTCAAGGGCAAGCGCGTTCTGATGCGCGCCGATTTCAACGTCCCGCTGGACGGCACCACGATTACCGATGATGGCCGTATCAAGGCCGCGCTGCCGACTATCACGGCGCTTCGCGAAGAAGGCGCCAAGGTCATCCTGATGGCCCACCTCGGCCGTCCGAAGGGCAAGGTCGTCCCTGAGCTGTCTCTGGCCCCGGTCGCCAAGCGTCTGGGCGAGCTGCTCGGCGTCGAGGTCCCGCTGGCCAAGGACACCTACGGCGAGGATGCCCAGGCCAAGGTCGCCGCGATGAACGACGGCGACGTGGTGCTGCTGGAGAACGTTCGCTTCAACCCGGAGGAGACCAGCAAGGATCCCACCGTGCGCGCCCCGTACGCCAAGAAGGTCGCCGCCCTCGGCGAGGTCTTCGTCTCCGACGGCTTCGGCGTGGTCCATCGCGCCCAGGGCTCCGACTACGATGTGGCCGCCGATCTGCCGGCCGCCGCGGGCAAGCTGGTCGAGAAGGAAGTCAAGGCCCTGTCCAAGGCCACCGAGAACCCGGAGCGCCCGTTCACCGTCGTGCTCGGCGGCTCCAAGGTCTCCGACAAGCTCGGCGTGATCGAGAACCTGCTCGACAAGGCCAACCGCCTGGTCATCGGCGGCGGCATGGTGTTCACCTTCCTCAAGGCCAAGGGCTACGAGGTCGGCACCTCCCTGCTCGAAGAGGACCAGCTCGACAAGGTCAAGGGCTACATCGCTACCGCCGAGAAGAACGGCGTCGAGCTCGTGCTGCCGACCGACGTGGTCGTCAACGCCGGCTTCCCGGCCGGTGACACCCCGGTCGCCCCGGAGGTCGTTGCCGCCGATGCCATCCCGGCCGACAAGATGGGCCTGGACATCGGCCCGGATTCCCAGAAGCTCTTCCACGACAAGATCGTCGACTCCAAGACCGTCGTGTGGAATGGCCCGATGGGCGTGTTCGAGGTTCCCGAGTTCGCCGCCGGCACCAAGGCCGTGGCGCAGGGCCTCGTCGACGCGACCGCGGCTGGCGCATTCACCATCGTCGGTGGTGGCGACTCCGCCTCCGCCGTGCGCAACCTCGGCTTCCCGGAGGACGGCTTCTCGCACATCTCCACCGGTGGCGGCGCCTCCCTTGAGTTCCTTGAGGGCAAGGAGCTGCCGGGGCTGAAGGTCCTCGACTGATCTTCACCCGCAATTCGGCTCCCCGGGCGCTTGACGCCGGGGAGCCGCTCCATACGGAAAGGACATCAATGGCGTCACGCATCCCGCTGCTCGCGGGCAATTGGAAGATGAACCTCGACCATCTTGAGGCCACGTATTTCGTGCAGAAACTCGTATGGCTGCTTCGTGACGCACGCTTCGACTACTCCCGTTGCGAAATAGCCCTGATGCCGTCGTTCACGTCGCTGCGCAGCGTCCAGGTGCTGGTCGAAGCCGACAAGCTCAAGATCCGCTACGGCGCGCAGGCCGTGTCGGTGACCACACAGGGTGCGTTCACCGGCGATGTCTCCGCTGACATGATCGCGCACCTCGGCTGCTCGTACGTCATCGTCGGGCATTCCGAACGCCGCAAGTACCATCCCGAAGACGACGTCAACATCGTCGATCAGGTGCGTGCCGTATTGGCGGCCGGCATGCAGCCGATACTGTGCGTCGGAGAAAGCTTCGAGGAACGCCGTCAGGGCATCGAGCTCGACTTTGCCGTCGGACAGGTGCATGACGTGACCCGTGACCTTTCCGACAAGGAGGCCGCGAAGCTCATCATCGCGTACGAGCCGGTCTGGGCGATCGGCACCGGCATGGTCGCCACTCCGGACACCGCCCAGCAGGCCGCCAAAGCCATCCGCGACGACCTCGGCGAGATGTTCGGCCCCGCCGTCGCCGATACTGTGCGCATCCTATACGGCGGATCGGTGTCGTCCAAGAACGCGACGCATCTGATCGGCGAGCCGGATGTCGACGGATTCCTGATCGGCGGCGCGTCGCTCGACCCCGACGAATTGGCGAAGATCGCCCGGTTGACACTCAAGGCGACACGTCGATAGGGAAACATGCGCATATCCGCACGTTTTTCAATGCCCTGCGCTATGCTATGACACAGTACGTTTAATGGAGGTTTCCCCGTGCATATTCTGAAGATCGTTCTTGAGATCATCGTCGTCATCGCGTCCATCCTGCTGACGCTGCTCATCCTCATGCACAAGGGCAAGGGCGGCGGTCTGTCCGATATGTTCGGCGGTGGCCTGACCCAGAACGCCGGCACGTCTGGTGTCGCGGAGAAGAACCTGAACCGCTGGACCATCTTCATCGCACTGGTCTGGGTCGCCATCATCATCGCCCTCGGTCTGATGACAAAATTCAACTTGGTGTGAGCGCGATTCGCTGAAGCACTGTATGCAGCACGTTGAGCCATGGTCACTTGATCATGGCTCATTTCATTGGGCAACGTTTATCGGATATCGTTTGAGGAGCATCTGACATGGTCACCATGAACAGGAACAAAGTCGTCATCGTCGGCACCGGGCAGGTCGGATCCACCGCGGCGTTCGCCATCGTCACCCATGGTCTGTGCAACGAGCTCGTACTCATCGATCATTCCGCCGGCAAGGCGCTCGGCGAAAGCCATGATCTCGATGACGGCAGCGAATTCCAGGACCGGCACGTCAAGGTGCGCAACGGTGACTACGGTGACTGCAAGGACGCCGACATCGTCGTCATCACCGTCGGACGCAAGCCACCGGCCAACTCAACCCGACTCGACGAACTCGGCTTCACCATCGGACTCGTCGGCGACGTGGTCGACCGGGTCATGGCATCCGGGTTCAACGGCGTCATCGTCATGGTCTCCAACCCGGTCGACGTCATGGCATGGTACGCGTGGAAACGCTCCGGCCTGCCGCGCACCCAGGTGCTGGGCACGGGAACCGCGCTGGACACCTCGCGTCTCAAGACCATCATCGGTGAGGAGACCGGGCTGGACCCGCGCAACGTCGGCGGTTTCGTGATGGGCGAGCACGGCGATTCGCAGTTCACCGCATGGTCGACCGTCTCGCTCGGCGGCAAGCCGTTCGCGCGATTCCTGGGCGACAACGCCGACCGATTCTCATCCGTCTCCACGCATGAGATCGAAGAGAAGACCCGTACGCGAGGCAACGAGATTGTCGCGGCGAAGGGCGGCACGAACTTCGGCATCGCCTCGACGGTGGCCGGCATCGTGCAGACCATCCTTTGGGACGAACGCCGCATCGTGCCGGTATCGACCCTGCTCGACGGCGAATACGGCGAACGCGACGTGTTCCTCGGCGTGCCGACCGAGCTGCGTGCCAACGGCGCCAACGAGATTGTCGAGCTGGAACTTGCCGACGACGAGCTCGCCAAGCTGCATCATTCCGCGGAGCTGGTCCGCTCCTACTGCGAAGGGCTGCTGTAGCCGCAGACCGGCACGATTCTTTTTCCCCTGACAGGCTTTACGGAGAAACGCCATGACCAACCCTGAACAGCGACTCATCGTCACCGACCTCGACGGCACGCTGCTGCATGACGCCCCCACCTTCGAGGAGCGGTTTATCACGCAGCGCAGCATTGACACAGTCAAACGCATGCACGATGCCGGTTACCGGTTCGCGGTGGCGACCGCCCGTCCGGTGAGCACCGGCTTCGAGTACGCGGGTAAGTTGCCGGTCGACGCGTACATTTATCTCAACGGTGCCCTGATTGATTTCGCGCCCGAACGTTCCGATTACGATCTGCTCACCTCGGGGCGGCTCCCCTCCGACGGGCATCTGCTGAAGGTCGGCTTCTCCTCCGCACGGGCCTGCGAGGTGTGCCGGTATCTGCTCGACGAGATACCCGGCCTCAGCCTCGGCGTCGTCATGGATGACGTGCGCTACACGAACTTCGACGTGAGCGTGTACTGGAAGACACAGACTTGGCAATTCACCGATTTCACCGACGTCCCCGACGGTATCGCCGACAAGATCATTATCTTCCCCAAGTCGGAGCAATGGGCACATCTGAAGACGCTGGTTCCGCCCGATTTCGACGTGGCGATCTCCGAAGGCTCGATGTGGATGCTGATGAATCCGCTGGCGAACAAGCGGCAGGCGTTGAAAACGCTGTGCGAGCGCATGGACGTGCGGCTCGACGGTACCGTCAGTTTCGGCGATGACCTTATCGACATCGGCATGATGACGACATCGGAAACGGGCGTGGCGGTCGCCAACGCGAACCCCGAGGTCATCAAGATCGCCGACGAGATCTGCCCGCCCAACAACGATGACGGCGTCGCGCAATGGATCGAACGGCATCTGCTGGCATGACGGCGGACAGCTCCGGGCTCGGCACGAAACCGGTCGCGCGGCTCGCCCTGACGATGTCGGTTCCGACCATCGTCGCGCAGGCGGCGAACGCCTCATACACCATCATCGACCGACTGTTCATCGGGCATATCCCCGAGGTCGGCGACGCCGCGATGACCGGTGTCGGCATCTGCTTCCCGATCCTGCTGGCCGTCACCGCGTTCGCGTCGCTGATCGGCGCGGGCGGCGCGCCGAGGGCGTCCATCGAACTGGGTCGCGGCAATTTCAAGAAGGCCGAACGCATCCTAGGCACCAGCGCGGCGTTCCTCGTGGCCATCGCCCTGACGCTCACCGTCATCCTGCAGGCGACGAAGGAGCCGGTGCTGCGCGCTTTCGGAGCCAGCGATGCCAACATCGGATATGCGGTCGACTTCATCACCATCTACCTGGTCGGCACGGTGTTCGTGCAGCTCACACTCGGACTCAACAACTTCATCTCCGCGCAGGGCAAGACCACCATCGCGATGACCTCGGTGCTGATCGGCACCGGCACCAGCATCATCCTCGACCCGGTGTTCATCTTCGTGCTCGGCTGGGGCGTAAAGGGCGCGGCCGTCGCGAACGTGATCGCCCAGTTGATCTCATCGGTGTGGATCATCCTGTTCCTCGCCTCCGGGCGCAGCGCCATCCGGTTGAGGCCGTCCAACATCCGCTTCAATCGAGTCATCGTGCCGATCCTGACCCTCGGGTTGGCGCCGTTCATCATGCAGATCACCGAATGCCTCATCAACGTGGTGTTCAACGTCGGGCTGCAACGATACGGCGGTGACGACTATGTCACGTCGATGACCATCATCACCTCGCTCATGCAGGTGGTCAGTGTGCTGACCAACGGTTTCCAGCAGGGCATCCAGCCGATCATCGGGTTCAACTTCGGTGCCCGGCGCATGGATCGCGTGCGGCAGGCCATCCGCGTGGCATTCATCGCGCAGATCACTTCGGCCACGGTGCTGGTGTCGCTTCTTGCCGCATTCCCAAGCGTGTTCGCCGCATGGTTCACGTCGTCGCCGGAAGTCATCGGCATCGTGACCCGCATGATGCCGGTCTTCGTCGCCGGATGGGGCGTGTTCGGCATCCAGATGGGCGCGCAGTGCGCCCTCGTCGGCATGGGGCAGGCCAAGCAGTCCGTGTTCCTGGCGATCTTCCGCAAGATCATCATGCTGGTGCCGCTCGCCCTGACACTACCTCACTGGATCGGAGTGACCGGCATCTTCCTCGCCGAGCCGATCTCCGACGCGACTTCCGGCATCGTCGCGGGCATCCTGTTCTACGTCACCTACCGTTCGCTGACACGGGGCAGGATCGCGGATGATGCCAAGAACCGGTGAAGGCGGCGCCCGCCGTATTGCCGGCTGCCAATGCTCATTGGGGGGCATGTTCGTGCAATGGTGTCATGGGAAGGAGGCGGGAGCGCCCGGACCGGGCGAGCACCGGCTTGATGTCGAAGGAGACATGATGACGATGCGTTCATATCATCAGACGAGGATGCGGGTTCCGGCAATACTGGCGGTCTTAGCCATGATACTGGTTTTTGCCGGATGCGGCGGTCGGGTCGTTTCCGTGGCCTGTGACGCCGGCGTGCAGTACGGCAATCTCAGCGATGCCGTCGCTGCATCGGATAGTCACCGTTGCCACGATTGACAGGATGAAGCAAGCCGATGGCGACCAACAGGATCTGTATGACATGACGCTGAAATCTGGAAGCGTCTCAAGGGGTCTGTGGAAGGTAGTGATATCACGGTCACCGTCAATCTTGGATGCGAAGGAGCGGGTGCCAAGGACGATTTCATCGCGAAATATGGTGCGGAGACCAAGATCATTGTCCTGCTCGCCAAAACGGACGATGGAGCCTATCAGCTCTCTAATCTGACCCAAGGTATCCGGCGATACGATGACACGGCCTTCAAGGAGTGTCGGACGCCGTAGCGTAGTTTGTGATGACCACCCCAGTCGTCCTACGCGCCTCATTAGCCCGTTCCATCTCCTATCTCGATTTTGAGGGGTTGATTCCGGCGTCCCGGAACATCTATCTGCGTTTCAAGGGGTTGCCTGAATGCGGTACCCGGAGTATATCGGGGTGTTCAGCATTGGAATCATGCGGTTCCCATGGTGTTTATACTCGGGCACCAACCCCTCGAAACGCAGTTAGATGTCTGAGCGAGCCTCAATCAACCCCTCGAAACGAAGATAGCCCTCGAATCAGTCGGTCATCGTTTGAACGACGAATGTGCAGCACTGTCAAGCACGCCGATGAGCAAGCCTGCCAGCGCCGGAATGATCCATCCCAGCTGGAATTGCTGCAGCGGCAGCATGTTCAATATGGCCTCTAGCCATGGCAGGGAGCCGCCGAATACCGTGACGATGCTCGCCAGACATGTGGCGAATGACACGATGGCCACCAGCAGTACCATCCAGAAGTACACGCGCGAAAAATGAGCGGCGAGGATTCGATGGGTCAATGCGAGCGTCACCAACACGATGGCAATCGGATACAATGCGGCGAGCACGGGCACGGACACCTTGATGATCATGCTGAGTCCGGCGTTGGACACCACGAAACTGAACACGGTGAACAGTGCCTGCCATGCGCGATAGCTCACGCGGCGACCGGCGACGGTGGCGAATCGCGTGTGGAAGTATGTGGCGCACGTGCAGATCAGACCCGTGCAGACATTCAGACAGGCGATGACGAACACGATGCCCAAAAATACCATGCCGAACGTGCCGAACAACGAGGCCGTGAGATTGGTGAGTACGGTCGCGCCTGTATCGGTCGCTGGATTGACCGAGGCAATGCTCCCGGACACGACACCCACATAGCCGAGCACCGCATAGATCACGATCAGCAGGATCCCGGTGCCGAGACCGGCGTATGCGGTCTCCCGACGAATAAGCGTGTTGTCGGTGACATGCATGGCGCGGACGTTCGCCGAAATCACGATGCCGAAGTACAAAGCAGCTAGCAGATCCATGGTTTGATAGCCGTCCAGGAAGCCCCGGGACGCCTGATGCACCGCATAATCGCCTGTCGGTTGCGTCGGTGTTACCGCACCATGCGCCAGGCAGGCTATGAACAGCACTGCGATGAACGCCAACAGCAGCGGCCCCATGAACCGTCCCAACACGGCCGACAGTTTCTCGGGATGCTGGGCCAGCAGGAAAGCCACGGCGAAGAACACCAGCGAGTACGCCAGCTGCGTCGTCCAGCCGCCCCATCCAGTGCGGGAGGGCAGGAATGGCGCCACCATCATCTCGTATGACGTGGTCGCCGTGCGTGGGATGGCGAAGCACGGGCCGATGGTGAGCATGATCGCCACGCCGAGCAGCGAGGCGAACGCCGGGGACACACGACGGGCGAGCTCGTCGAAGCCACCCGCGAACGTGACGGCGAGCACGCCGAGAATCGGAAGGCCGACCGCCGAGACGATGAACCCGATGATGGCGGGAACGGTGGCAGCGCCCGCCTGCGCCCCAACGAACGGGGGAAAGATGAGGTTGCCCGCACCGAAGAACATCGAGAAGAACGTGAACGCCATGACGAGGCGTCCGGAGAACGGGAGACGGCGCCGACCGCCGGATTCGGCGGTGTTGATGTCTGTTGGTATGGGAGTCGTTGCCATAACGGTACTGCTTTCTGTTGCGGCGGCTCGGCGCCTGTCTTCTCGGCACCTGTCTTCTCGGCACCTGTTTCGGACTCGGTTCCCGGCGGTCGGCATGAATCCACCCGCGTCGGGTGGCCCGACCCGTGATAAGCCCATGGCAGCGCAGTTTAACACATTGCTGTGCGTTGGGGAATAGGTCAGTGGCGGGCGGTCGCCCATGCCGCCGTGGAATGCGCGTGCGCGAGCATCATGCCGATCACGGCCAGCAGACAAGCCAGAGCGACCATGAGGATGATGTCCTCATGTCCTTTCGACTGTAGCGCCGCGCCCGTCAGCGCTCCGAGAAACATGGCCAATACGGCGACGGCGCGCCGGCCGAGTTTTGACATCTCATGGCCGTGGGCGGATGTGTCGGCGACGATGCCGGTCACGGTCATCGTCAGCACGGTCGTCGGCAGGTCGGGCACCGCGAGCCGCCGGGCAGTGGAGTTCTGGATGCCCATCGCGGGGGCGATCAGCACGATCAGCATCAGATGATGGACGTCGATGTGGCGGGCGGTGGGGAAGTTGAGGCTCGGCTGCGATGACACCTGTATACTGCCCATGCCCAGAGCCGGTTCCGCGGAATAGTGGTTCAGCAGGTACAGCCCGATCAGCGCGGCGAGGATGAACGCGGCCTGCACGATCGACGAGATCAGCAGATGGCGGGCCCGGTGTTCTCCGAACCGGCGTATGATGCGGCCTCCGATGAACGCGCCGAAGGCGAAGCACACCAATGTCAGCGCCGATGTCCACCAGACGAACCCCTGTGCGTGGGCGAGCGCGAAGCCAAGGAAGACGATGTTGCCGGTGACGTTCGCCACGAACACATGTCCCAAGGCCAAGTAGCTCAGTGCATCGACCAGACCGGCGATGAACGTCATCAGCACCATGGCGGGGGAGAGCAGCCCGTATTCGTCATCCTTGCGGGGAATCAGCGTGCGTCCTGCCTCTGCCAGATGCAAGTTCATGTGGTTGACGGTCCTTCTGTTTGTAGTTTCTGCTTGAGTGATGCGCTGGCGCATGTTCGCGGCGAGAGAAATACCCTTCGGCATGATACACGAAGGGGCGTCATTCACGGCCTTTCCCGGTTTCGACATGGCGTTCGTGTGCGGTCTAGCAGTGTATCACGTGAGAAGCCCCCGGCCGTTATCGGGTCGGGGGCTTCTCACGATTATGTGGTCAGGCGTATGTCACGCTTGACCGGTCGGTCTCAGGCGTTCACGCGGTCGATGCCGGACTGCACGTCGGCCAGCACGGAATCCCAGGACTTGATGAAGGCGGCGACACCGTCGGCCTCCAGCTTGTCGGTGACGTCCTTGAGGTTGATGCCCAGCTCGGCCAGCTTGTCGATGACGGCGTGGGACTCCTCGTAGGTGCCCTCGATGGACGGAGCGCCGTTGCCGTGATCGGCCAGAGCGTTCAGGGTCTTCTCGGGCATCGTGTTGACGATGTGCTTGGCAACGAGCTCGTCGACGTACTTGCAGTCGGAGTAGGCGGCGTTCTTGGTGCCGGTGGAGGCCCACAGCGGACGCTGGACCTTGGTGCCCTTGGCGGCCAGGTCAGCCCAGCGAGGATCGGCGGCGAACTTCTTCTCAAAGAGCTCGTAGGCGAGGCGGGCGTTGGCGACAGCGGCCTTGCCCTCAAGGGCCTTGGCCTCATCGGAGCCGTTGGCTTCAAGCAGCTTGTCGACCGCGGTGTCCACGCGGGAGACGAAGAAGGAGGCGACGGAGCCGATGTGCTTCAGGTCGTGGCCGTTGGCGGCAGCCTGGGCGATGCCCTCGATGTAGGCGTCGATGACCTGCTCGTAGCGCTCCAGCGAGAAGATCAGGGTGACGTTGACGGAGATGCCCTTGGCGAGGGTGGCGGTGATGGCCGGCAGGCCTTCCAGGGTCGCCGGGATCTTGATCATCGCGTTCGGGCGGTTGACCTTCTCCCACAGCTCGACAGCCTGCTTCTCGGTGTTCTCGGTGTCGTGGGCCAGACGCGGGTCGACCTCGATGGAGACACGGCCGTCGACGAAGTCGGTGGCCTCGGCGATCTCGCGGAAGATGTCGGTGGCGTTGCGCACATCGGTGGTGGTGAGCTCGCGCACGGCGGTCTCGACGTCGACCTTGCCGAGTTCCTTGAGCTGGGCGTCGTACGGGCCGACCTGGCTCAGAGCCTTCTGGAAGATGGACGGGTTGGTGGTCACACCGACGACGTTCTTGTCCTTGATGAGCTCCTGCAGGGAGCCGGACTCGATACGGGTGCGGGACAGGTCGTCCAGCCAGATCGAGACGCCGTTGTCGGACGTGCGCTGAGTTGCTTCAGTCATATTGTTTTCTCCTTTGATTCCGTAATGGAACAAATCTTCAATGGCGCCCCTCCCGCGAGGGGCTTGTCGGCCGTGCCGACCGGGAGGGAGCCGCCCGACGCGTATTCGCCTCGGCGGGCGGCTCCCGATGGATCACTTGGCGGCTTCGGCTTCCGCGATGGACGCCTTGGCGGCCTCGACCACGTGCTCGGCGGTGATGCCGAGGTCGATCATGTTCTGCGCGCCATCGCCCTGCAGACCGAACTGTTCGATGGAGACGGGCTTGCCGTAGGAGCCGAGGTACTTGTACCACGGCATCGCCACGCCGGCCTCGACGGACACGCGGGCCTTGACGGAAGCGGGAAGCACAGCTTCCTTGTACTCGGCGTCCTGCTCCTCGAACCATTCCATGGACGGCATGGACACGACGCGAGCCTTGATGCCCTCACCGGCCAGGGTCTTCGCGGCGTCGACGGCCCACTGGACCTCGGAGCCGGAAGCCATGAGGATGACGTCCGGGGTGCCCTCGGTGTCGACCAGGACGTAAGCGCCCTTGCGCACGCCGTCCTTGGCCTTGGCGGCGGTCTCGGCGAGCACCGGGACGCCCTGACGGGTCAGCACCATGGCGCCGGGCAGCGTGTTCTTCTTCTCGAAGAAGTAGCGGTAGGCCTCGGCGGTCTCGAAGGCGTCAGCCGGGCGGATGACCTCAAGCTGCGGGATGGCGCGGAAGGAGGCAAGGTGCTCGACCGGCTGGTGGGTCGGGCCGTCCTCACCGACGGCGACGGAGTCGTGCGTCCACACGTACAGGTTCGGGATCTCCATGAGGGCGGCCAGACGGACGGCGGAGCGCTCGTAGTCGGAGAACATGAAGAAGGTGCCGCCGAACGGACGGGTGTGGGAGCCCAGCAGGATGCCGTTGGTGATGCAGCCCATCGTGAACTCGCGCACGCCGAAGTGCAGCTGACGTCCGAACTCGTTGCAGACCGGCCACTGCTTGGTGGCGCACTCCGCAGGAGCGAAGGTGGCAGCGCCCTTGAGGTCGGTCTTGTTGGAGCCGCCGAGGTCGGCGGAGCCACCCCACAGTTCCGGCATGACGGCCGCGATGGCGTTGAGGACGGAGCCGGAGGCGCCACGGGTGGCGACCTTCTTGCCGACCTCGAAGGTGGCCTCAAGATCGTCGAGGGCCTTGTCGAAGCCTTCCGGCAGCTCGCCGGCCTTCAGACGGTCGTACAGGGCGGCCTTGTCCGGGTTGGCCTTGCGCCAGGCGTCGAACTTCTCGTCCCATTCCTTGTGGGCTTCCAGACCGCGCTCTGCGACCTTGCGGGCGTGGGCGAGGGCTTCCTCGTCAACGTGGAAGGACTCTTCGGGGTCGTAACCGAGCAGCTTCTTGAGGCCGGCGACGGCTTCGGCGCCCAGCTTGGAGCCATGGGAGGACGGGTCGTTGGTCTTGCCCGGGGTCGGCCATGCGATCAGGGAGTGGACCTTGATGAGCTTCGGCTGGTCAGGCGCGGCCTTCTCGGCCTTGGCGATGACCTCGGCCAGACCCTCGATGTCCTCCTTGTAGGAGCCGTCGGGCTGGATGAAGCTGAATTCGTCGGTGTACCAGCCGTAGGCCTGGAAGCGCTTGAGCACGTCCTCGGCCAGCACCAGGTTGGTGTCGCCTTCGATCTGGATGCGGTTGGCATCGAAGATTACGGTGATGTTGCCGAGCTTCTGGTTGGCGGCAAGAGCGGCGGCTTCGCCGGAGATGCCTTCCTCGATGTCGCCTTCACCGCAGATGGCCCAGATCTTGTGGTAGAACGGGGACTCTTCCTTCGGGGTCTCCGGGTCGAGCAGGCCGCGCTGGAAGCGTTCGCCGTAGGCGAAGCCGATGGCGGAGGCAAAGCCCTGACCCAGCGGGCCGGTGGTCATTTCGATGCCTGGGGTCAGACCGTACTCGGGGTGGCCCGGGGTGCGGGTGTCCGCGCCGCCGCGGAAGTGCTTGAGGTCGTCCAGAGTGACGCCGTAGCCGGAGAAGTACAGCTGGACGTACTGGGTGAGCGAAGCGTGGCCACCAGAAAGGATGAAGCGATCGCGGCCTTCCCAGTTGGGGTCGTTCGGATCATGCTTGATGAAATGCTGGTAGAGGGTGTAGGCGACGGGCGCCAGGGAGACGGGGGAACCGGGGTGGCCGCTTCCATCCTTCTCAACCGCGTCGGCCGACAGGACCTTGGCCATGTTGATGGCGCGCTCGTCCAGCTCGGTCTCCTTGAATTCGGTCATGGATGTACTTTCCTTCCAATACTTCGGGCACCACGCATTTCGGCTTATGCCGCGCCATGCATGCCCTCACATTGCAATCCCATACTAACGTTGTGAACAGACTTAGTGGTTCGCTTTTGGCGTGTTTTGGTAGATTATGTTATGTTAGCGCTCACAACTTGTGACTGACTCATGCCGGCGGCTGCGTCATGAAATCATCTGATAACGAACGCGTTAGCACTCAAGGGCAAAGAGTGCTAATACTGGGTACGTCATCGTTCGACCGACCCACTCCGGGAGTGTCGGGCGTGTCGTGAATACGGGAAAGCCGTGAAGGCGTGAATGCCGGGGAAGAACAGGAGGAGACATGGCGCAACCACGACGCATGGTGGTGCTTCGCGCCATCGTGGAGGATTACATTCGATCCCAGGAGCCGATAGGATCGGCCGCTCTGACGAAGAAGCACGACCTCGGCGTCAGCTCGGCGACCATCCGCAACGACATGGCGTCCCTCGAGGAAGAGGGGTATCTCATCCAGCCCCACACGTCCTCGGGCCGCATCCCGACGGAGAAGGGCTACCGGTACTTCGTGGACCGCCTGTCCACCGTCGTCCCCCTCTCCGACGCGCAGCGCAAGGGAATCGCGGCGTTCCTGTCCGGATCCGTCAGCCTGCAGGACACGTTGCAGCGCGCGGCCAGACTGCTTTCCCACATAACCGGTCAGGTGGCCGTGGTCGCCTCCCCGTCCCCGGCCAAGGCGAAGGTGCTGCGCGTGCAGATCGTCCCCGTCTCATCCACGTTGCTGCTGATCGTGGTCATCACCGACGCCGGCAACGTCGCACAGCATACGCTCGCCCTGTCGCCCCAGCCGACGGATATCACGCTCGCCGACGTGGGATCCGTCGTGAACGGAGCCTGCCTCGGGCTCACCTTCGCGCAGGCTGCCGAACGGGTCCGTTCCCTCAAGTCGTCGCGGCGGGAATCCGTTGCGCTGCTTGAAGGGCTGGCGCAGGTGTTCGAGGCGATGGGAGACAACGAAAGGTCCAGTGAACTGTATATGGCCGGCGCGTCGCACCTGGCCCATCGGCGTGACATCGCCGACATGGCGCCGCTGTTCGACGCGCTGGAGGAGCAGATCGTGCTGATGAAACTCATGAGCGCGCTTTCGGAGGACACCGACGCCTATGGGGTCGGTGTAGCCATTGGTTCGGAGACGCACACGCCGGAATTGCTGCATGCTTCGGTGGTCACCAGCGGCTACGGAAACTCGCCGGCATCCCGGACGGAACCGGCGGAATCGGACGCGGGACATGAAGACGGCGGTGGATCCGCGCTTGGCGGCGCGGCGCATGCCAATACGGCTCAGACCGGCATGGCGAGGGAGCTCCGCATAACGGATGACGCCGACGCGGAGCCCGGCAAAATGGACGATGGCGATAGCGTCGCGATGCCATCTCTCGACGGCGGGTCGGGCGGGTCGGGCGAATCCAGCGGGCCGGTGGCCTTCGTCGGCTCCATCGGACCGACGCACATGGACTATGCCGCGACCATAGCCGCCGTACGTGCCGTGGCCCGGTACCTGACCCGTGCGATATCGTCGTACGATGACGGCGACGGCAACTGACTGAGCCTTATGGCACAATAGCTCCCCGAACACCAACAAGAAAGAACGAGCAGTGGCAGATTACTACGAGGTGCTGGGCGTCGACAAGTCGGCCAGCGACGATGAGATCAAAAAAGCGTATCGCAAGATGAGCCGCAAGTATCATCCCGATATCGCCGGCCCCGAATACGAAGACAAGTTCAAGGAAGTGAACAACGCCTACGCGGTGCTCTCCGACCCCGACAAGCGCCGCATGTACGATTCCGGCGTGGACCCCAACGACCCCAATGCGGGCGGATTCGGCGGCGCATCGGGATTCGGCATGGGTGACATGTCCGACATCTTCGGCCAGTTCTTCGGAGGAGCGTTCAGCGGCGGCTCGCAGGGCCCCGTTCCCCGCACCCAGCCGGGTCGCGACGCGCTGGCGAGCGCCACCATCGATCTTAAGACGGCGGTCTTCGGCGGCACCACGCACATCAAGATCAATACTTTCGGTCTGTGCCAGCAGTGCGGGGGCTCGGGCACCGCCAACGGTTCTCAGCCCACCACCTGCCCGGACTGCCACGGCCAGGGGTTCCGGCAGAAGGTCGTGCGCACGATGCTCGGCCAGATGATGACCTCCGCGCCCTGCGAGCGGTGCGAGGGGCACGGAACGGTGATCTCCGACCCCTGCCCGTCCTGCATGGGGCACGGCCGCGTCCGGACATCGCGCGAGGTGGGGATCTCGGTTCCCGCTGGCATCGCGGACGAATCGCGCATACGCCTCGCCCATCAGGGCGAGGTCGGTGAAGGCGGCGGCGCGGCCGGCGACTTGTACGTCGACGTGCGCATCAAGGCCGACAAGCGCTTCACCCGCAGCGGCGACGACCTGCATTGCTGGATTCAGGTGCCGATGAGCTGGGCCGCATTGGGTCACGACATGGAGATCGACACCTTCGACGGCAAGCAGAAGGTGACCGTGCCGGCCGGATGCCAGCCCGAGGAGACGATTGTCCTGAAGAACCTGGGCGTCACCAAGCTGCGCCAATCCGGCGAGCGCGGCGATCTCGTCGCCCATGTCAACGTGCACATCCCGACCAAGCTGACCGACTCGGAGCGTTCGCTCATCGAGCAGTTCGCGGCCAGCCACGACGCCTCGGCGTCGCACGTCGCGCAGAGCTCGCGCCCCGCCACCGGCAGCCAGCGCAAGGGGTTTTTCAGTAAGTTGAAGGACGCGCTGAGCTGAATTCGGCTATGCTCGTCCATGCTCGGCAGCGCTCGTCATTCGCGCCGATCAGCGGCTTCGGCATTGAAAAGGGCTTTCAGACACTCTGGTCTGAAAGCCCTTTCCCGTACATATGCCTCTTGTTGCGGGCTCCTGCTACTTGAGCAGCGAGCGGCACATGGAACGGTATTCGCTGATGTACCCGCCGCCGAAGAACACGCAGTGCCCGGCGATCGGATACAGTTGCCACAGCGTCGTGCGCTCCTGCCATCCGGCCTTCAGCGGATGCACGCTCTGGTAACCGTCCATGATCTCGGTCAGATAGCTCATGCCGAACAGGTGCAGCATCGCGAGATCCTCCTCGCGATGACCGCCGTGTGCGGCCGGGTCGATCAGCACGGCCTCGCACGAGCCTCGGTCGTCGGCCCACATCACGTTGCCGCTCCACAGGTCACCGTGCACTCGTGCCGGCTTGTCCTGCGCCGCACGCCCCAGAAGGTCGGGCATCGCGTCGATGACGCGGTTCGTCAGGTCCATGTCGGCCTGGGTCAGCTCTCCGCGACGCATGCCCAGTTCGACCATCGGGACCAGCCGCCCCTGCGCGAAATAGGTGATCGGGTCATCCCACGCGCCGGTCGCCATCGGCACCGGATCCTGCAGCGGCCCGAAATAGCAGGTGCCGTCATATCCGGCCGGAGCCGAGCCGAAGTGGTCCGTCCCCGCGTCATGCATCCGCGCCAGGGCCGCGCCGAAATCGTGGGCCGCCTTGGCCGTGGGGGAGCAGGGGGATACGCGTTCGATGTCGAGAAAATCCTTGCCCCATTCGTAGACGTCCACCACGCGGGGTCCGCCCTGCGCCTGCGCCTCGCCGAGCCATTGCAGGCCGCGGCCCTCGCACTCGAAAAAGCCCTGCGGCGCCCACATCCTTGACTTGCGGTATCGTGCCATAATTCCTCCCCGTGACGTCCCGACTATCCACCCCTCATTGTGGGTTTTCTGTACGACAATACGATGTTTGACACATTCTTAGGGGACGCTGAGTACCCTTGTCCACGGTAAAGGACGGACAATCATTCAAGAGGGATCATGAATTTCTTCCAAGCGATTATTCTGGGAATCGTGCAGGCGCTCACCGAGTATCTTCCGGTGTCGTCCAGCGCGCATATCCGCATCATCGGAGATCTGATGCTGGGCGCGGATCCCGGCGCGGCATTCACCGCCATCATCCAGATCGGCACCGAGCTCGCGGTGATCCTGTATTTCCGTCGTGACATCATCAACATCCTGTCGCACTGGTTCGGATGCCTGTTCGGCAAGAACGGCCCGGACTGGCGTGCGCGCATGGGTCGCGGCGACAAGTACGCGACGCTCGGATGGAACGTCATCGTCGGCTCGATTCCGATCATCATCCTCGGCTTCACGCTGCAGAACATCATCGAGACGTCGCTGCGCAACCTGTGGATCACCGTTACCGTGCTGTTCCTGTTCGGTCTGCTGCTGTGGATCGTGGACGCCCGCTCCCGGCAGATCAAGACCATGGACGACATGAACTATCG
Source organism: Bifidobacterium bifidum ATCC 29521 = JCM 1255 = DSM 20456 (assembly GCF_001025135.1). NCBI lineage: Bacteria > Bacillati > Actinomycetota > Actinomycetes > Bifidobacteriales > Bifidobacteriaceae > Bifidobacterium > Bifidobacterium bifidum. The sequence continues at coordinate 1,197,751 of NZ_AP012323.1, read as the reverse complement.
CGACGCCTTCCTGTTCGGCCTCGGCCAGTCGATGGCGCTCATCCCCGGCGTGTCCCGCTCCGGCGGCACCATCACCGTCGGCCGTGCGCTGGGATACACGCGCGAATCGGCCGTGCGCCTGAGCTTCCTCATGGCCATCCCCGCGGTGTTCGGCTCCGGCCTGCTCGAAGCGGTCAAGGCCGTGAAGAACGCCGGGACCGATCGCATGTTCCCCGGCTGGATTCCGACCATCATCGCGATGATCATCAGCTTCCTGCTCGGCTACATCGTCATCATCGGGTTCCTGAAGTTCGTCTCCACGTTCTCGTACAAGGCGTTCTCCATCTATCGCATCGGCCTGTCGGTGATCGTCGCGCTGCTGCTGCTGTTCGGCGCCCTGAAGCCGTATGAGCCGGTGAAGGCCGCCAGCGCGGCCAGCGTCGTCAATCCGGTCAGCATCGTCACCGTGGAGCAATCCGCAGCCGCGGTCAGATGACGGCGGCAGGGTGACGTTGCAGTCATCGCTGTAACGTCACGAAACACGCTTGGATGGCGTCCGGTTCGCGGCTTCGCGGAACGGACGCCATTTGCGTTGCCGTGAGATTATGCGGCCCGCGTCACTTGCCGCGACTGCGCAGGAAGGCCTCCGCCTCGCGCACCAGCTGTTCCGCGGCCGGAGCGCCGAAGCGCGCCACCTGATCGGCTTTCTCCTGCATGTCGTAATCATGCTCAAGGTGTTTCACGTATTGGGCGAGGTCGTCGTTGCAGCGCGTCAGCACCGAAGCCTGCGCCTTCCACTGTTCGGCCTTGCCGGCGAGGTCGCCCGGATCCAGCTCGACGCCGATGCGGTCGGACAATGCCGCGAGCATCTGCATGGTGGCCTGCGCGCATTCGTCGCTGCCGAGGTATTGCGGGACGGACACCCACATCGACGTGGTCGAGAATCCCTCCTCGCATGCCATGCAATCCAGCACGGTCGGGATGCCGACAGGGCCGCTGTATTCCCGGTCCATGTCGCACTGACACTGCTGGTCGCTGATGTCGAGCGGCAGCGCGCGCGTGTGCGGGCAGTCGGCGAACATGGCGCCCATGGTCACGATATGGCGGACGTCAAGCTCCTCGGCGATGCGCATGCTTTGACGGCAGTAGTCGTTCCAACGGTAGTTGGGCTCGGGCGCGATCTGCGCATACAGGGTCGTCGAGGGCGCCACGTCGATGGCGTAGAACGTCGTCTGCGGCCATAGGATCCGGCGTCGGCCCGTCACCTTGCACAGCATCGGGCGCGCGACCTGGTAGTCGTAGTACCCATCGCAGCGGATGTGGCGGATCTCGCGTGAATCGTAGCGCGACACGAGATGCCGGATGACGTTGGTGGCTGCCTGGCATGCGTCGTTCCAGCCTTCGAATGCGGCGATCATCACCGGTTCATGCGCTTTCGCTTCTTCACTCATATCAACCAATGTAACGGTTCCTCGCAGTTGGTGCAGGCGGCTTATGCCATCAGAGAATCGCGGTATAGCAAGGCCTGTGGGTGATCGGTCGCAGGCCGTGACATCGCGCGACACGCCGGATTTGGCAAATCCCATGGTTGTCACTATAGTTGCTATCTGTTGCTTGACGGCATGACGCTGGTCAAGGAAACGCGGACATAGCTTAGTTGGTAAAGCGCAACCTTGCCAAGGTTGAGACCGCGGGTTCGAGTCCCGTTGTCCGCTCTAAGGTCCGAAGAGTTGACGACCTTTGCGGTGGGTTAGCCAAGCGGTTAGGCAGCGGCCTGCAAAGCCGTATAGACGAGTTCGACTCTCGTACCCACCTCTCGTTTGCATGGAATCCGTAACATGATGGTTTCCGTCAAATGGTACAGACCCGGGCGGTTGGCGCAGAGGTAGCGCACTTCCCTGACACGGAAGGGGTCACAAGTTCGAATCTTGTATCGCCCACCATATTCCTCTTATATGTAGCGCCTTCGGGTGTTTCTGCCTATAACCCGTTTTTACCGTGCCTCATTGCCTCCGCTGGCAGGCTGATACCCGGTATCTCCGCTTCGAGGGGTTGATCTCGCGCTCTCGGAACATCTATCTGCGTTTCAAGGGGTTGCCCAAACGCGATATCCGGAGTATGCGGGGACATCCCGCATTGGAATCATGCGGTTTCCGGCCCGGCTCTACTCGGGCACCAACCCCTCGAAACGCAGATAGATGTCCGAACGAGCCTGAAGCACCCCCTCGAAACGCAATTAGACTCCAGAACCCCGCCCGATTGCTCATCCCGCGTTGCATTGCCCGGAGTGGATGCGTTCCGCGGCCCGGTCGGTGAACGCATCCATGCGATACTGCTTGTGCCCGGTGCTGGCCGCGTAATCGATGCTCTGCTGGATCAGGGCGCGGTTCGCGCCCATGTACTTGACCGCGTAGCTGTTCGTCACGCCTTCGGTGCGGTTCACGCCGTTCTGCATGATGGCCTCGGGCTCGATGGTGCCGCAGCGCATGTGGATGGCGTGGTGGGACAACTCGTGCCTCACGCCCGCGGCCGGCGCGTAGGTCATGTTCCAGTCGGGCATGCTGCGGTTGCCGTAGATCACGTTCGGCGTGGCAGGGCAGTAGAAGCCGAACGTCTCGGACTTCGTCAGCGCCTTGTTGTCGCCGTCATCGGTGCCCGCAAACGCCGGGCACTGTCTGAATCCCTCGTCGATGTCCCAGCTGAGCTTCATGTCCGCGAGCTCCACCAGTTTCTGCGCGCTGGCGGCGTTGCCACTCCCCAGCGAGTTCGAGGCTTTGGCGACGCGCTGTTCCAGCTCGTCCCAGGTAGGCCTGAGCGTGATTGATTTGCTGCCGTCGACCGTGTACTTCTTGCCATCGTTGCCGGTAACGGTCATCGAAACGCCGAGCGCCTGCCCTTTCTTAAACCGTGCTTCAAGGGTGTCGACGGTGGTTCGGTACGAGTCGATCTTCGCATCCAGCGCATCGGGGTCCTCGCTGGTCTCGTCCGCTGCCGCCTTGGCCTCGTTCACGGTGCCCAGCAACGCCGCCATGTATCCCGTCATGTAGTCGGTGCCGTCCTGCGTGTCGGGTATCCGGTATTCGCTCATGAACATGGTGTTGTTGTTGAGTATCTCGTCCTTGTAATGATCGAGTTTGTCGGTCACGTAGGTCACCATGCTCTCGTATCCGGGCCACTCGTCCATGCGGTAGACGGTGGCGGTCGGCTCGGGGTCGGCCTGATTCGGGTCGGAGGGAGACGCGTTGCCGTAGCTGTTGGTCGGCTCGTTGGCACCTTGGCTGATATGGTTCTTCGCCACCGTCATGAGCCCGGCGGTCACGGCGATGAACAGCAGCGCGGGTATGACGATTACGGCGGCGACTATCGCCGTGATGCCGCCCGCCCCGATGCCTGTTTTCCTCGGGGGCTGCATCGGGCGGTACTGCTGGTATGGCGGCATCGGGTACGGCGGGTATGGGGGATGGGCCTGACGATTTGTTTGGCCCGTGGTGAACGGGGATGATGCCGACGATGATGCGCCGTTGAGCGTCCTGGACCATGGGGCGGGCGCTTCGTATGAGCCCTGTGTCGCACGGGCTTCAGGAGTCGGGAAAGGGCCGGGCGCATACGGCCCGGATGTGGGAGGCCGCGTGGCTGAAGAGAATCCGTATGGGGTGTGCGGTTGTGGTGCCTGGCGCTGCCGTGATGCTCCTGTCGGGCCCGACGCGCCTGTGATGGGTATCGACTCGGTCGGCATTGATATGGTCGGCACTGACTCGGTCGGCGTGCCTTCCCTGTATGACTCGTATTGCGGATCGCCATAGGGTTCCTGCGGCTGCTGTTCGGTCATGACGTCTCCTTTGCCCCCGTTGCGTCGATTATCGCGTGTCGGTCTGCGTTGTTCAAGTCATGTGCTTTCGTCGTAGCCGCGGACTGCATGGCGACTCGCCGTAATGGTTGCGCTCGCCGATGATGTCACGTAAAATGAACATTTGTTGTTTGCGGGTGATTGGCGCAGCGGCTAGCGCACTTCCTTCACACGGAAGGGGTCGTAGGTTCGATTCCTACATCACCCACGATGCCGGTCTTGTATCGGTATACTGCGGACATAGCTTAGTTGGTAAAGCGCAACCTTGCCAAGGTTGAGACCGCGGGTTCGAGTCCCGTTGTCCGCTCCATCAATCCGCTCTGGTCTATGGGGCTTCGGATACGGTGTTTTCAGCGCCCGTACAATACCCCGCTGCTCGCTTCGCGTTTCACCTACCGGCGTAAGAGCTTCAGTCATTTAGGTAATTGCCGCAGTCCTCTGCTCCCAACTTTGAAGCGGTACTGTTAAGCCCTTATCGAAAAAACCGATAGCACTTCCGAAATGTTGTTTCGTCCGCTACTGTACGGTGAATCGATGGAATCAAGAGCGGTGCCGCACCTGTATCAGGCGTCGCGTCGTCATGACACGAAAGGAGATGACATGTCCGATACGGCATGGAATTGGGTGGCGCTGGGTGCCACTGTTGTGCTGTTTGCGGGTTTGGCTTATCTGAGTATCAGGAAGAAAGCGGGATTCAGCGTCCGCGTGCTGATCGCGACCGTACTGGGCATTGTGGTCGGTATCGCGTTCAAGGGACATACCGACTATGTGGCGGCGTTCGGCAGCGTATGGTCGAACGCGATCGCGGCTATTGTGGTGCCGTTGCTGCTGTTCAGCGTGATCGCGGCGATCACCAATCTGGGAGAATCGCTCAAGCTGAGGAACATCGGTATCAAGACCGTGGTGTTCCTGCTCATCAATACGTTTACCGCCGCGCTGATCACGCTGGGATTGGCCCTGCTGTTCCGCGTGGGCGAGGGCTTCAAGTTCACGCTGCCCACCGACTACCAGCAGCGCGAGGTGCCCGCTGTGCTCGACACGATTGTGGCGCTGTTCCCGACGAACCTCGTCCAGAACTGGTATTCCAATCAGGTCGTGCCCGTGGTGATCTTCGCGATCCTCGTGGCCGTCGCCTACAACTCCGCCGCCAAGACCGCCAAGGGCGCCGCGGCCGTCAAACCGTTCAAGGCGTTCGTGGATGCCGGCAACGTAGTGCTGTCCAAGGCCACGCAGATCGTTGTCGGATTCACTCCGTACGCGGTGCTCGCGCTGATCGCCGCCGCTGTGAGCAACAGTGATGTGGCGGCACTGCTACCGCTGGTCACCGTGCTCGTGGTCGCGTACGTCGCGATGATCCTGCAGCTGTTCATCGTGCAGCCGCTCATCCTGTCCGTCACGACGCGCCTGAGCCCGATTCCGTTCTTCAAGGCATACTGGCCCACCGGCGTGGTGGCGTTCACCTCCGAAAGCAGCATCGGCACGATTCCCGTGACCGTGCGCAACCTGCGCTCCAACGGCGTGCCCGGCGATATCGCGTCCTTCGTTGCCAGTCTTGGCGCGAACCTCGGCATGCCTGGATGCGCCGGCGTGTGGCCCGTGCTGCTCGCTGTGTTCGCAGTGAACGCCCAGGGAATTTCGTACTCGCCCGCCCAGTTCCTGTTCCTGGTGGTGCTCGCCCTGCTTGTGTCCATCGGCACAGTGGGCGTGCCCGGCACCGCGACGATCACCGCGACCTCGCTGTTCGCGGCGGCCGGTCTGCCGATCCCGTTCATCGCGATCAGCCAGCCGATCTCGCAGATCGTCGATATGGGCCGCACCGCTCTCAACGTGGCCGGTGCCGCCAACACGGCGGTGATCGTGGCCGCCACCGAGAAGGACCTCGACAAGGACCTCTACTATGGACGCAAGGAGTTCGAGGATGAGGACGCCAGCGAGGACGAGGACGCCGTCGCGGCCGCGCAACCGGAAGCCAAGGCACCCGTCGAAGCGCCGGCGGCAGGCAAGCCCTCCGGTCTCGGTGCCGTGAAGGGCGCCTCCTCCGCCAACCTGCTGAACTTCTCTCCAGCCTCCGCGCTGGAGGGCACCGGTGAGGAACAATGCGGCATCAAGCCTTCCAGAAAGAAGGACTGATACTCCGCCTCCAAGGTACGTTGCCGGGGCCGTCGCCATGGTTCTCCCCATGATCGGGAACCGCGGCGACGGCCCCGTTCGCATGCCCGGCGGCCCCGGCCGCGGAGCATGAACGAGGCATTGTCTGCGCGGGTTCCTATCGTTGCCACTGTTGATTACCAGTCCAGGCCTGCACATTGGTAACGCGGGCCCCGATAGCAAAGGACACATCATGGCGCTAAGCTCCATCTCCATCACAGTCAACGGCGAAGCGAAGGAGGTGGAAGCAACCACCACCGGCGTCGAGCTCTTCGCGGACGACAAGGACATCATTGCCGTCCGCCTCAACGGCGAACTGCGCGACCTGTGCACGCCGCTCAGCGACGGCGACGCGGTCGAACCCGTCGCGATCGATTCCGAAGACGGCCTCGGCATCATGCGCCACTCCGCCACGCATGTCATGGCCCAGGCGGTCCAGGAGCTGTTCCCGAACGTGAAGCTGGGCGTCGGCCCGATCATCAAGGACGGCTTCTACTACGACTTCCAGGTCGACGAACCCTTCACCCCGGACGACCTGAAGGCGATCGAAAAGCACATGCAGCGCATCGTCAAGTCCGCCCAGTCCTTCCGCCGCCGTGTGGTCACCGAGGAGGAGGCCCTCAAGGAGGAGACCGACCAGCCATTCAAGATCGAGCTGATCGAGGACAAGGAAGCGCACCTCGACCCGTCCACCGCCACCGAGGTCTCCGGCAAGGAGCTGAGCTTCTACGACAACGTCGACCGTGACGGCAACACCGTCTGGAAGGACCTGTGCCGCGGACCGCACCTGCCGAACACCCGCTTCATCAAGGCGTTCAAGATCGAGCGTTCCGCCGCCGCCTACTGGCGCGGATCCGAGAAGAACCCCACCATGCAGCGCATCTACGGCACCGCGTGGGCCACCAAGGAAGACCTCAAGGCCTACCAGACCCGCCTGGAGGAGGCTGCCAAGCGCGACCACCGCAAGCTCGGCGCCGAGATGGACCTGTTCTCCTTCCCGGAGGAGATCGGACCCGGTCTGGCCGTGTTCCACCCCAAGGGCGCCGCGGTGATCAACGCGATGGAGGACTACTCGCGTGAGATGCACCGTAAGCACCACTACAGCTTCGTGCAGACCCCGCACATCACCAAGGGCGGCCTGTACGAGACCTCCGGCCACCTGCACTGGTACAAGGACGGCATGTACCCGCCGATGCACCTGGACGAGGAGTACGACGCCGACGGCAACATCACCAAGCCGGGCGCCGACTACTACCTGAAGCCCATGAACTGCCCGATGCACAATCTGATCTTCAAGTCGCGCCAGCGCTCCTACCGCGAGCTGCCGCTGCGTCTGTTCGAGTTCGGCACCGTGTACCGTTACGAGAAGTCCGGCGAGGTCCACGGCCTGACCCGCGTGCGCGGTCTGACTCAGGACGACTCCCACATCTACTGCACCCGCGAGCAGATGAAGGACGAGCTGACCAGCCTGCTGACCTTCGTGCTGAACCTGCTCAAGGACTTCGGCCTGTCTGACTTCTACCTTGAGCTGTCCACCAAGGATCCGGACAAGTACGTCGGTTCCGACGAGATCTGGGAAGAGGCCACCCGCACGCTGCGCGAGGTCGCCGAGGCATCCCACCTCGACCTCGTGGCCGACCCGGGCGGCGCCGCGTTCTACGGCCCGAAGATCTCCGTGCAGGCCCGCGACGCGATCGGCCGTACCTGGCAGGTCTCGACCATCCAGCTCGATTTCAACCTGCCCGAGCGTTTCCAGCTCGAATACATCGCGAAGGACGGCACCCACCAGCGTCCGGTGATGATTCATCGTGCCCTGTTCGGCTCCATCGAACGCTTCTTCGCCGTGCTGCTGGAGCACTATGCCGGTGCGTTCCCGGCATGGCTCGCCCCCGTGCAGGTGCTCGGCGTGCCGGTGGCCGACGAGTTCGCGCCGCATCTGGCCGGTTTTGTCAAGTCGCTGGAGGACGAGATGGTCCGCTGCGAGATCGACTACTCCGACGACCGCTTCGGGAAGAAGATCCGCAACGCCTCCAAGTCCAAGGTGCCGTTCATCCTCATCGTCGGCGAAGAGGATATGAACAACAACGCGGTGAGCTTCCGCTTCCGCGATGGCAGCCAGCTCAACGGCGTGCCGGTGGACGAGGCGCGCGAGAAGATTCTCGCCGTCATCAAGAAGCGCGCGCAGGTCAACTCCGCGGACGACTTCGCCGCCGCATTGGCATAAGGTGACGCACGGGCCCCTCGCGCCCGTTGAAGACCCCCGTCAGCAACCGTTTCGCTGCCGACGGGGGTCTTTCCATAAGTGATGTCAAGACTCGCTCATTTTGTGCACTATATTTACAAAGATGGGATGACGTGATATATTGACGCTGGATTGTAAAGTCGCGGTCCATTCAATAGACCGGATAATGGTGTGGTTCAATAGCGAGCCTGCCAGGAGATACAGAGAAAGAGCCATCATCCCATGAATATCAAACGACGTGGCCTCGCAAGATTCATGTCACTGATCTGCGCATCGGCGATGCTGCTGGTGCCGGCCTCATCGGCCTTGGCGCAGCACAACGCAGAGGCGGCGGCAGCGGCGGAATCATCCACTTCCACAGTGTCCAACCTCGCGACCATGGCGACGGTCACCGCGTCCGGTCGCGAAGTCAGTTCCGGATTCGGGCCGGAACTGGCCGCCGACAACCAGGATCTGCCGGACAACCCCACCGACAAAAGCGTGCACAACGCATCCGGCGCCTCGCGCTGGAGCGCCGACAGGGGGAGCGGCCCCTGGTGGCTGGCCTACGAATTCCCCGGCGAAGCGACGATTTCCAGTGTGAACATCGCCTGGGGCAACACCTATGCGACGAATTACTCCATCCAGACTTCCGATGACGGCTCCAACTGGACCGATGTGAAGACGGGACTCAAGGCGACGGCACAGGCGCAATGGGTCAAAACCACATTCGACACGCCGATCAAAACCCGGCACATCCGCATGATCGCGACCACGAAGAGCCAATCCTGGTCGCTTTCCGTGTGGGAGATGCGCACGATGGGGACCATCTCGGCAGTTGCCACCGACCCGTTGAGCCGGCTCACCCCGAGGCCGCTATATGCGCAATCCGCTGACGGAGAGGCGTTTGAACTTAAGAAGAACACCTGCGTGTCCGTGAGCGACGGCAGCCTCCTGCCTGCGGTTGACGTCATGCGTGACGAGCTCGGCACCTCGTACGGCCTGAAACTCGCCGAAGGCACGAACTGCCCGATCACCTTCACCCTTGACGAGAACCTAGACGTCACCGGTCACGTCGGTTCCGCCCAGTCGATCACCGCCGATGAGGCCTACACGATCGTCTCCGACGCCGACTCGGTCACCGTCAAGGCCCGCAGCGCCACCGCGGGCATATGGGCGGCGCAGACGTTGCTGCAGCTGATCGGTCCGTGGACGAACTCCACGGTGAAGCTTGCCGATGTCGCTTTCATCCCGGCCGTCAACATCGCCGACGCCCCGCGTTACCAGTGGCGCGGCGTGCTGGTCGACCCGGCGCGTTCCTTCTACCCGCTCGATGAGATGAAGCAGATGATCGACGTGATGTCGGCCTACAAGATGAACACGCTGCACCTGCACCTGAGCGAGGACGAGGGCTTCCGCGTCGAGATCACCAATGACGGGCGTGCGGACGGCGATACGACCGACTACACGCAGCTCGCGATCAAGTCCGGCGCCATCAGCTACCAGTCCGCGTGGACCAGCAACTGGTCCCCGGCACAGGACGGGCGCACCGGCTACTGGACGCAGAGCGAGTTCATCGAACTGGTCGCCTACGCCGCCGATCACGGCATCGCCATCGTGCCCGAGATCGACGGTCCCGGACATTCCTTCAGCCTGCTGCACGGCCTTGCCGAGCTCAACACCGGCAACTCCAACCCGAAGCCTGCGGCCGGCGAGGACACCCCCGCCTTCATCCAGTCTGCGCAGGGCAGGAGCAGCCTCGCGACTGATGCCGACATCACCTACACCGTGCTGGGGCATATCATGGACCAGCTCGACGGCATGATCGACAAGGGCATCAAGGCGTCCACCATGCCTGCGTCCGAGCTCAAACGCATGTACTTCCACCTGGGCGGCGATGAGCTGTTCCTCAGCGGCGGCGCCGGCAACAAGACGGAACGTCTACAGGAGTATCTCGGACGGTCCGGAGCGCTGGTCAAGGAACGTGACAAGACCACCATCGTGTGGAACGACGGCCTCGACGCGGTTGACCAGATCCCCGAAGGATCCGTGGTGCAGCATTGGACCGGCAACGCAGCCAACAATGCCAGCATCCAGAAGCTGCTCAACCAGCGCAACGGCAAGATCATCATGTCGCCGGCCGGCAACACCTACTTCCCGCAGCGTCCCGGCACCGAGACCACTGGCGTGACCTGGGCGTGCGGCGCCTGCACGACCAGCAACTTCTACCAGTGGAACCCGACCTCATCCGCCGGCACCACCGAGGACAAGGTTCTGGGCGTCGAGGATGCGCTGTGGAGCGAGCACCTGCGTTCTCTCAACGACGCCGAATTCCTGATGTACACCCGCATGATGGCGACCGCCGAGGTCGGCTGGACCCAGCAGAACCGCAAGGATTACGACAACTGGAACAAGCGCGTCGGCGACATCGCCATCGACCTGATGAACCGTGGCGCCAACTTCCACAAGGCCACTGAGGTGACCAGCTGGAAGGGTTCGTACGCGGCTGTCGACGCGGCCGAGCAGAAGGTGACCGACGGCAAGGTGCTTGTCGGACGGTACGCCGAACCCGGCCTGACCGGCACCGATGGCCTGAGCTTCACTGCCACGTACACGGCCGAGGGCGGTACCGCGGTCAATCTGCCGGTGACACCGGACATGAAGCAGACCTACAGCCAACAGCAGCTGAAGAACGGTCGTCTCGTCGTCAACGGGGCGCACATGAACTCCATCGTCGACGTGTACGTCACCTTGCCGTCCGACGTGCTCGCGGCCGACAGCGAGGCCGTAGGCCGTCTCGACGTCTCCGTGTCCTCCTCCACCTACCCGATCCCTTCGGATTCCTCGATGAGCATCGCTATCAAGGACGGTAAGGTGACTCAGACTTGGACCGGCGACGAGCGTCCGACGCCTGATCCGGATCCCGAACCGGAGGTGACGGTCGTCTCCATAAAGGCTTCGACCTCGCAGTCCGACGTGAAGGTCGGTGATACGTTCGATCCGTCGAAGGTGAAGGTGGTCGCCACCAAGAGCGACAAGACGACCGCCGTGCTCGCAGCCGCGGATTACACGATCGCGGTGACCGACAAGGACGGCAACGCAATCGATGTGACCAAGCCGTTCGAGGCCGCCGGGGATTTGACCGTGACCGTGGCACTGAAGGATGACGGTTCGATCAAGGATTCGTTCACGATGACCGTCACTGACAAGGGCACGGTCGATCCTGATCCCGATCCGACCCCCAAGCCGAATCCGGACCCGCAGAAGCCGTCCGGCGACAACAAGCCCCAGATCAAGCCCGAAGGCGGAAAGCCCGGTGATGTCGTCGCCGAGACCGGTGCCAGTGTCTCTGGCGCCGCACTGGCCGCGATGATCTGCGCGGCAGGTGCCATCGTGATGCTTGCGGTTCGCCGTCAGCGTCGCTGATTCGAATCGGAACCTCTGACCAATGAACGAGGCCTCCGCCGTACATTTCACGGCGGAGGCCTCGCCGTATTGCCGGCCCGGCAGGCGTGCGCAGCTCCATCATCGTCCGTCATCCCGCGAAAGTCCCATTTCTGTGTCATCAGATGGGACTTTCGGCGGTGCCTGCGGTTCCTCTTGCGGCGTAATGACCGGCAGCGGCAGAACCCAGGACTGCCGTTGTCGTCTTGCCGCTTTATCATAGTGACGTTTGTCAGTATCCGTATACCTGTAGGAGCATTATGTCAGGGCATTCCAAGTGGGCGACTACCAAGCACAAGAAGGCCGCCATTGACGCCAAGCGCGGCAAGCTCTTCGCCAAGCTCATCAAGAACATCGAGATCGCGGCCCGTATGGGCGGCGGCGACCCGGATGGCAACCCGTCGCTGTACGACGCCATCTACAAGGCCAAGAAAGCGTCCATGCCGGCCGACAACATCAAGCGCGCCGTCAAGCGCGGCTCTGGTGAAGAAGCCGGTGGCGCCAACTACGAGGACATCGTGTACGAGGGCTACGCGCCTGCCGGCGTCGGCCTGATCATCGAGTGCCTGACCGACAACCGCAACCGCGCCGCCGCCGAAGTCCGTTCCACCCTGACCAAGGGCAACGGCTCGCTGGCCACCAGCGGTTCCGTCAGCTTCAACTTCGAGCGTAAGGGCCAGATCGAGGTTCCGAGCGAGGGCGTCGACTTCGACGACCTGTTCGAGAAGGCCGGCGACGCCGGTGCGGAAGACGTGATCGACGACGGCGACGTGTTCACCGTGATCACCGATCCCTCCGATCTGCATACAATCCGCAAGGCTCTGCAGGACTCTGGTTTCGACTACGACTCCGCCGATATGGTCATGCGCCCGAAGAACGAGGTGTCGCTCAGCCTTGAGGACGCCCAGAAGGTCTCCAAGCTCATCGACAACCTCGATGACCTGGACGATGTGCAGAACATCTACGCCAACTGGACCGCATCCGACGAGGTGATGGCCCAGCTCGCGGACGAGGAGTAATCCCCTGTGATCATCCTTGGCGTCGATCCCGGGCTGACACGCTGCGGGGTCGGCGTGATCGAAGCCGGCGCTAACCGCCGGCTTTCGTTTATCCACGTCGATGTGGTGCGTTCGGATCCCCATACGTCGCAGGACCTCCGACTGCTGACGATCTACAACGGGCTGTGCTCCAAAATGGACCGGTTCATTCCCGATGCGGTGTCGATCGAGCGCGTGTTCGCCCAGTCGAACCGCAACACCGTGCTGGGCACCGCCCAGGCCGCAGGAATGGCCATGCTCGCCGCAGCGCAACGGGGGATTCCCGTGGCGCTGCACACGCCGACCGAGGCGAAGCTCGCGATCACGGGCAACGGCAAGGCCGAGAAGATACAGATCGAACGCATGGTGGCCAAGGTGCTGGGGCTGAACACGTTGCCGCAGCCCGCCGATGCCGCCGACGCGCTGTCGCTGGCGATATGCCATGCCCTGCGCCCGCAAGGCGCCTTGCAGGGAGGCGAACGGGAACAGCATCTGACCGCGGCTCAACGGCAGTGGGCGCAGGCGGCGCAGAAGGCCGCTCGACGCGCCGGCGTCCGCAGCGGCATGTAATGTGTGTCGAACAGATGTTCTGCATTATGTGGATGGGCCGTCTCGACACCATATCCCGCACGACGTGCCAGTTCGGGGCGGGCGCGTTCGGTATGTGCTGTCGTTATGTGATGCGAGGCGAACGAGCTCGTGGCGGCCCATTCCGCGTGCGGTTCGGCGAGGAAAGGACGACGTGATGATCAGTACGTTAACCGGGCGCGTCGAGTCGGTGGAGGCATCCAGCGCCGTGATCGAGGTTCATGGCGTCGGGTACGAGGTCCGCATGGCGGCGGCCGATCTTGCGGCGTTGCATGCCGGTCAGGAAACGCATGTCTTCACTTCGCTGACCATATCGCAGGATGCCGTCACCCTGTTCGGGTTCCTGTCACCCGCGTCCAAACGCATGTTCCTGCAATTGCAGAAGGTCAGTGGCATCGGGCCGAAGGTCGCGCTTTCCCTGTTGTCGACGCTGCCTCCGGACCGTCTGGCCAAGGCCGTCGCGGACGGCGACACGGCGGCATTGTCCAAGGCTCCGGGCCTGGGCAAAAAAGGCGCACAGAAGATCATCCTTGAACTGGCAGGCCGCATCGACCTCGACCAGATACGGCCCGAAGCCGATGGGCCGTCGGAAAGTCGCGACCCCGGAGCCAAGCAGGTGATCGAAGGACTCGTCTCTCTGGGATGGCGCCCCCAGACCGCGGAGGAGGCCGTACGTCAGGCATGCGATGCCGCGTCCATAGCCACCCCCATCAGTGCGGAGGACGTGCCGCGGGTGCTCAAACTGGCATTGTCGTCGCTGGACAGAGGAAGGTGATATTCCATGACATCCAACATCGACATGCAGGATGGACGGACCAACACCGGCGTCTCGGAGGACTCCCTACGCATGGTCTCCGCCACCGCAATCAACGACGAGCCGATCAGCGACGAGGAACTGCGGCCTCATGCCCTTGACGGATTCGTCGGGCAGCCGCGGCTCAAGGCCCAGCTGCAGCTGTTCCTGGACGCCGCCCGCAAACGTGACACCGCCCCCGACCACATCCTGCTCGCCGGCCCTCCCGGATTGGGCAAGACCACGTTGGCGATGATCGTAGCCAACGAGCTGGAGGTGCCGATTCGCATCACGTCCGGTCCGGCAATCCAGCACGCGGGCGACTTGGCTTCGATACTCAGCTCGCTGGACGCAGGGGAAGTGCTGTTCATCGACGAGATCCACCGTCTTCCGCGCGCCGCGGAGGAACTGCTGTACATCGCCATGGAGGATTTCCGCGTCGACGTCATGGTGGGCAAGGGGCCCGGCGCCTCGTCCATCCCGTTGACGCTGCCCAGATTCACCGTGGTGGGCGCAACCACCCGGGAGGGCATGCTGCCTTCTCCGCTGCGTGCGCGTTTCGGCTTCACGGCCCATCTCGACTTCTACCCCCACGATGAGCTCGAAAAGCTGATCGAGCGATCCTCCGGCGTTCTGGGAGTGTCATTGGGGGAGGGGGCTGCCGCGGAACTCGCCCTGCGTTCTCGAGGCACGCCACGAATCGCGAACAGGCTGCTGCGCCGTGTGCGTGACTGGGCGATCGTGCATGACCTGCAAGTCGTGGACGTCGATGACGTGCGCGCCGCGCTTGCGCTCTATCAGATAGACTCCGAGGGCCTCGACCGGCTGGACATCGCCGTGCTCAACGCGATCGTGCGCAACTTCAACGGAGGACCCGTCGGCCTGAACAACCTGGCCGCGATGGTCGGCGAGGAATCGGAGACCGTCGAAACCGTATGCGAGCCGTATCTGGTCCGTGAAGGATTTCTGATCCGCACTCCCAAAGGCCGGGTCGCCACGGCCAAGGCCTGGTCTCATCTGGGTCTGGAGCCACAAGGTGAAACAAACGGAGAGGATGTCAGCAAGCTCTTCTAACATTGGTTGTTTGTTGACCGACGTCCATAGAGCATTCGTTCCCTACTGCAAGGAGAAATCATGCCGCAAGGTTCATCATCCTATCTCATCATGATCGTTTCCATCGTGCTGATCGGCATCATGATGTGGTGGCAGTCCCGCAAGGCCAAGCAGCAGCAGCAAAAGATGAAGGACTTCCGCTCCTCCCTTGAGCCCGGAACCGAGGTAATCACCATTGGCGGCATCATCGGCAAGGTAGTGTCCGTGGACGAGGAATACGAGGAGATCGTCATCGACTCCGAGGGCTCCCTACTGCGCTTCACCTTCCGCGCCATCAACAAGGAGTACACGCGTCCCGCCTTCATCCATGACGACGAAGTGGAGGACGCCGAGCAGACCGACGAAGCCGACGACCAGGCCCAGGTACCGGTGGACAAGGCGCTGGAATCCGCCGAGAACGCAACGCAGTCCGACGATTCCGCGCAGACCGCAGACGCCGAGAAGTGACGGGGGAGCGCGAGACCATGACGCAGTCTGACATCACCATTGAGAGACTGGCCGATGTCGGTGCCGGTGACGCGGCATACCTCGTCTCGAAGATTCGCACCATACCGGGATTCCCCAAAGAGGGCATCAAATTCCGTGATTTCATGCCGGTGCTGGCGGATGGCAAGGGGCTGCGCATTCTCATGAAGGCGCTCCAGGCCAGCCTTCCCGTCACCGAAGACTCGTTCGACGCGGTGGCAGGGCGGGAGGCCAGAGGGTTCCTGTTCGGCCCCGCCCTCGCGGCCATGCTCGGCAAGGGGTTCATCGCGATCCGCAAGGCGGGCAAGCTGCCGCCGGAGACCATCGCCGAGGAATACGATCTCGAATACGGCACCGAAAAAGTGGAGATCGAGACGTCGGCCATCCGTCCGGGCGATCGGGTGCTGATCGTCGACGATCTCATCGCGACCGGCGGCACGGCGAAGGCAGCCATGGATCTGGTCGAGGCGGCCGGGGGCACGGTCGTCGGATTCAGTTTCGTCATGGGGCTGCGAGGACTCGACGGACTGGACAAACTGGGCGACAAACCCAGCAGCACACTGGTGTCGATGCCGGCGTGACCCGGCGGTGCCGTGCGTCGGGACGCGCCGCACGGCACCAATCATCATTCGAAGAACACATCATAGGAACGTGAGGCGTCGAACATGGATCTTTATGAATACCAGGCACGAGAATTGCTGGAGGAACAGCATATTCCCACGCCGCGGGCCGTTTTCGCCCAGAACTCCCACGAGGTCGCCGAAGCGGCCGATGCCATCGGATACCCGTGCGTGATCAAGGCCCAGGTCAAGATCGGCCATCGTGGCCAGGCGGGCGGCATCAAGATCGCCCACAACCGGGACGAAGCGATACTGCTGTCCGAATCCATCCTCCCGATGACCATCCACGGCCATAAGGTCAACGGTGTGCTCGTCGCCGAGGCGAAGAACATCCTGCACGAGTACTACGTGTCGATATCCGTGGACCGCACATCGCGGGACTTCGATGTCCTCGCCACCGCGAACGGCGGCACCGAAGTCGAGGAGATCGCCAAGGAACATCCGGAATCGGTCAAGCGTCTGCACATCAACGCCCTCGGCGATTTCGACATGGAGGCCGCCAAGCGCATGGCTGGCCAGATCGGCTTCTACCACGCCGACCTGGATCAGGCCGCCAACATCCTGCTGCGCATGTGGCAGTGCTTCAAGGACAACGACGCGACGCTGGTGGAGATCAACCCGCTCGCCAAGATCGGCGATCCCGACGATGAGGCGTCCAAATCACTGTGCGCCCTCGACGCCAAGATATCGTTGGACGGCAATGCGGCGTTCCGGCACGACGGGTGGGCCCGCTTCGACGATCCGATGCAGGCCGATCCGTTCGAGGCGGCGGCAGCCGAACACGGGCTGCACTACGTGCACCTCGACGGTCAGGTCGGCGTGATCGGCAACGGCGCCGGATTGGTCATGAGCTCGCTCGACGCCGTCTGGGACGCCGGCAAGGAGCAGGGCACGAATGTCACGCCTGCGAACTTCCTCGACATCGGAGGTGGCGCGTCCGCCGCGGTGATGAGTGACAGCCTGTCCATCGTGCTGTCCGACCCGCAGGTGGAATCCGTGTTCATCAACGTCTACGGCGGCATCACCTCATGCGAGCAGGTCGCCAAGGGCATCCTGCAGGCGTTCGAGGAGCTGCACACATCGAAGCCGCTCGTGGTCCGCTTCGATGGCAATGCCGCAGCCGAGGGCCTGCAAATCCTCGCCGCGGCGAACAACCCCAACCTGCATGTGGAAGGCACCATGGAGCAGGCCGCAGCCGAGGCCGCCCGTCTGGCGGCGAACGCCAAGGCATCGAAGGAGGCCAAGCAATGACCGCATTCATCCAGGAGGGTGCTCCCGTCATCGTCCAAGGCATGACCGGGCATCAGGGCATGACACACACCGCCCGCATGCTCCGTGCCGGTACGAACATCGTCGGCGGCGTCAACCCGCGCAAGGCGGGCAGCCAAGTGACGTTCGAGGCCGCGCGTGAGGGCAGGGACGTCTCCGTTCCGGTGTACGCCACGTGCGCCGAAGCCAAGGAGGCGACGGGCGCCCAGGCCAGTGTGGTCTTCGTGCCGCCACGGTTCGCCAAAGGCGCCGTGGTCGAGGCCGTCGAAGCCGGAATCGGGCTCATCGTGGTCATCACCGAAGGCATTCCCGTTGCGGACAGCGCCTACTTCGTCGAACTCGCCCTTCAGCGTGGCGTGCGCATCATCGGACCGAACTGCCCCGGCCTGCTCACCCTGCCGTCGCAGGAGAACGAGCATGGCGTCAACCTCGGCATCATCCCCGATGGCATCGTGGGCCGTGGCCCCATCGGACTGGTCTCCAAGTCCGGCACACTGACCTACCAGCTGATGGGCGAGCTGAGCGACATCGGCTTCACCGCCTGCCTGGGCGTCGGCGGCGACCCCCTCGTCGGCACCACGCTGCTGGAGGCCTTGCAGGAATTCGAGCAGGATGCCGACACGAAGGCAGTGGTCATGATCGGCGAAATCGGAGGCAGCGCGGAGCAGGACGCCGCGGCATGGGCCGCAGAGCACATGACCAAGCCCGTCGTCGCATACATCGCCGGATTCACCGCGCCGGAAGGCAAGCAGATGGGCCATGCCGGCGCCATCGTCTCCGGAGGCAAGGGAACCGCGCAGGACAAGAAAATCGCGCTGGAAGCCGCCGGTATTCCCGTCGGACGCACTCCCGGTCAGACCGCGGACCTCATGCGCAAGGTGCTCGCCGAACGCTCGCTGGTATGAGGAAGCGTATCCAGGCCTGGCTCAGGAGGCCGATCATCGCCATCGGCTCGATGGCGTTGTACGCCATCGCCCTGGGCTGCTTTCTTGCGCTCATGCTGCTGGTCATCTCGATGGAGGAAGGTGGGGAAAACCTGTCGTCCTCGACGTTGGACATGACCCGCATCGTGGTCCTGCTCAGCCAGGGCATCGGATTCGAGACCGACTCGCTTTCCCTGTCCATCATGCCGTTGCTGCTCACCGTGCTGCTGATAGGTCTGGTCTGGTCGTTCAGCCGGAAGATATGCACGGATATCCGCGCATACGTCAGCGGCGTGGTGGTCTGGATTTTCATCAACGTCATGGGCACGCAGTCACTTCCCGTCGGATTGCTTAACTGGCCGGCTCTGGTATGCGTCAAATCGGCCGTGGTGTTCTCGCTTGGATTCGCCGGCGCCGCGCTGTCGAAGGGCCCGTTCTCTGGGCAGCTGCGTGAACTTATCCGTCATCATGTGTCCGACGGCGTGCGCCGCACGATCAGGACCGGCCTGATGGTGGGTGTCATCATGATGGGCGTGTACCTGGTCATGGGACTGATCACCGTCATCGTGTGGGGCGTGCTGAACCGTTCGGCCATGGACTCGCTGTTCGCCGACATCGGCATGGGGACCGGCTCGCGCATACTGACGACGATCGCATCGCTTGCATGGCTGCCCAACCTGTGCATATGGGCGGTCTCGTGGCTGTTCGGTGCCGGATTCCACATCGGAGAGCTTGCGACATTCACCCTTTGGATCGGGCAGGGGCGTTCGCTTCCGCCTCTTCCTGTTTTCGGCCTGCTTCCGCAGGCAGTCGGCGATGAAGGCATACGGTTCGCCGTCGTGCTGATTCCGCTGGTCGTCGGATTCGTCGCCGGGCTGGCATCCATGGCGATGAAATCCGGTTTCCGCATCATCGTCGGCAGCGCGTCCGATCCCCTCGACCGCAAGGACCTGATTCTCGAACTCGCCTACCCGGCGGGCGGGTTCTGCCTGTCGAGCGTGGTCATATCTCTGCTGTCGTCGGTCATGTTCGGGGTGTCGAACGGGTCGCTGGGAAAGGCCAGGCTCAAATACGTCGGCGTCGACGTGATGCAGTCCGCGCAGGCCGTCGGACGTCCGAGCGCCATGGGACTGTGCATGGCCTGGGTGCTGGCGCTGATTGGCGTCGCCATTGTTTTCGGGATACGCTGGATTGCACGAAGAACGGGGGCACAACGAGCCGCAACAACGCACCCGCGTACCATCGTTTCCCGCAAGTCCATACAATCAACAACCAAGAAGGAGCACGATGACCAACACGAATCGACCGATACGACGGGCTCTGGTGTCCGTCTTCCATAAGGAAGGCATCGAAGTACTGGCTGAGGCCTTCATCAAGGCCGGCACCGAAGTGGTGTCCACCGGCTCGACCGCCAAGCGCCTCGCCGAACTCGGCGTCGCCGTCACTGAGGTGAGCGAGGTCACCGGATTCCCGGAGTGCCTCGACGGCCGTGTCAAGACGCTCGACCCGCACATCCACGCCGGCATCCTCGCCGACATGACCAACCCCGATCACGCTGCCCAGCTTGAGAAGTTCGGCATCAAGCCCTTCGACCTGGTCGTCGTCAACTTGTACCCGTTCGCCGATACGGTTCGTTCCGGCGCCGACGAGGCCGCGGTCATCGAGAAGATCGACATCGGCGGCCCGTCCATGGTGCGTGGCGCGGCGAAGAACAGCGCCACCGTCGCCATCGTCACCGACCCGGCCGACTATGCGCTCGTCGCGGCCCGTGTGGCCAATGGTGAAGGCTTCAGTCTGGAGGAGCGCCGCTGGCTGGCCGGCAAGGCGTTCGCCCACACCGCCGCCTATGACGCTACCATCAACGAGTGGACCGCCAAGCACTGGCCCAAGCCCGCCACCGTCGAATCCGCCGACCCGGCCGAAGGCGAGAACCCGGTCAACGAGGCGAAGTTCCCGGCCGCGTTCACCCGCACCTGGGACCGCGCGCACACGCTGCGCTACGGCGAGAACTCCCACCAGCAGGCCGCCCTCTACCTCGACCCGCTCGACCGCGACGGCTTCGCGCACGCCGAACAGCTCGGCGGCAAGCCGATGAGCTACAACAACTACGTGGACGCCGACGCCGCATGGCGCGCCGTGTGGGATATGGCACCCGCCATCGCCGTGGCCGTGGTCAAGCACAACAACCCGTGCGGCCTCGCCATCGGAGCCACCGCGGCCGAGGCTCACAAGAAGGCCCACGCCTGCGATCCGGTGAGCGCCTACGGCGGCGTCATCGCCTGCAACACCACCGTCACGTTGGAGATGGCCGAAAGCGTTCGCCCGATCTTCACCGAGGTCATCGTCGCCCCCGCCTACGAGGACGCGGCGCTTGAACTGCTCAAGACCAAGAAGAAGAACCTGCGCATCCTCAAGGTGTCCGAGCCGCCGAAGGGCCACACGCAGTTCCGCCAGATCGACGGCGGCCTGCTCGTGCAGGACATGGACCTCATCAATGCCACCGGCGACGATCCGGACGCATGGAAGCTCGTGGCCGGCGAACCCGCCGATGAGGCCACGCTCAAGGACCTCGTGTTCGCCTGGCGCGCCATCCGCTGCGTCAAGTCCAACGCCATCCTGCTCGCGCACGACCAGGCCACGGTCGGCATCGGTATGGGCCAGGTCAACCGCGTGGACTCCTGCCATCTGGCCGTCGATCGTGCCAACACGCTGGCCGACGGCGCCGATCGCGCCACCGGTTCGGTCGCCGCGTCCGACGCGTTCTTCCCGTTCGCAGATGGCGCCGAGACGCTGATGAACGCCGGTGTAAAGGCCATCGTGCAGCCCGGCGGATCCATCCGTGACGAGGAGGTCATCGAGGCGGCCAAGAAGGCCGGTGTGACGATGTACCTGACCGGCACCCGTCACTTCTTCCACTGATCCGCCGCCCGGTCACCGATTCACGGATCGGCCGCCGACCGTCAAGGGTTCGCGGCCGATCCATCACGATAACCAATCCCCGAGGAAGCTCCATGAATCAGCATCATCCATACGTGTCCGAAGTCCACGAGGGCAAGCCGGCATTCGAGTGGTGCGTGCTCGGCGTCGTCATCGTCGCCCTGGTCGTCGCCTTCCTCGGATATACGATGGCCGCGACGGTGATCATCGCCGTCACGGCCATCGTCACGGCCCTGCTGCGCATCATCATGCGCGAGAAGAGCCCTTGGAAAGTCCGGTCAGTCCTGTTCGACGCCATTATCGGCATCGGTTTGGGGCTGGGACTGCTTCTGTTGTATTTCGCACCGTCACTGTTCTGGATTCGTTGACGGAACCTGGGGCGCCGCATTGACCGCCGCGTCCACGGCGATGTCATGTGCATCCGCCTCAGCGTCCGTCGCCTCGTCGATGGGCGCATCCGCAGGCGTCTTCGGCTTGCGTTTCGATGCCATATCAGCGATGATCATGACCAGCGCCACGATCGCCGCGGCCAGGACCGGCGCCAGCCAGAAGATCCACAACTGCTGCAGCGGCTGCGTTGAAAGACCCTGATTCTGCCCGAACAGCGCGATGCCGGTGGCGCGGGCCGGGTTCAGCGCGGCACCGGTGACCGTATAGGTCATGGCCACGCCGAGGCCGTATGCGGCGCCGATCACCGGAGCGTACGTCGCATTCGGCTTGCCGTTCGCATCGGTGTGACGCATCGCGACCGCGATGATGATGATCGCGGCGATCACCTCGACGACGATGGCCATGGAGATGCCGAAGCTCACCGATGCGCTGCTGGTGGTGGCGCTCGATACGGAACCGGTGCCATAACCGTTGACGGCGGGCGTCAGCCACGTCTTCATGGTGACGGTCTGCGAGGTCGGCAGGATCCACCTGACCGCGCCGGCCGCCGCGATCGCTCCGACCACCTGCACGATGACGTACAGGATGCCGGCGACTACCTTGGTCTTGCCGGTGAGTATCGCCGCCACGGTGATGGCGGGATTGAACTGGCCTCCGGAGACACGCCCGAGCATCGCGGTGACGACCGCGTACGCCAACGCGGTGCCCACGACGATGTACGCCAGGTCAAGCCCGTAGATCGAAGTGCCGAACGTGCAGATCATATAGATGGCGAAGCAGACGAGGAAGCTGCCTGCAAGCTCCGCGCACACGCGCGCCCCGATCGGATAAGCGCTTGGCTCGGTGTTCTGTTCTTCAGTCATGATGTTGTAGTGTCCTTTTTCTGATGTTGCGGGCTTTGCGACCCGCCGAACGTTGCAAGTTTACCAACGGGGGGACGATACGATACAATGTATTGGCTGTGTTTTCCCTGTGAGTTTGTCCGGGAGCGCAGATTCATTGTCAATGTCCGGCCACGTTGGGAGAACGATGCCAAACGCATATTCGCGCGCACTCAAAGCGCATGACGACAACAACAACGAAGGAATCCGCCTGCAGAAGATCCTCGCGCAAGCGGGCTTCGGATCACGCCGCAAGTGCGAGCAGATGATCACCGATGGGCGTGTCGAGGTCGACGGGGAGCTGGTGACCGAACTCGGCACCCGCGTCGATCCGAAGAAGCAGCACATCCGTGTGGACGGCTCGCGCGTCCACCTCAACCCGAACCATGTCACGTTGGCGCTCAACAAGCCCAAGAAGGTGCTCAGCGCCATGGACGACCCGAAAGGCCGCTACACGCTGGCCGACATCATCGGGGACAAGTACGAGCGCGTGTTCCACATGGGCCGCCTCGACTACGATTCCGAGGGCCTGATCCTCATGACCAACGACGGCGAGCTGAGCCAGCACGTCATGCACCCGAAGTACGAGGTGGAGAAGACCTACATCGCCACGATTGATGGCAAGATCGGCGGCAACGTCTGCCGGCGCCTGGTGACCCAGGGCGTCCAGCTGGATGACGGCCTGGTCAAGCTGGACCATTGCGCCATCATCGACGCCAACCGCGACCAGACCATCGTCAAGGTGGTGCTCCACTCCGGCAAGAACCGTATCGTCCGCCGCATCTTCGGCGCCATCGGATACCCGGTTCGCCGTCTGGTGCGCACCCAGATCGGGCCGATCAAGCTCGGTGACCTCAAGTCCGGCACCTATCGTGTGCTGTCCCAGGTCGAGGTCCGTTCCCTGCAGAAGGAGGTCGGGCTGTGATACGAGTCGCCATCGACGGCCCTGCGGGCGTCGGAAAGTCCTCCACTTCGAAGGCGCTGGCCCGCCATTTCGGCTTCGCCTACCTCGATACCGGCGCCATGTACCGCGCATGCGCCTGGTGGTGCCTGCATCAGGGCATCGACCTCGACGGCGATCAGGTGGATGAGCAGCAGATCACCGAAGCAGTCGCCGAATTCTTCACCGGCGACCACTTCGACATCGGCGTCGACCCGGACCATCCGAGCATCACCGCCGACGGCGAGGACATCAGTGAGGCCATCCGCTCCTCCGAGGTCTCCTCGCACGTGTCGAAGGTGTCGAACGTCATCCCGGTGCGCCACGTGCTCATCGCCGCGCAGCGCGCCTACATTGCGCGCGAGTCCGCGGCCGACTCCTTCTCGCTGGGCCGCGGCATCGTCGCGGAGGGCCGTGACATCACCACGGTCGTGGCTCCCGATGCCGAGGTGCGTGTGCTGCTGACCGCCCGGGAAGAGGTGCGTCAGGCGCGCCGCACGGGGCAGGCCGTCGCCGGCGCCGGCGTGGGGGGCGAGGACGTGGCCGCCCGCGACCGCGCCGATTCCAAGGTCACCAGCTTCCTGACCGCGGCGGACGGCGTGACCACCGTCGACAACTCCGATATGGATTTCCAGCAGACGATGGATGTGCTGATCACGCTGGTCGCGGACGCGGTCGAAGTGCAGGAGTACGAGCAGTATGCCGCCAATCTGAGCGATTACGAACTGGATGAGGGCGACGAGCAGATCATCGCCGGTTCCCGGTACGGGATCGAAGACGAGTCGCCGGCTCCCAAGGCCGTCGGAGTGCTCGCCGTGGTCGGCCGCCCGAACGTGGGCAAGTCGACGCTCGTCAACCGCATCCTCGGCCGTCGCGCCGCGGTCGTCGAAGACACGCCCGGAGTGACCCGGGACCGTGTCAGCTACGATGCGGAATGGTCCGGCACCGAATTCAAGCTCGTCGACACCGGCGGCTGGGAGGCCGACGTCGAAGGCATCGAATCCGCCATCGCCTCGCAGGCGCAGATCGCCGTGCAGCTGTCTGACGCGGTCATCCTCGTCGTGGACGGCCACGTGGGGCTGACGGACACCGACGAGCGCATCGTCAAGATGCTGCGGGCCAGCGGCAAGCCGGTCACGCTCGCGGTGAACAAGGTCGACGACGGGGCCAGCGAATACCTGACCGCCGAGTTCTGGAAGCTTGGCATGGGCGAGCCTTACGGGATCTCGGCCATGCACGGCAGGGGAGTCGGCGACCTGCTTGACGCCGCGCTGGATTCGCTGCGCAAGGCGGACAAGACCTCGGGCTTCCTCACGCCGACGCATCTGCGGCGTGTCGCGCTCGTCGGCCGCCCGAACGTGGGCAAGTCGTCGCTGCTCAACCAGCTCGCCGGCGAACAGCGTGCCGTGGTCAACGACCTCGCCGGCACGACCCGCGACCCGGTCGACGAGACCATCGACATCGACGGCGAGGACTGGCTGTTCATCGACACCGCCGGCATCAAGCGTCGACTGCACAAGGTGTCCGGCGCCGACTACTACTCGTCCCTGCGCACGCAGGCCGCAATCGAGCGCTCCGAGCTCGCGCTGGTCTTGTTCGACTCGTCCCAGCCCATCTCCGACCAGGATCTGAAGGTGATGAGCCAGGCGGTCGACGCCGGTCGCGCGGTGGTGCTGGTGTTCAACAAGTGGGACCTGATGGACGATTTCGGCCGGCAGCGGCTGGAGCGCCTGTGGAAGACCGAGTTCAACCGCGTGACGTGGGCGCAGCGCGTCAACCTGTCCGCGAAGACCGGATGGCACACGAACCGCCTCGCCGACGCGATGCGCAACGCGCTGGAATCCTGGGACAAGCGCATTCCCACCGGGCGTCTCAACGCCTTCCTCGGCCAGATCCAGGCCGCGCACCCGCATCCGCTGCGCGGAGGCAAGCAGCCACGTATCCTGTTCGCCACGCAGGCGTCCACGCGTCCGCCGCGCTTCGTGATCTTCGCCACCGGATTCCTGGAGCACGGCTACCGCCGGTTCCTTGAGCGCTCCCTGCGCGAGGAGTTCGGCTTCGAAGGCACCCCGATCCAGATCTCCGTCAACATCAGGGAGAAGAAGCGCCGCAAGTGACGCGGGGTCTCTCCCTGCACGGATGAGCGTGCATGCGCGGCCGTCGCGGATTCCTCCGCGGCGGCCGCCTTCGTTGCCGGGCCGCGATCCCGGCCCGCTCCGGCCCGCGGCCACGCCCAGAATGTAGGACGGAACGCGCGGTTGTCGTCTGCCATGAATTACAGTGGCGACTGACCGAACGATCTATAAGGGAGCATTATGTCGGTTTTGGACGAATTGGTTGCCGGGGCGTTGGAAGACCAGCGTTCCCGCGAATGTGTCGTGTCTCTTGAGGATGTGAGGCGGGCCGCTCTGGCCGCGCCGGCGCCTATCGACGCGACGCGATGGCTCAAGCGTCCGGACGGCATCCCCGTGATCGCCGAAATCAAGCGCGCCTCCCCATCCAAGGGGCATTTGAGCGATATCCCCGACCCGGCGGCCCTGGCCCGCGAATACGAGCGCGGCGGTGCGAGCGCGATTTCCGTGCTCACCGAAGGCCGGCGGTTCCTCGGCTCGCTGGACGATTTCGACAAGGTCCGCTCGGCGGTTCACATTCCGCTGCTGCGCAAGGACTTCATCGTCACCGACTACCAGATCTACGAGGCGCGTGCCCACGGCGCCGACCTAGTGCTGCTCATCGTCGCCGCGCTGGATGACGACAAGCTCGCGCACCTGCTTGAACTCGCCCACGAGCTCGGCATGGCTGTGCTCGTCGAAACGCACACCACCGAGGAGATCCGCCGCGCGGTCGCGGCCGGCGCCCGGATCATCGGCATCAACGCGCGCAATCTCAAGAACCTGAAGGTTGACGTGAACAAATACGCCGAACTCGCCGAAGGACTGCCCGATGACGTGATCCGCGTCGCAGAGTCGGGCGTGTTCGGTTCGGTCGAGGTCGAGGATTACGGTCGCGCCGGCGCGGATGCCGTGCTGGTGGGCGAAGGCGTGGCTACCGCCGACGACCATGTGGCCGCCGTACAACGACTAGTAAAGGCAGGTCAGAGAGTGAAAGCATCCGAATCGACCCCGTTGAGCGAGCATCAGGGACCATATTGGGGACAGTTCGGCGGGCGATACGTGCCGGAGGCACTGATCACCGCTCTGGACGAGCTGGAGCGCGTCTATGATCAGGCCAAGGCCGACCCCGAGTTCCGTAAGGAATTCATGACGTTGCAGCATCGGTACGTCGGCCGTCCGAGCCCGCTGACGGAAGCCCCGCGATTCGCCGCGCTGGTCAAGGACAGGACCGGACTCGACGCCCGCATCTTCTTGAAGCGCGAGGACCTCAACCACACCGGCGCGCACAAGATCAACAACGCGCTCGGCCAGGCGTTGCTCGTCAAGCGCATGGGCAAGACCCGCGTGATCGCCGAGACCGGTGCCGGACAGCACGGCGTGGCCACCGCCACCGTGTGCGCGATGCTAGGGCTCAAGTGCCGCGTGTACATGGGGCAGATCGACGCCCGACGTCAGGCCCTCAACGTGGCCCGCATGCGTATGCTGGGCGCCGAGGTCGTCGAAGTGACACTGGGCGACAAGATTCTCAAGGATGCAATCAACGAGGCGCTGCGCGATTGGGTGACCAACGTCGCCGATACGCACTACCTGCTCGGCACGGTCGCCGGACCGCACCCGTTCCCGGCCATGGTTCGCGACTTCCAGAAGATCATCGGCGAGGAGGCCAAGCAGCAACTTCAGGACTGGTACGGCATCGACCACCCGGACGCGGTGTGCGCGTGCGTCGGTGGCGGATCCAACGCCATCGGCGTGATGAACGCGTTCCTCGACGACGAGCGCGTGAACCTGTACGGCTATGAGGCGGGCGGCAACGGGCCGGCCTCGGGCCATCATGCGATCCGTTTCGCACCGGGCACCGGACAGCTCGGCATGTTCCAGGATGCCAAGAGCTACCTGTTGGAGACCGATGAAGGACAGACTCTCGACACGTATTCGATTTCGGCCGGTCTCGATTACGCTTCCGTCGGCCCCGAGCACGCTTGGCTCAAGGAGATCGGGCGCGTGAACTACTCCTGGGCCACCGACGAGGAGGCTATGAACGCCTTCCGCGACCTGAGCCAGACCGAGGGCATCATCCCCGCCATCGAGAGCTCGCATGCCGTCGCTGGCGCCTTCAAGGCCGCCGCTGATCTGAAGGCCAAGGGATACGACAAGGCCGTGATGATCGTCAACATCTCCGGCCGCGGCGACAAGGACATGGCCACCGCGGGCAAATGGTTCGGATACCTGACCGACGAGCAGGCCGCGGCGCTCGATGTCACCGGCGCGCAGGGCGACACCGTCGCCTGAACCGGTCCGTGAAGCAGAAGGATTTTTTGATTATGACGAATACAGCAACCACACCGTCCGGACAGCCGCTCGGCATCAGTCACAAGCCCAGCGCGACGGAAGCCATGTTCGACCGGCTCAAGGCCGAAAACAAGCCGGCCTTCATCGGATACCTGCCGTATGGCTTCCCGAACCCCGACATCTCACTCGACGCGCTCAGGATCATGGTCGAGCACGGCGTCGACGCGGTCGAGATCGGCCTGCCGTACTCCGACCCGGTGATGGACGGCCCCGTCATCCAGGCGGCCAGCCAGATCGCCCTGAACAACGGGGAAAGCATCAACGGCGTGTTCAAGGCGGTCGAGACGGTGGCCAACGCCGGCGGCGTGCCACTCATCATGAGCTATTGGAACCTGATCTACCATTACGGCGTCGAACGGTTCGCCTGCGATTTCGAGAACGCCGGCGGTGCCGGCCTGATTACCCCCGACCTCATCCCCGATGAGGCTGGCGAGTGGATCGAGGCTTCGGATCGTCACGGACTCGACCGCATCTTCCTGGTCTCCCCGGATTCGGCCTCCGAACGTCTCGAACTGGTCGCCCGCAACGCACGCGGCTTCGTCTACGCGGCATCCCGTATGGGCGTTACCGGCGAGCGCGACACCATCAGCGCATCGCCCGAAACGCTTGTCGAGCGTGCCCGCAACGCCGGGGCGAGAAACGTGTGCGTGGGTATCGGCGTATCCACCCCGGAGCAGGGCGCGAAGGTCGGCGCCTACGCCGACGGCGTCATCGTCGGTTCTGCTCTGGTGCACACCCTGCTTGACGACGACAACGTCACCGCGAAAACGCCGAAGGAAGGACTGCGCGACCTGGCCGCCAAGGTCGAGGCGCTGTCCGAGGGCATCCACAACGAGTCACGCTGACACACCCCCGCGCCGGCGGGCTGCCTTTACCGTGCATCCGCCGGCCATGGGGTAGGGTAGATGGCGGTAACAGCGGTCTAGACAAACGAGGCACTGCATGAATCTTGCGTATATCCCCTCACCGGGGTTCTCCAAGTTCTCCATCGGACCGGTGACGATCCACATGTATGCGATCTGCATCCTGACGGGAATCATCTTCGCCGTGTGGATCCTCACCGTCAGATGGAAGAAGAACGGGGGCACCTTCGACCAGGTGCTGGACACCACGCTGGTCGCAGTGCCCTGCGGCCTGGTCGGGGCCCGTCTGTACCACTGCATCACGACGCCCGACATCTACTTCCCGCCAACCGGCAACCTCATCAACATCCTCAAGGTGTGGGAAGGCGGCATGGCCATCTTCGGCGGCATCGGGGTGGGGGTCTTGGCCGCGTTCCTGTGGTGCCGCCACCGGCGTTATCCGTTCGCCCTGCTGGCCGATTGCATCGCGCCGGCGCTGATGGTAGCGCAGGCCATCGGACGACTGGGCAACTGGTTCAACCAGGAACTGTACGGCATGCCGACCACGCTGCCATGGGGCCTCAAGCTCAACGATGCGGACGCCATCGGCAAAAGTGAGATCTGCTACAACGGACAGGCATGCCCGACCGGCACGCTGTTCCACCCCACGTTCCTGTACGAGATGATCTGGAACCTGATCGGCGCCGCGATTATCGTGTGGCTCGGCCACAAACTCGTCGACGTGCTCAAATCCGGACAGCAGTTCGCCATGTACATGATGTGGTACGGGCTTGGACGCACCTGGATCGAAAGCATCCGCATCAACTATTCGACGATCATCCTCGGCCTGCGAGTCAACGTGTGGACCGCGATCATCGTGTTCCTTGCCGGGTGCATCCTGTTCGTCGTGTTGTGGCGCTTCGGCAGTGAGACACGCGACCTGACATCCAGACTGCGCGCGGTCACGGCCGACGAGATGGAACGTCAGCGCCAGCTGGAAGAGCGGGCCGCCGCGAAATCCGGCAAGATGGCCAAGACCGCGAAGCCCGAGACTCCCGCCGAAACCGCCGAGAGCGAGATCCATCAGGACTGAGCGCCCGCATCCGTCCGAATCAGGATATCGCACAAGATCATAGAAAACCGCAATACCATAACACACAAACAAGAACGTCGTGTAGGCGCAAGCCGTCTCGTCGTTCTTCCACCATAGAATGAGAGCCATGAGCATACAAATCGCACCCAGCATCCTTTCCGCTGATTTCTGCAACCTCGAACGCGACCTCAAGGCCATCGCCAACGCCGACCTCGTGCATGTCGACGTGATGGACCACCACTTCGTGCCGAACCTCACCCTTGGCGAGCCCATCGTCAAGCGCATCTGCGAGGTCACCGACCTGCCGGTCGACGTGCACCTGATGATCGAGGACCCCGACCGTTGGGCCCCTGAATACGCGAAGCTCGGTGCCGCCTCCATCTCGTTCCATATGGGCGCCACCCACGCGCCGGTGCGTCTGGCCCGCCAGCTGCGTGACATGGGCTGCAAGGCATGCTTCGCCGTGCGTCCCGCCGAGCCGGTCGAACCGATTTTCGACATCCTCGACGAGTTCGACATGGTGCTGATCATGACCGTCGAACCCGGTTTCGGCGGACAGAAGTTCCTGGACAACCAGATGGCGAAGGTTCGTCGCCTGCGTGACGAGATCACGCGTCGGGGCCTGTCCACCCATATTCAGGTCGACGGCGGAGTCAGCCCGAAGACCGCCCACATCGTCGCCGAGGCCGGCGCCGACGTGCTGGTCGCCGGCTCCGCCGTGTACGGCGCTGAGAGCCCGGCCCAGGCCATCGACCAGATCAGGGACAAGGCCGCTGCCGCATACCGCGACTGACGGCGGAAACGCAGAACATGGCAGGCGACGGCTCCGACACCAATGCCGGACCGCGATCGCGGCGACGCCGTCGAGTGCCTCAACCATGCACAATCTCAAGGGACACATATCATGAAGACGTTTGAATCGCTATTCGCCGAACTGTCCGAGAAGGCCGTCACCAAGCCCGAAGGCTCCCTGACCGTGGACGAGCTCGCCAAGGGCACGCACTTCATCGGCAAGAAGATCATCGAAGAGGCGGGGGAGACCTGGATTGCGGCCGAATACGAGGGCGCGGACCGCACGGCCGAAGAGATGAGCCAGCTGCTGTACCATCTCCAGGTCATGATGATCGCCAAGGGCATCACCCTGGAGGACGTTTATAAGCACCTGTGACAAACAGACCGGCCGGTCTGGAGGGAGAAACACCATGCTCAGAATCGCAGTGCCCAACAAGGGCATGTTGTCGGAGCCCGCTTGGAACATGCTGTCCGAGGCGGGGTATCGTCTGCGCTCCAATCCGCGTCAGCTCGTGGTGGAGGACCCGGACAACGACATCGAGCTGTTCTATCTGCGGCCGCTCGACATCGCCGTGTATGTCGGCCGCGGCACCATCGACGTCGGTATCACGGGCCATGACCTGTTGCTGAACTCCGGCACCGAGGCCAGCGAGCACATGGAGCTCGGCTTCGGTGCGTCCACGTTCCGCTTCGCCGCGCCGAACGATTCCGACTTCCATACGCTGCAGGACATCCAGGGCAAGCGTGTGGGCACGTCCTTCGACAAGCTCGTGCACGACTATCTGGTGGCGCACGGCATCGAGGCCGAGACCATCCACCTCGACGGCGCCGTGGAGTCCTCGGTGCAGCTGGGCGTGGCCGACCTCATCGCCGACGTGGTGTCCACCGGCACTACGCTGCGCAACGCCGGCCTGCGCATCTTCGCCGACCCCATCATGCACTCCGAAGCGGTGCTCATCCGCTCCCCGCGTCTCGACCCCGAGGACGAGCGGCTCACCATCCTCAGCCGCCGCCTGCAGGGCGTGCTGACCGCGCAGCGCTACGTGCTGATGGACTATGACATCCCCGTCGGCAAGGTGGCGGCCGCCGTCGCGGTGACCCCCGGATTCGAGAGCCCGACCGTATCCCCGCTGCACGACAAGCAGTGGAATGCGGTGCGCGTGATGGTGCCCAAGGCGAAGGTCAACCAGCTGATGGACAAGCTGTACGAGGTGGGTGCCCGGGCCATCATCGTGACCGCGCTGCAGGCCTCCCGCATGTGACGAATGGTGTTCGACAATGGGTACACAGCAGCACGCCGACGGCGGATACCGCCAGAAGATCAAGCAGAAGTTCAATCAGGAGTACAGCCCCGAGCCGAGGGACATCTACTTCACCGTGCCGAACCTCATCAGCGTCCTGAGAATCGCGTCCATCCCCTTCATCGCATGGCTGGTCGCCGATCACCGGATGGTGCCCGCACTGATCGTCCTCGCCGTTTCGGCCATCACCGACAGCCTCGACGGCATCATCGCGCGCGCCTTCAATCAGGTGAGCAAGATCGGGCAGATCCTCGATCCCATCGCCGACCGCCTGCTGATCATCTGCAGCGTCCTCGCATTGGGCGTCGCCGGGATCATCCCCTGGTGGATGATCATCATCATCGCGGCCAGGGACGCATGGATGATGCTGCTCGTGCTGTGGCTTGCTCAATACGATTACGGCCCGTTGCCGGTGCATTTCGTCGGCAAGGCCGGCACTTTCATGCTGATGGTCTCCATCGTCGCACTGATTTTCTGCGACATCTGGGTGAACCCCTTCGTCGGGCTTCTGCACCTCGCCGCGCTGGCCGCCGGCATCTGGGGCGTCGGACTGTACTGGCTCGCCGGTTGCATCTACAGCAAGCAGGGCATTTCACTGCTGGTGAAAGAGAAACGTGCCGATGGACGCTGATCCGATCAAGCCGCTGTCGTTTTCCGTGCCGGCCGAGAACGCGCCGGTGAAACGTCGCGCGGTGTTTTCGGATTCCGTGGCCCAGTCGCAGTCCCGGCATGTCAGGCCCGCGGAAGGCGGGCAGACCATGCCGGCCCGCCGCAGACGGCTGCATGACGATTCGCTCAAGCTCATCGACGATCTCACCAACCGCCCCATGGATCCGCTGTTCTCGGATTCGAGGCTCGACCAGCGTCCGCGCTCGCGCCTGTCGACGTGGGCGACGAAGTTTCTGGTGTTCGCCATGTGCATCGCCGTCGGTTTCTACGGGTCGCTGTTCATCGAACGGCTGCATTCCGACCCGCGCAAGGTCGTCAGGCAAAGCCTCGCCAGCGAGCTGCGCGAGACGCGCGGCCAGGCCGACACGCTCATGAACGAAGTCAACGATCTGCGCAACCAGGTCACGGAACGATCGAAGAAGCTGGGCGGCACGGGTGAGGATTCGACGCTGGTCAACGACGAGATGGTCAACGGGCTTGTCGCCGTGGAGGGGCCGGGCATCAGCCTGACCTTGGCCGACCCCATCGCCGCCGGCTCCGACGGGGCATCGACGCCACGCGAGTCCAGCGGCATGCAGATTCGCGTGGTCACCGACGCCGACCTGCGGCTGCTGGTGCGACTGCTGTGGCAGGCGGGCGCCGAGGGCATAGCCATCAACGGCAACCGGCTCGGCGTGCAGACATCGGTGCGCAAGGCGGGATCGAACATTCTCGTCGGCGTCACCGCCGTGACCAGCCCGTACACGATCCAGGCGATAGGGGACCGCGACACGCTGGCCTCCGCGGTCAGCAAGTCCACGCAGCGCAGTCTGTATGATTCGTTCGCCCAGGCGGGCATATACCCTCAGGTGAATAAAGAGAGTTCGATTACACTGGAAGCGGCGCCTTCCGGCGAATTGTCCTATGCAAAGAGGAGCGAGTAGATGGCAGCGGTACTAGGTCTCATCATCGGCGTGGTGCTCGGCGTGTTCGTCAAGCCGGATATCCCCATCATTCTGCAGCCGTATCTTCCCATCATGGTGGTCGCTGCGCTTGACGCGCTACTGGGAGCGGCCCGCGCGTACTTCGAGCGCAGCTTCTCCGACAAGGTGTTCGTCATCTCGTTCATCTCGAACGTGGTCACCGCGACGCTGCTGGTGTTCCTGGGCAATCAGCTGGGCGTCGGATCCCAGCTGCAGACGGCCGTCATCGTCGTGCTGGGAATCCGTATCTTCTCGAACGTGTCGGCGATCCGTCGCTTCATCTTCCGGGGGTGATGAACCATGGTGGCGCACAAATCGTCTCGTGACGTGCTGGCGCAGCTGCACGAGCAGCATGCGCAGGACAAGAAGAACGATCGCATGGAGACCGGCTCGTTCCCCGTAGTGCGCAAGAAGCCGAAGCGCCCCGTCAAGGACGGCTCGGCGCGCATGCGCCTGATGACGAGCGTGCTCATCCTCATCATGTGCGCGCTGCTGGGATACGGGTACATGATCCAGATCAACAACGCCGACGCCACATACGAGACGCTGAGCGAGGACGAGCTGACCAGGCTGATCAGCGAGACCGGCACACAGGTGCAGAACCTGGAGCAGCGCAAGTCGGAGCTGACCAATCAGCTGGAATCGCTCAAGGCCGCGGCGAACAAGACGCAGGAGGCGGAGCGCATCGCCAAGCAGAACGAGGAGACCAACGGCATCCTCGCCGGTCGTTTGCCCGCGACGGGCAAGGGCGTGTCGATCAGCATCTCCCAAGGGTCGAAGACGAAGATCGACGCGGCGACGATGTACAAACTCATCGAGGAACTGCGCAACGCAGGCGCCGAGGTGATGGCCATCAACAGCGTGCGTGTCGTGACGAAAACCTATGTCAGCGACACGGACGACGGCCTGGAATGCGACGGTGTCGCGCTGCGCGCGCCGTATCGGATCCTGGCCATCGGCGATCCCCAGAACCTTCAGAACGCCGTCAATATCGCGGGTGGCGTGGGTTCGAGTCTGAAGGTGAAGTACGGCGCGACGGTGAGCGTGACGTCCTCGGATTCGATTACCATCAGCCAAATTCGCAAGTCAACCGACAATACGTATGCAAGGGCTGTAGAATAGCGTTTATGACAGATCCGATTCCAAGTGCAGGCGAGACGACCATCATTGGTCTGCCCGCCATCCAGATTCCCATCACCACCACAGGTGACCGTCCCCTCACGCAGGAGGACATCGAAACCATCGCGCGGCTCGCACCGGGCACCGCACTGCTCATCTCGACCAGAGGCGCCGTTTCCGGGTCCCGCTACCTGCTCGATGAGGACGAGGTGACGGTCGGGCGCGACTCCCGCGCCGACATCCTGCTGGACGATTCGACGGTATCCCGTTCCCATGCCGTGTTCCGCCGCGTCGGCGACACATTCGTGGTATACGATTCCGGCAGCCTCAACGGCACCTATGTGAACCGCCAGCGGGTGGACCATCAGCAGCTGCGCAACGGCGACGAGATCATGATCGGTAAGTTCCGTCTGGTTTTCTTCACCAAATCCGCCGTTATCGCGTGATGATGCGAAGCCGTGCGCGTTAGACTGGGACGGTACGTCATTCATGTGATCGTGCATGTGCCGGTTCGGCGCATGCACAGGACGGGGGAGTGCGATGGCTGAGCAGACAGGGAGCCAGACGGCCGGGCTGCATCTGGTCGTGCCGCTGGAGCAGAGGCTCGATCTCGGTGCGTCCGACGCCGTGCAGGGGGAGCTGTTCGTCGACGAAGGCGCCCGCCGCCCGACACGGGGCTACCGTG
Organism: Bifidobacterium bifidum ATCC 29521 = JCM 1255 = DSM 20456; assembly: GCF_001025135.1. Taxonomy (NCBI): domain Bacteria; kingdom Bacillati; phylum Actinomycetota; class Actinomycetes; order Bifidobacteriales; family Bifidobacteriaceae; genus Bifidobacterium; species Bifidobacterium bifidum. The sequence continues at coordinate 1,162,230 of NZ_AP012323.1, read as the reverse complement.
GTACGGTGGCTTCCAAGGTCGCCGGCATCACGTACCGTCAGCTGGACTATTGGGCGCGCAAGCAGATCGTCGAACCATCGATCACACCATCTCACGGATCGGGGTCGAGGCGACTGTACTCCTTCAAGGACGTGGTGATTCTCGCGGTGTCCAAGAAGCTGCTGGATGCAGGCGTGAACCTGCAGAACGTCACTACGGCCATCGGGTTCCTGATGCAGCGCGATGTCGACCAGCTTGAGCATGTCACCATCATGTGCGATGGGGAAGATGTGCATGAATGCACCACCAGCGACCAGATGATCGCGCTGCTGCAGAGCGGCAAGGCCGTGTTCGGCGTGTCCGTCGGCTCGCTGTGGCATCAGATTCATGACGCGCTGGAGACCGAGGACTACGTCGATCTGCAGTCGTCCTCGGCGAACGTCGGCTCCGCAGGGTCGGGACGTGTCGCCGGTCGGCCAATCGACGAGCTTACCGCCATGCGCATGCGCAGGAAGATTGCCGCCCAGCGTGCCGCACGCGAGGCGGCATAACCGGAGGCTGGCGTATGGATGATCTGCTTCCGCTGTTGTTGTGGGTGTTCGCCGTCGTGTGGATGCTCTCGGTGTGCGGCATCTGCATTGTGAGAAGCCGGTTCGGCACGGGGGAGAGGCATCCCGAGGTGAACCCCGTCAGCTGGAACGTGGTGCTGGCCCAGATGGTGTCCGTGCTGTTCGCGGGCATCCCCTTCATGGTGTATCTCATGGCGAGCGAGGAACTGTCCCCCGCATTCCACGATTTCTACACCGACCACTTGGTGATCGGCGCGGCGATAGTCATCGTGCTGGTTTTTGTGGAGCTGTTGCTGATGGGTATCCAGGCGCATCGCGCGCATTTCACCGAAGTCGACCGCGTGGTCCGCGGCGCCACGCATACCGAGGCGTGACGCATGCGTCTGTGAGACGAGAATATATCGTTATGGATTGGGGTTTGCCATCATATGGCAAACCCCAATCCATAACGATATCTGGCCGTACGTTCACCGCTGCAAGTGTTATAGATTACGATGAATGCGTTCGTACCAAGAGCATCCGGCGTCAGTTTCGTCGCGTCCAATTCGATGTTCCATGATCCCGAGCTGTCGGTTTGGAACGTGATGGGCAGTTCCCCCAACAAAGTGTCTCCCTGCACCTCGTTGTCGTCGTTGCCGAACTTGACCTCTACGACCGGCATGTTGACCGTCTGCTTGCTGGTGATGATGCATGAGAAGTCATCGAACGCGTTCATGGGTGCGCGCCTGCTCATGGACCGCGCGCACGAGTACGACAGGCTCGACGAGGCCTTCCTCGCCGACCTCCGGCTCATCCTCATCGCCACCTACCTGAAAAACACAGCCAAAATCTGCACGAAGATATCTTTATCCGGCGAAAGTCCCATAATCACGTCTTGAAAAATAGGACTTTCGCCGGATAAAAGTGCAAAAGCGGAACGTCAACTGCCCCGAAGATCATAAATCTGACATAACGTACATTATCGGCTAACTATTCGGGAATCTTAGAAACGGCTTAATTTCAACGGTCTTCATTTCGCACAGGTAACTGTGGATGCCTCTGGGTGGCCCGTTGTGGCTACGCATTTGGCTACGCATTTCACACGACGGGAGACCAACGATGGCAATGGGTGGCGGCGGTTCGACATACAAAAGCGCCGATGGAATCTGGCACGCCGCGATAGACATAGAGCCCGACAGGGCCACCGGGCGCAGGCGGCGGCTCACGGCCCAAGGCAAGACCAAGGCGGTGGCGAACACGAGGCTCAGGATGAAGCTGGACGCATACGTGCGCAAGGGCCTCACGCCGAACTCGCCGTCGCCGCGCCTCATGGACTGGCTGGAGACTTGGTACCACGAGCGGGCCGAGGCCAACCTGCGTCCGAACAGCAGGCGAAGCTACGAGAACGCCATCGTGCGGCTGAACAGGATAGCCGGCGCGAGGCGCATCAACTCGCTGGATAAGGATATGGCCGACATTCAGGACGGCCTGAAGTGCTACAGCCCGAAGACGGCCACGATCACTTGGTCCGTCCTGAAGAACGCGCTTGAGGCCGCGCGTGACGAAAACCTCATACGGAGGAACCCGGCCAAGATGGTCCGCCCGGTGAGCGCTTCGAGCAGTTCGCTGAAAGTCAACCCACCTTCACTACCGGATGACGGATGACGGTTTTGAGGTTTTCCGGTTTTGCTCGGCGCGGATCGGATATGTAGATTTCGTGATGTCGGCGGGCGTCGGAGAGGTCGAGCTCGTAGCCTTGCGAGCGCGCGTAGTCATCCAGAATCGCCACGGTTGCGGGCTCGTCGTCGTACGGGCCCTTGTGCATGACCTGCGCTACCACGCCTTCATCGAAATCGAAGAGATATGCGCGATTGACGTCGGATTCCGGGTGTTTGGCGGCAAACGATGCCTTGGCCCACGCAAAGACCTTATCGGTCACGAATTCCGGCAGACGAATCATCGAAGTCCAATGGAAGTCGGCTTTGTGCGCGTAATCGACGCCGGGCACACCCTCCCCCGTGCTCCATAAGCCCTCCAGCGGAGGCACGGTGTAGTCGAAGTACCCGTCGATATGCTCGGCCGGGTTCTTTGACTTCTTGCTCATTTTGACGGTGAACGAAATGCCGTAAAGCAGTTGCATCGCCTTGGCGTAATCGCCGCCTTCTTCGTTCGGGTCGCCCACACCGTCCACCGCGACGAACCGCATCGCCGGTACCATGACGATGGCCGGCATGGTCTTCGGCTGATACAGGTCCTTATACTCCTTCTTATAATCGAACGCCATCGCTCATTCCCCTTCCGCCACCGCATCGATCTCGTCCTGATGCCGCCACCGCTTGAGGTCCAGCAGCTCGTCCGGCATATGGTTGCGTCTGAACGACTCGATGATGGCCGGTCCGATGAACCGGTGCATCTCCTGATCGTCGGGAACCGGCAGGCTGAGCTCCTCGAACGCCTTGGTGGCGCAGGCGATGATGCCCGGGTCCGATTGCGTCAACGTACCGTCAAGGTCGAGCAGCACCACGTTCCTGCGCTGCCGGGTCGTGACCTGATGCTGAGACATGCCTCTCCCCTTACTCGTAGTCGGGAATCCAGCCGCTGTGGTGCATTTCAAGACGCTTGTCCAGCAGCTTCTTCAGTTCGTCCTCGCTGCGACGCTCCAGCAGCATGTCCCAGTGGGTCCTGGTGGGCTTGGCGATCTCGTTGGCCTCCTCGTCGCCGTCGCCCTCGCGGTGCGCGATGGTGCCGCAGCGGCATTCCCACTCGTCGGGGATTTCGGCGCCCTCGGCGAACGGCAGGATGGTCCGGTGTCCCTTGGGACAGATGTACGCCACCTCGCTGCGTGCGGCGAAGTCCACGTTGTCGTCGGATTCCAGTGATTTCGCGCCGATGCTCATACCGCGTAGGCTGCGTTCCGCCATGACGTTCCTCCTTGTGGTCTTTCTTGTCGATCTTTCCCGGAAACTATTATCACGCTACAAAACAGTTCGGACGAGTCGTATATTCCCCGTTCCGTTCCTGCCTTGCCGCCTGCGACGATTCCGTCAGCCCTCGCCGATGCCCGAATAGGCGACGATGCCGCGGTTGACCAGTTCCATGGCCTCGTGCGCGACCTGGGCGAGGTGCGCGCTCCCCTGCGGCAGATACGGCTCTGCCGCCGAGATCTGCTGGAGGATGTCGGACAGACGCTTCGCGTTGCGTACGAAATCGCCGCCGGTCATGTCCCGGTCATGCAGCACATATGCCAGACTGTTGCCGCTAGCCCAGTCGTACATGATGTCGACGATGCCGAAGTCGAGTTGCTGCAGGTCGTCAAGCCCTTCATCCTCGCACAGCATCGTGAGCTGCGCATGCAGACGGTCCAAAGATTGCGAAGTCTGGGCGACCGGGCCTTGGATGCCGCCGGGCCAGCGCCTCGGTTCTCCCCCGGTGCCTCCCCTGGCTTCGAACACCAGGGCGGAGAGCACCGCGGCGAGCTGTCGCGCCGTCAGATGGTCGAACATGCCGCGTTCCAGCGCTTCGGCAAGCACGATGTCCTGCTCGCTGTAGATGTGGCGCAGCAGTTGCCCCTGCTCGCTCAATCGCATGTCCGTCCCGTCGCGCTTCACGTATCCCAGCTGTTCCAGGATGGAGCAGATACGGTCGAACTGCCGGGCCACGGATCCGGTGCGCGACTCGTACCTGTGCTGCACCCGCTCGTATTCGCGCATCTCGCGAATCCAGCGATGGCCCCATTTCATATGCTGCTGCATGTCGGGGCACTGCCGGCACGGATGTTCGCGGTCGCGCTTCTTCAGGGTCTCGATGGACTGGTCCAGCTCGCGGAACGTGTTCTTGCGCTGCTCGTCGGTCGGGAAGGCGGTCTGCTTGAGCTTGCGCCGGCCGTTCTTCTCCAGGTCGGACAGCTCCATGCGGATGCGCATCAGAGACGCGAAATCCCCGTACTCGCAGTGGAATGCCTGCTCATAGCCGTTCAACGCCTGTTTCAGCGTGGTCAGTTGCGATTCGAGCTGCCAGGCCGACTCGTTGGCCTCCCACTGGGCGAAGGAATGGTCCAGCGTGGCGCGAGTCGTCTCGTAGTCGCTGGTGTTGAGCAGATTGACGGCCATGTTGAACGTGGCATGGAAGCTCGAATGCAGCGGGTAGACGCGCTTGCTGGACAATGCGGCGGCGGTCGCAGGTACGAAATCGCGATGGTCGACGACGATCGCGTGTCCGATCGTATCGATGCCGCGACGGCCGGCGCGGCCGGTCAGCTGGGTGAACTCCCCCGGTGTCAGCGGCACATGCCCGCTGCCGTTGAACTTCTCCAGCTTTTCGACGATGACGCAGCGCGCAGGCATGTTGATGCCCAGCGCGAGCGTCTCCGTCGCGAAGACCATCTTCACAAGTCCCTCTTCAAACAGGCGTTCGACTATCTGCCGGAACAGCGCGACCATGCCGGCGTGATGGGACGCGAAGCCCTCCTCCAGCGCGAACCTGAACCGGGAGAACTGCAACGCCTTGAGATCCTCCTGGCTCAACTGCCCGGCGACCATCTCGTCGACGATGGCGCGGATGCGCCGCATCTCGTCCTCGGTGGTGAGTTCCAGCCCCGCATTGATGCACTGCTCGACGGCCTGATCGCAGCCGTTGCGCGAGAATATGAAATAGATGCCGGGAAGCATGTCGAGATAGTTGAGCTCGTCGACCACCGCCCAGCGCTTGGGCGTGTGGCGCTGCGCCGGCACGTGGCCCCGCGAATGGCCGCGGCCACGGGAGCGTGAGTTCTCGGCGCCGCGGCGGCGCGCCGCCTGACGGTCAAGCTGATCGAGCCGGTCGATCAGGCGCGCGTTGAGCTTGGTGGTCTGCTCGCCCTGGGCGTCACGCCGGTACAGGTCGAGCAGCTCCGGCTCGGTGTGGTCGTCGGCCTGCACGAGCACATGCTGCTCCAGCGGGACGGGACGGCGCTCGGAGACCACCAGCTTAGTGTCGCCGCGGACGGAGGATATCCAGGACGAGAAATCCTCGACATTGGAGACCGTGGCGGACAATCCGATGACGCTGACCTGCCGGGGAAGATGGATGATGACCTCCTCCCAGACCGGGCCGCGGAACCGGTCGGCGAGGTAATGAACCTCGTCGAGTATGACGAACCGCAGCGCGTTGAGCGTGGTCGAATGCTCGTAGAGCATGTTGCGCAGTACCTCGGTCGTCATGACGACGATGTCGGCTTCGGAGTTGATCGAGATGTCGCCCGTCAGCAGCCCGACGTGGTCGGCACCGTAAACGGCGGTCAGGTCATGGTACTTCTGGTTGCTCAACGCCTTGATCGGCGTGGTATAGAACGCCTTGACATTGCGCTCGCGGGCCAGATACATCGCGAAGTCGGCCACCACGGTCTTGCCTGCGCCCGTCGGGGCCGCGACGAGCACGTTCTCCCCCCGCTCCAACGCGTCTATCGCGTCCTGCTGGAAATCGTCCAGGTCGAACGGCAGCGTGGCTGCGAAACGCGCGGCGACGCTCGCGTTATGCGCCTGACGCTTCTGGAATGCGGCATACCGCTGGGAAGGCGATGGGCCGGGTCGATCCGCCGCCGAATGATTGCGCTGATGTTTGACCATGCGTGAAACCCCGTTCGTCACAGACGGCCATCGCCGTCGGATTCTCGTATTCGCCTGCGTGCATGAGACGATGCCGCGGGCCGCGCCACAGCTTGCAGCCGCAGTCCGTCAACGGTTGAAGCGTGACCACCGCGCCCACGCACGCGCGTGACGTTCGCGCTTCGCGTTCCGGCACCTGATGACGTCGACCTGTGCATCGTCATACCGGCTGATGGCGCTGTTCAACGGTTGGGTGAATGTCGGAGGGGCGAGCGGCTCGCGCGCGTCCGCACCCTGCGGAACGTCCGCGAGCTCGGAGAGGGGCTTGCCGAGACGGCTGCCGATCTCCGCAATGCCGTTCAACGCCCTGAAGCCGTGAAGGGCGGCGTATGCGATGCCCGCCACGATCATCGCCAGCATGAACAGCGAGAGAATGAGCCAGATCCACCAGGGCATGAGATCACTCCTCTTCCGGGGTGTCTTCTTCACGTGTGCCGAGGCTGAGCTCGCGCTGCGCACGGGCGACGATCATCGTGCGCAGGGTCTCGGGTGCGACCGCGGTGATGTGACGTGCATGGGCGATGCAGAAGGCGACGAACCAGGAATCGGACGACACGATGATATGCACCTTCTCGCCCGGGCTGCACGGCTCGACGGTGGCTCCCGGCATCGACTTGATGAACGGAAGATCCGGCTGATCCGTGATGAACACGGCCGGAGTGCCGTTGTCGAAGCTCCACTTGCGCAACTCGCTCACCGGCATGTCGGGAATGTCCACGTGCTTGACCGGAGCGATGACCTCGGCGTGCTCGATGCGGGCGAGCCGGAGCACCTGCCATGTGCGGGGCTTGCCGTTCGCCTTGTTGATGAGCTGGTCGCGTGAGACGAACTTGCGCCGGTCCTCCGGAGTGGAGTCCAGCACGTCGGTCCAGACGGCGGCATAGTAGACGCCCTCATCCACGAAGATCTTGGAGGGGGCGACGACCTTGCGGCGGGTCCGTCCCGCGCCGTCCGTGTACTCCATGTCGAGCAGCGATTCGGTGGAGATCGCGCGCTTGACGACGGAGAAGCAGTGGGGCTCCAGCTCGTAGCCGGTCAGGCTCAGCCAAGGGGTCTCCCCCGGCTTGACCAGCTGGCGCAGACGCTGATACAGCGAGGCCGCCTGCGTGCGCTGCGCCTCCGGCAGCAGCGGCGAATGCGCGAGGTAGCTCACCGAAGCGGTGAGCATGCTCAGGTATTGCGGGGAGATGCCGGCGAGGCGTTCCAGTCCGAGCGAATTCGTCGCGGACACGATGCCTTCGGCGTCAAGCAGCGACCAATCGATGTCGAAGAACTGGCTTCCGGCCATCTCGCCGTCGTCGGAGACCGTGGTCAGCGTGTTGATGTCTTTGTGGATCACGTTGACGTATTTCTTGAGCTCGTCATCCGACTTGGGCCTGCCGATGAAGCGCTCCGCGAGTTCCGCGAGGGAGAATTCCTCACCGAGGTGGGCGGACAGGAAGAGCATCAGGCGCAGTCTGCGGTCGACCTCGCTGCCGGTCTGGAACGAGGTCCCGGACTTCTTCTGGTGGTTTTTCTTGGGGTCGGCGTCCTCCGGCTCGGGGGTCGTGCTGGTGATGGTGGGCGTGGCGACCGTAGCGCTGCCGGTATCGTCCGACGATCTGTCGGCCAGCATCATGTTTGACGCCGCCTGGAGACGACGGTTGAAGGCGTCGACGGCCTCCTGCGGGCTGACGATCACTGCGCTGGGATGTTCGAGCACGAACATGGCGAGGTCGTCGGAATCGGTGTAGGCGACGTTGATGTTCTCTCCGTCCACGTCGACCGTCGCCGCGAAACGGCGGGAGTCGACGACGCGCACGAGAGCCGGCGGAATCGTCTGCGTGCCGAGTCCCGGGGCGATGGAATCCAATCCGAGGCCGGGGATGGGCGTCTGCGGCACCCTTGGCGTGGTGCGGGACACATGCTGCGGCGTCACGGTCTGCGATTGCGTGGACGATACGGAAATCGAACGTGCGAGATAGTTGGCCGCGGCGAGAACCGGCAGATCCTCCTGCTCGAAGCGCAGGCGGATGCGCGGCTCGTCCCCGAGCTGCAGTCGGTACGACGCGAAGTCCTGTCCCTCGGACTTCGAGGAGTATTCAGGCTGGCGTGACTCGATGGCGATTCCCATTGCCGCGAGCTTGGCGCGGTCGCGCTGGAACTGCTTGGCGAACGCGGCCTTCGCGGCCTGATCGGCAAGTTCCCCGTAGGAGTCGGCATATGCCTTAACGCGCTGGGCGATTTGCCGCGAGGTCAGCCACTGCGGAAACGCAGACGACAGCACGGCCAACACATCCAACTCATGTTTGCCCCATTTGTCGGAAAAGCGGCGTCTCCCGTTCGATCCCTCTGCCATTAGTCCTCACGTATCGTTAGCATTCCAATTAAATATGCATGGGTATCACGCACACCACATCCCATGATAGAGGGTTTTGTTGTGTGCAGCTCGCATTTTGTCAAAAATAGGTATTTTTTCTTCGTACGGCGGACACATCACACCCAATCACCGGGCTCGATGCCCATCGGTCCGACGTATTCGCCGTTGGGTACGTAACTGGGCTCGTTTCTATCCTCCAGACGCGCGTCGGCGAACATGATGACGTCACGTCCGAATGTCCAGTCTCCCTTGATGCTGACCGAGTTCGCGGCGGCGAGCGACGGCACGTTGTAGGGGAACCGTTCGTTGAAGTCCTCGATGTTCTTGTAGTACCGCGGATCGAGGTCGACGTTCGGGAAAATGTAGTTGCCGTCCTCCATCTCATACGAGTCCGTAAGGTGGAACCGATCGGAACGCATAATGAACAGGTCGTTGGTCGTCTTCACTGGCAGGAACCGCATGCGGTCCACCTGCACACAGATCGCGCCTTCGAACAGGCCGATCGCCGCGCCCATCGCGGTCTCCAGCTGGACCACCGCCGGGGACTGGGGGTCGATCGGGTCGACGGTCTTGTTGTTGATGATGACGGGAAGCGGCAGCACGCCGTCATGCTCGGCGAGCATGTCGCGCAGCACGTCGATGCGCACCCAGATGTTGTTCGTGTTGAAATACGGGTGCTTGGCGATGTCCTGGGCCGCGTCCTTGTCGTCAGGATGCACCTGCGACATCTCCCGCAGGATCAGTCGGCCGGTGGCCGTGTCGCGCACGATATGGCCACCCTTGCGGTCCGCGTACGTGCGATTGGCGACCTCGACCATGAACGGGGCGCCCGTGTCCTCGAAATACTGGGCGAGCGTGCGAGACGGGCGCGCACCCAGATTGTCGGAGTTCGAGATGAACAGGTATTCGAAGCCATGCTCCAGCAGAGTGTCCAGCAGGCCGGACTCCCGCAGCGTCGAGAACAGGTCGCCGTGGCCGGGCGGGCACCACTCCAGATCTGGGTTGGCCGGCCAAGATGCCGGCGCTCCGGTGGCCGCGTCGATCTTCGGCTCCTGATGCTGGATGATCTCCAGAGGGATGTCGGTCTGCTTGAACTTGCGCTGGTGTCGCAGTGCCTTCATCGTGTCATCCGAAGTGCGGAACGAGTTCATGAACGTGACCGGCAGAGGCACGTTCAGCCTCGTGCGCGCGGTGAGCACCTGACCGAGGATGATGTCGAGGAAGCGCATCTGCCGAGCCTTGTGGCGGCGCACCGGCAGCAGCGACTTCGCGCATTGCAGGCCCATCGAGGTTCCCAGGCCGCCGTTGAGCTTGAGGAATGCGGTCTTGGCGAACGCGTGCACTGCCTTGTCATGATCGATGGTCTTGTACACGTCATGGAAGCTCCGCACGCCGTGCAGCGGCTCGACGGTGTCCTCGCGGATCCACGCGCTCTCCTTCTCGCTGGCCCACACATGGTATGCGTGCCTGAACTGCGAGATGGCGATCTCGCTCATGCCCTGCTCGCGCATCTTCTGCGCCGACTGCTCGAACACATCGTCCACTGTCATCTTCTCCGTCCGTTTCAGATCTTCGGCAAACATTCCTATAGTCTACTCGCGTGGTGCTTCGTTCGCCAATCATCCCGCAGACGTATCCATTATGGGGGTATCCGGGGTGGGGCGGCTGGCTGCCGCACTGCAATGGTATGCGCAGATGGAACTTGGATAAGACTTGGATGGGCCATGCCGTCTATGTAGCTGGTGTCTCCCTATTGCGAGGTGATAGTCGGGAATTACCCGAGTCGCGACACGCTTGTTTTGCGTTATTGACGTCATATGGTAAATTCTCTTCTCGGTGCTTTTCGCACTGTTCGGGCCGTAGCGCAGTTTGGTAGCGCACTTGACTGGGGGTCAAGGGGTCGCGGGTTCAAATCCCGCCGGCCCGACAAGAATGGCGGGATCCCAACGATTACAAGTCGCTGGAATCCCGTTTCGTCATACTTGGGGGACATGAACTTCACGAACACGGTTCCACCACGTGTTCCGCGATGAACCGCCCCCGACGCGCATGAGCGCCACCGCGATACGGCGCAGCCGCCTGCCGGCCCCGAAGGTCCCGGCACCCACATTCAACCCGGCGACGCACCAGTCAGCACAAGACGTGACGGCTTATCCCGGACACACACATTCTGGCCTATAACCCGTTTTTACCGTGCCTCATTGCCTCCGCTGGCAGGCTGATACCCGGTATCTTCGCTTCGAGGGGTTGATTTCGCGCTCTCGGAACATCTATCTGCGTTTCAAGGGGTTGCCCAAACGCGATATCCGGAGTATGCGGGGACATCCCGCATTGGAATCATGCGGTTTCCGGCCCGGCTCTACTCGGGCACCAACCCCTCGAAACGCAGATAGATGTCCGAACGAGGGCGTGGTCGGCAAGGCTATCCGCGAATCAGAGGTGCCGCGAGAGGACATCATCGTCGCGTCGAAGCTGCCGGGCCGTCATCACCAGTACGATCAGGCGCGCGTCACGATCGAGGAGTCCGTGGCCCGCATGGGACTCGACTACATCGACCTGTATCTGATTCATTGGCCCAACCCGTCGCAGGGCCAGTCCGTCGAGGCGTGGCAGGCGCTCGTCGACGCGCAGAAGCAGGGCATCGTCAAGCACATCGGCGTCAGCAACTTCCTGCCGGGTCATATCGACTTGCTGATTCGCTCCACCGGAGTCACGCCGGCCGTCAACCGAGTAGAGCTGTACCCCTTCTTCCAGCAGGCCGGGCAGCGCGCCTACGATCAGGCGCATGGCACCATCACCGAGGCGTGGAGCCCATTGGGCCACGCCAACCAGATGCTTAAGGATCCGACGATCGTGCGCATCGCCGCGATGGACAATCCCGAGGGACGTTCCTTCGCGTAGAACCCGCACTGGCACGAGGAAGCCTGACGGCCCGCGCCGACTGTCACGCCTTCGCCGCCGCGTCGGCGATGCACCGCAACGCGTTGAGCGTGCGCGGATAACCGATATACGGCGTGCACTGGGAGATGACGGCGATCAGGAACCTCTCGTCGTTGCCCACGCGCATGTTGGCCACCGCATGGGAGGTGAGCTGCGGCTCGCACCCTCCCTGCGCGGCCAGGAAGCACAGCGTGATCATCTCGCGGCGGCGCGTGTCGAGCCCGCCGCGCGTGTAATAGTCGCCGAAGCAGTTGCCGGCCAGCCACTTGTTGATGTGACGGGTCTTCTCCGGCCCTGATTGCGCGAAGCCTTGCATGCGCTCGCCGAAGATGTCGATTTGCGCCTGCTCGCCCGCCTCGGCGCGGGTTTCGGGCGTCGTGGTGGATTGCGGTTCGAGCGGGAGGCGGATGTTCTTCGCCTCCAGTATCTCATTGGTCTTCTTCAGGAACGGCAGTACACGTCCGAAACCGAGATATGCGACCGCCTGGTAGACGATTTCCTTGACCTGGACGGCACTGACGCCGGATTCGAACGCGACCGGCACCATCAGCTCGAAGTCGTCGAGACCCTGGCATCCGATCAACGCCGCCAGAATGGCCATGGAGCGTGTGGAGTCGTCCAGATCGGGGTGATTCGCTCCCGGCTCGTTGACGACCTCGTCATAAGCGAAGTTCGAGAACAGCTCGACGAATTCCGGGTCTGTCTGTGCCAGCGTCCTGTCATCGTTCCAGAACTTGTTCATGCGGCTTTTCAGCTCATCGAACATGATATCTCCTTGCGGTTTGACTGCGATCGGCGGTCATTATGACTCGCTTTGAGATGTCACGGTAGCCGCTTCGAGCGCTTGAAGTACAGCGGCGGCGACACTTCCGCGTGTCGTCGCCGCAGCCGTCACGTGAGAGCCCCCACGGTCCAGCCGTCCGCCGCGAGTGCTCGTACCGCTCGCGCGCGCGAACTCGTGTAACGGTATCGCAGACGCGTCGCCGCGACGGCTCGACAGCGAGTAGAGTGGAGGGACGGGCAAAGTCCGATTGATGGAAACGATCCATGAACCAAGGAGGATGCATCATGGCAGGGCAGACAGATGAGAACAGGCTCCACGTTCTTCGTCACGCCGCCTTCACGGCGCGAGACGTGCGGGAGATGGAACGGCCACTGCTTGAGAACGGTGTCCCACTGATGAGGATGGCTTCCGCCGCCACAGCCCATGTCGTCGCCGAAATGCTCGAAGATGAGGGCGTCGCGTTGGAGGAGTCGAACATTGTGCTGCTCGCCGGCAGCGGCGACAACGGTGGCGACGGGCTGTTCGCCGCGACGATGCTGGCGGGCAACGGCGCTTCGGTCACCGCCGTCGCGGTCGGCCGCACGCTGCATGGCGAGGGGTTCGCCGCATTCGTCCGCGCCGGCGGCAAGGTGCTGATCCTCGACCCGGCCTCCGAGATTCCGGGGTGCGCTGCCGGCTTCAGCGCGGGAGAGGCCGGTGAAAGGCTTCGGGCCGCGGTGGAACTCGCCCAGCACGCGCATGTCATCATCGACGCGATGACGGGCATCGGCCTGAGCGGGGCGCTGCACGGCATCGCGGGCACGGTCGCATCCTCGCTGGGTGTCGACGGCACGATCCCCGACCGCACCGCCCTTCCCGCCGGCGACTCGACCGGCGAGTTCCCGTTGGTCGTCGCGGTGGACGTCCCTTCTGGCGTGGGAGTCGACGACGGTGCCATCACAGGCCCGTATATCCCTGCCGATGTCACGGTCACGTTCGGCGCCCTGAAGCCGTGCCTTATGCTGCCTCCCGCGGCGTACGCCTGCGGTCGCGTGACGCTGGTGGACTTCAGTTTCGACATCGACGGCCATATGCCGTTCGTCGAGGCGGTTTCCGGCGACAACGCGGCTGAGACCGTCCGACTCCCCCGGCTTGCAGACACGAAGTACTTACGTGGCGTGACCGGTCTGATCACCGGCTCCGAACGGTACCCCGGCGCCGCGGTGCTGTCGTGCAAGGCCGCGGCCAAGACGAACATCGGCATGATCCGCTACATGGGTCCGCAGGTGTGTCGTGATATGGTGCTCGACGCGGTCCCGGAGGCCGTACTCGGCAAGGGGCGCGTGCAGGCCTGGGTCGTGGGCTCCGGCGTTCCGACGGGTGAGACCGAGGATGATGATTTCCAGCGTGAGACCATCGCCAAGCTTCTGACGCATTATGCGTTGTCCTCTGACGATGACCCGGATGACGATGATGACCTCGCCTATGATATGCCCCCGCTGGTGGTCGACGCGGGCGCTCTCGACCTGCTGCCCGACGAGGTGCCGCCGCAGGTCGTCATCACCCCGCACGCCGGGGAGCTCGCCTCGCTGCTCACCGCCAGGGGCGAGGATGTGGATGCGTCGGATGTGCAGAACGAGCCATTGCATTGGGCGTTGCGGGCCCATGAGCTCACCGGCGCCACCGTGCTGCTCAAAGGCGCGGTCACGATTGTCGTGGGCGAGCCGGCCGACACCGATCGGGAGTCGGATGCGCAGGGTGGATTCGCGGATGATGAGCAGCATGTGCGTGTGGTCGTCTCCGGCCGCGCCCCGGCGTGGCTGGGCACCGCGGGGGCGGGCGATGTGCTCGCCGGCATGCTGGGGGCGTTGCTCGCCCAACAGGACGACGAGGACGTTTCGGCTCCCGATGTCGCCGCCTGCGCCGCCTACCTGCACGGATATGCAGCCGCTCAGGCGTCGCAGTCGGATCAGCGCGGGTTTACGCCCCCGACGATTTACGGTTCCGATGACCGTCATCTGCGCACCAAGCTGGGGCATCCCATCGTCGCATCCGATGTGATCGGCATGATTCCCGCGACTTTCGCGGAACTGCTGTCGTAAGGGCGCGAGGGCGGTCAGGATGCGGAGGCCGGTATCGCATGATACCCGGCGTCGACGCATCCCGACCGCTTGCGCGACTGCGCCGGCCGGAGACCTATTCCGTCCGGATCAACAAATCAGACACCATCCTATTCCCCCTATTCCAACGTTGAGGAGCATCATGAGCAACTCCCCCATCACCGATGTGATTTTCGATTTCTGTGGCGTCCTGCTGGACTGGCAGACCCGCGCATGCCTGACCGGGCATTTCCCCCAGGACACGGTGGACGCGATATGCGCACCCGACGACCCGCACGGGTTCTTCCGCTATGAGGACCGCATGGACGCCGGCGAGGACTTCTCTCACATCTACCCCGACGTGGTGCGGGAGCAGGGCGAGGACATCGCTCCGATCTTCGCCTACTACATCGAACATTACGGCGACGCCCTGCCGCGCATGCTGCCCGGCATGGAAGATCTGCTGCGCGACCTGAAGCGGCATGGGTACGGTGTGTGGGGACTGACGAACTGGTCTCATGAGACGATTCACATCGCGTTCGAGAAATACCCGCAGATTGGCGAACTGCTGCAGGACACCGTGGTCTCCGGCATCGAGAAGATGCACAAGCCGAACGCCGACATCTACGAGCTCGCACTGCAACGATTCGGCCTCGAAGCCGGGCATTGCGTGTTCTTCGACGACACGGCGAAGAACATCGTCGGGGCCAACGAGGTCGGTATCCACGGTCTTCTGTTCGACAATGCTCTCCAGGCCCGCGAATCGCTCGCTTCGCTCGGTGTGAGGCTGTAGGAATAACCGGATTCGGTGCTCTCAAAACTCGCAGATATGGGGCAAAAAACGTCAGTCGTCCGGTGTATCTGCGAGTTTTGAGAGCGTGCCTTGCGCATACCGCACCGCAAGCCCGCCGCATGATAAATTGAGCTTATACCCCCGCACCTGGTGAAATGCCGGCAATCCCAATGATTTCAATGGTTTCGTCCATGGTCGGCCTTATAAATGCTGCTTATGACACTGCTGCAGCTGAAATACATCGTGAAGATCGTCGAGTGCGGATCCATGAACGAGGCGTCGCATGAACTGTACGTCTCCCAGCCGGCGTTGAGCTCGTCGGTCAAGGAACTGGAGAACGAGCTCGGCATCGAGATCTTCACTCGTTCCTCGCAGGGCATCGCCCTGACGGTGGACGGCGCCGAATTCCTCACTTACGCCCGTCAGGTGCTCGACCAGGCCGACCTGCTTGAGGAGCGCTACAAGAACGCGAAGCCGCGCAAGCAGCTGTGCTCCGTGTCCACGCAGCACTACATGTTCGCCGTCGAGGCGTTCGTTGAGATGATCGACTCCATCAAGTCCGACGAGTACGAGTTCACGATCCGTGAGACCCGCACGAAGGACATCATCAACCAGGTCGCGAACATGCTTTCGGAGATCGGCATCATCTACCTGTCGGACTTCAACAAGGACGTGATCGGCAAGATGCTGCGCGAGAAGCATCTGGAGTTTCATCCGCTGTTCCGTGCGCCGCTGCACGTGTTCATCTCGCGCAACAACCCGCTCGCCGGCAAGAAGAAGGTCACGATGGACGACCTCAAGCCGTTCCCGTTCATCCAGTACGAGCAGGGCGAGGAGGGCAGCTTCTTCTTCGCCGAGGAGGCCGTGTGGCCGGAGTACTCCCCCAAGCAGATCAACGTGACCGATCGTGCGACGATCCTGAACTTCATCATCGGCCTGAACGGGTACACGGTGTGCACCGGCATCGACAACGGCGACCTGAACAACGAGAAGATCGTCACCGTGCCGTTGGACACCGACGAAACGATGCTGGTGGGCTGGGTCACCAATGAGCGCGCCAAACTGTCGAAGGCCGCCGAGACGTATATCGAGAAGCTCAAGTCCGTGGTTGCCGACCACGGTTACAAGCTGATTGACTGAATGCGATTATGGGCTCCCTGTGGCGGGGAGCCCGATTTCGATCCGTGTCTCGTTCAGAAGCCGCGCACGTTGTAGTCCGCGGACAGGTCATTCATCGCGTGCAGCAGCTTGTATATATAGATGAACGGTCCCACTGCGATGAGCGAGCCGAGGATGCCCCACAGCCAGAATGTCGAGGCGGTGACCGTGACGGGCAGACCGCGCGCGGCCTGTTCTTCGCCGATGCGGCCGGATACGCGGTGATACCACACCAGCCAGCCGATGCCCAGCGTGACCCATCCCACCAGGAAGAACATCAGGCAGTAGTGCATTGTGTGTTTGCCGTCGCGTTTGAACGCGAGCAGGTTCAGGCTGTCTCCCACTTCGCTCATCTGCCAGATGTCGTAGATGCTGAACGTGACGAGACCGAGCAGCACGTATTTCAGCAGTCCGCGCTGCGTACGCAGGGGTGCGACCGGCCGGGGAGCATAGGGCTGTTGCAGCTGGAACTGGGGCTGCGGTTGAAAGCCGGATTGCTGCGGCTGGGCGGCATATGGCGCGTTCGGATTGGTCATGGATCCTTCTTCCCAAGAAGACCTTCACTGTTATGGGCAAACGGCGTTGATTTACCCTGTTTCCCACTATAGGTCCGTGTTCCTGAATTATGTGGTCCATCAGTGGGTGGCGCATTTTGGCGCACTCCCGTTGCCGTCAGCGCCGGTGGTCGATGATGCGCCGAATGCCGTCGCGGATGGACTGGGGGTTGCGTGGTTCCCCGCCCAGCGCCCGGTGCAGTGTCAGGCCTTCGATCATCGCGTCGAGCAGCACCGTGGTCTCGGAGTCGAAGAACCGGCCCATGACCTTCTGTGTCGCCGACATCCAGCGGTCACTGATGTCGCGGAAGGACAGGTCGCGCGCGGCGAGCGTGTAGAACTCAAGGTTGATGTTCAGGTCGCGCTGGTTGCCGAGCATGTCTCGTTCGATGCTCAGCGCGATGGCGTCGCAGGCTTCGTCGACGGTCGAGGCGGACTGCATGCGCGCGGCGAATTTCAGTACGGAGGCCCGGGCGAACTGGTCGAACGCCTGGTGCAGCAGATCGTGCATGCCGTCGAAATAGTATGTCATGGAGCCGAGGGGCACGTGCGCCTCGGCGGCGACGCCGCGATGCGAGGTGCCTGCCACTCCACGTGACGCGATGACGCGCAGCGCGGCGTCGATGATGTGCTGCTGTCGCTCGGGGTCGACTCGGGATGACTGGGATGGCATATCGGCAATCATAGCATTCATGCGGGTTCCATGCTGTCCCCCTCGTATATGTATGTTCGTACACATCAGAAAACGGGACCTCTGCCCCTCCTGCAGTCGGCCATTGCCGGCCAATGCGCCGCTATTGCTCGGAATCGAGCACCGAATCCACAGCGGCCCAGCGCCGACGCAGCAGCATCCACAATCCGATGATCATGGTCAACGCTCCGAGTCCGATGCCGAACAGCCCGGAGGATTGTGCGGCATGTTGCGCGCCCTCGGCCTCCGGCAGAACGTCCTGCGTGACCACGAGCGAGAGCATCGTGTCGATGAACGTCACGAACTTCACCGATGCGTCGACACGTCGCACAGCTGGAAATCGATGTCCGGGTAGGCCTTGCGAGCCGCCTCGATCATGTCCGGCGAGCTGTCGACGCCGAGAATCTCGGCGTGCGGGTAGCGTTCGCGCAGCACGGCCGTGCTGTTGCCCGGCCCGCAGCCGATATCCAGCATGCGCTTGACGCCGCCGCCGTCCTCTGGCAAAGGCCACCTACAAGCGCCGGATAGGACTGACACGACATGATGAATGCTACCAATATAGTAGTAATTACTATATAATTTCATAAGTATTGCTAAAATATTAGTATGTATGATTTGTTAGATGAGCCGCTTCCCGGAGAAGTAATGGCCGGTATCGCCCGGCGAATGACCATGAGACGCAAGGAACACGGCATGACGCAGTCCGATCTCGCCCGAAAATCAGGGGTGAGTCTCGGGTCGATTCGTCGATTCGAACAACTCCATGAGATATCACTGAACGCACTGGTCGGCATCGCCTTCGCCTTGGACTGCGAACAGGATTTCGACGCACTGTTCTCCCAGCCGTATTACCGCTCGATCGATGACGTGGTCACAGCGACGCGCCACGGAAAGGACATCGGATGACCCCGCTACTGGATGTAGACCGCGTGCGCGTGCTGCTCGCAGGCAATACCGTCGGAATGCTTACCATGTCACCTTCCCGCACACTGGCGTTCGCCTACGACAAGACCTGGCTGACGCACGGTTTTTCCATCAGCCCGATAAGCCTTCCGCTCAGAGATGGCGTGTTCGTCGCCCAAAGAGATCCGCTGAACGGCATGTTCGGCGTGTTCGACGACAGCATGCCCGACGGATGGGGACGACTGCTGACCGACCGAATGCTGCGTCAACATGGCATCGACCCGTATTCGGTCGGCCCGCTGGCGCGTCTATCGATCGTAGGTCATGGCGGCATGGGCGCACTGGAATACGAACCCGCTTCAACAATCGACGATGACCTGCAATCATTCCCCGATCTCGACTCACTCGCCGAGGAATGCCTGAATGTGATGAGCGCCGACTTCTCGAATGACCTCGACCAGCTGTTTGTCCTTGGCGGTTCGTCAGGCGGAGCCCGCCCGAAAATCCTCACCACAATCAATGGCGAGGAATGGCTCATCAAGTTCCCCTCATCCGTGGATGCACCCGATATCGGCGAGATGGAATACCACATATCGAATCTTGCACGCACTTGCGGAATCGACATGCCGGAAATCAGGTTGTTCCCTTCACGTCGATGCGCAGGCTATTTTGGCGTCAAGCGCTTTGACCGCATACCGCTCACGAACGGCGAAATCGGCAAGGTGCACATGGTTTCCGCCGGCGGCCTGTTGGAGACTTCACACCGCATCGCCAATCTGGACTACGCCTTGCTGATGCGATTGACCATGCGCATGACCGGCGGCATCAAGGAATGCGAACGATTGTATCGACTCATGTGTTTCAATGTGTTCATCGGCAATCGCGACGACCACGCGAAGAACTTCTCCTACCTGCATGATGCGGAGTCCGGCGCTTGGAGCCTCTCCCCCGCGTACGACCTTACCGAGAATCCCGGTATCAACGGCGAACACACCACTGCGGTCAATGGTAAGGGGCGCGGCATCACCGTTGAGGACATGGCAGACATCGGCATGAAAGCCGGCATCCCACGAACCCGATGCATATCGATTGCGCGGAACATGCGCGAACGCATCGCGGATGCCGGTTTTACCGTACGCAACTGAAGGTGGACCGAACACCTTCGAGCGGACCCGACCTCACCGGAAGTCGATTCAGCGGAAACGTTCGTCGAGCAGGGCGTCGCGGCGGGCGTGGTGCGGATGCGGCCGTGCATCGGGAAGACGCATACGCCAAGTATTTCATTGGGCAGAGCTATCTGGCACTGCTGGTCTCGGGCAAGGAAGTCAACGTTTCCAACGTCACATTCGAGGTGGGTTGCCGCAACAACTGGCATATCCATCACAAGGCCTGTCAGATTCTCATTGCCGTGGGCGGGCGCGGCTACTACCAAGAGTGGGGCAAGGAGCCAGTTGAGCTCAACCCCGGCGACGTGGTGTACGTGGCGCCGGAGACCAAGCACTGGCAGGGGGCCGCGCCGGATTCCGACTTCGCGCATATCGCCATCATGAACGCGGTGGACGGCGCCTCGAACGAGTGGCTGGAGCCGGTCGAGGCCGAATACGACGCGTTGCGTTGAATCAAAGGACTGTCGCTCGCGCTCGTCAGAACACCACCGCCGACACGATGGTCAGCGAAAGCAGCGAGAACAGCGTGCTTACGAGCACGAAGCCGACCGCGTAGTCGGGCATGTTGTTCCTGCGGGCGGTGAACATGGCGATGGTGGTCATGGTCGGCAGGCCGGCCACCAACGTGATCATCATGATCATGTCGTGGGTGATCGGCAGCTCCGGCAGCGCTCCGGCGGCCGCGGTGAGTAGCGCGTACAGGCCCAGCGGGAAGGCGATCATCTTGGCGACCAGCCCCACGTACAGTTCGTAGCGTTTCAGCACGCCCCACCATTTGGTCAGCGCGAACAGGCCGCCCAGGTAGATCAACGACATCGGCGTGGCCATGCCGCCGATGGTGCGCAGCGGAGTCAGGACGATCGAGGGAATCCTCACGCCGAGCATGATCAGCACCAAGGCGAGCATCACCCCGATGAACGCGGGGTTGACGAACCTCCCCAGCAGATTGCGCACGCGCAGGCCGAGCGTGGGCCGGCCGGCGGCGTCGGGTGATGCGACGGTACCGGGTTCGGGAACCGGCTCGCACAGCCATACGCCGTACGTCCATAGCAGCGTCTGATCGACGATCGACATCAACGCGACGTAGATCGCACCCTCGTGCGGCCATAACGCCATGATGATTGGAATGCCGATGAACCCGGCGTTGCCGAAGATCAGTGCCGCCTGGAACACGTGGCTACGTGATCCCTTAAGCCGCAACGCCCACGCGACCAAGCGGAACACGAAGATAAGCAGGGCGTACATCACCGCGGTCAGCAGCATGGCGCCCCAATTGGCCTCGACCTGCGCGCGGTCCGCACCCGCCATGGCGTTCGAGAACACCAGCAACGGGATAAGCACGTTGAGCAGCAGCGAGCACATGCCGTCGAGCGCGGTCTGGCCGTAGAAGCGAAGCCTCACGCATCCGTATCCGACCATCAGCATGATGAAGAAGCCGACCAACTGGCCAACCATAATAGCGAATTGACCCATTGCTCCTTACATCTCCAGCATCGAACGCAGCCATTCGAGTTCGGCGGCGATCTGCGCGTCATGCACGGTGATGATACCCTTGCGGTACGGGTCGTCGATCTGCTCGGCGCTCAACGGATTGCCCGCGTCACAGTAGAAGAAATGCACGTCGTGGCCGTTGAGCAAATCGTAACGGCGGCGCAACACCGCGTCGCGGTCGGTTTTGTCTGGCACGACGGACAGGAAGGTAAGCACGACGGTCCACCGGGTGAAATCGGTGAGATTGAAACCACTGGTGCTTTTAAGCTCGTCGATCAACTTGGCGCGACCCGCGTCCAGCAGGGTGAACACGCGACGCTGGCGCCCGTCGCGAATCGACGCCTGTTCGGAGATCAATCCCGCTTCGACGAGCCTATTGGTCGCCGGATAAATCGCGCCGTCGCTGAATTTGCGCGCGTACCCCTGCAGCTGCTCCATCTTCTTGCGCAACTCGTAGCCGCACATGGAACGCTCCGAAAGGAACCCCAGAATCATCATCTCAATCAAGCTCATGATTGTCCATCATAACTCGTTTCAACATACCCGTGGCACCGTCTCGTCACTCCGTCGGGCGAGGAGCAGCCTCTCCCGGTCGCCACGACTGGAGAAACGACTCGTTTTTTGCCGCATCGTCGCGGTAGGCTTTGCCGAACTCGTCGATGAGCCCATGGAATTCCTGAAGGTCGGCGACGTCCAGCCCGGTGTCCAGCACCACGGGGGCATACGCCTTATGGAACGCCGGGTATCCGGCCGGCGCATCGAAGCCGAGGAACGCGAACAGGCGCCGTGCGTAGGTGTCGGCCACGAACGTGCGGCGGGAGAACACGTAGAGCATCATATCGTCGGCCGTTTCGCCGCCGATGCCGAACAATCCGAGCAGTTCGGCGCGCAGCTCGGCGTCGGTGATGCCGTCGGCTCCTTCGGGAGAGGCGTCGCAACGCTCCACATACCAACGGCTCAACGAGCGCAGGGTCTTGGATTTGTTGACGTAGAAGCCCGACGGCCGAATCAGCTCCTGCAAACGCTCCGGCTCCACGACCGTCAACGCATGGGGGTCGAGCATGCTCTCCGCCTTCAACGCCGCGAGCGAACGATCCACATTGCCCCACGCGGTGTTCTGCGTGAGCACCGCGCCCACCATGATCTCGAATGTGGTGTCCGCCGGCCACCATCCGGTCGGGCTCAGCTCCGCGGACAGCGCGCGGTACAGCGACTCGATGTCGCCGGCTGCGGGCCTGCGCCGGGATTGCCTGCCATTGCCGTGCGCCGATGCCATGGTCAACGGTACAGGCGCTCGATGAGAATGTCGGAGACGGTGAGGCGCGCCTCGCTGAGCAGGTTGTCGAGCACCACGCCGGCGAGATCGGCGGCGGGCATGAACGTGTGCTGCTTGTCGAGTGAGACGTAGTCGTGGCTCTCGCGGTAGAAGTCGGTGTCGATGCCGCCGGGGTACACGCCCACGACGGTGACGCTCGACCCCTTGTACGCGGCCTTGAGGCTCTGTGTATACCCCTTCTCACCCCATTTGGTGGCGCAGTACACGGATTCGTTGGCGTTGCCGCGCGTAGCGGCGGTGCTCATCACGTTGGCGATTTTGAGGTTCTGTTCGTCGCATGCCTTGAGCGTCTGGACGCACCACAGAATCATGCCCTTGAGGCCTTTGAGGCATTTGTCCACGTCGGCGGCCTCGTAGGCGGTCGGCATCTTGAACGAGGGCTGCCCGGCATTGTTGATCAGCAGGTCGATGTGCCCGATCTTGGCGATCTCGGCCACCGAGGCTTTGACGAAGTCCTCGTCGGACACGTCGCCGACGAACCCGTGGTAAGAGCCCCGGGGGAATTCGCCGGCCAGTTCGGTCTGGCGTTCGGCGTTGAAGTCGATGCCGGCGACGAACCATCCGCGATCGATGAGCTGTCGCGTGAGTTCATAGCCCAGTCCGAGGGCGCTGCCCGTCACGATGGCGATGCGTTTGCCGTTCGTCCGTTCCATGATTCGTATGCCTCCCTGCCTTCGTCGGTTCGTCGCCGTCCGGCGATCACTGCCCGATGCCGCGACGAAACGCTGTTGAAAACGTATGCACAATGCATTTTATCGAATCCGTCCGACCCGTCGCCGTCGCCATCGCCTGCGCATGGGGCGGCGAATCAGCTCAATTCGCGTAGGATGCGGCGCATGAATGGAATGGTGACCGCGAAGGTGAGCACGTCGGACACCGACTGTGCCATTTCCACGCCGAGCACGCCGAACGCCAACGGCAGCACCAGTACGATCGGCGCCAGAAACAGGCCCTGCCGGCACAATGCCAGGAACGAGGCGATGCCGGTGCGGCCCATGGTCTGGGTCATCATATTGCCCATCATGTTGAAGCCATTGAACACCACCGTGCAGCATTGAATGTGCAATGCGGACACACCCACCGCCACCACGGCCGGGTCGGAGCGGAAGATCTCGACCAGATGCGGGGCGAACATCCACAGCAGCGCGGCCAACGCCACAAGCACGCCGGTGGCGAGCCGCACGCAGAACCAGTACCCTTCCTTGACGCGCGCGTACAGGCCGGCGCCGTAGTTGTATCCGCACACCGGCTGGAAGCCCTGGCCGAGGCCCACGATCACCGAGTTGGCGCCCAACATGATGCGCATCACGATGGCCATGCCGGCGATGGCCGCGTCGCCGAACGGGTTGGCGGCGATGTTCACGCAGGTCACGGAGATCGAGCCCGCACCCTGCCGAATCAGCGAGGGCAGGCCGCCGCCGGCCACCTCGCGCATGAGCAGCACATCCGGCCGGCAGTTGCGCAACGACAGTTTCATCACGCCGAATCTGGCGCTCATCGTCGTCAGAATCGCGAAGCTCACCGTCTGGCAGATGGCGGTGGCCAGCCCGGCGCCGAATATCCCGAGGCCCGCCACGAAGATGAGCAGCGGCGCGAGCAAGAAGTTCAGCAGCGCGCCCGAAACCAAGCCGATCATGCCGAACGCCGACTGGCCTTGGTAGCGCAGCAGCCCGTTGAGCGCGAACGACCCGCATACGCAGGGCGCGGCGACCAGCAATGGCGTCAGGTATTGCACCGCGTACGGCGCAATCGTGGGAGTCGAACCCAGCATGACGACCAGCGGCCGCAATGTCAGCAGCCCGATCGCGGCGATCGTCAGACCTGAGATCACCGCGCCCGCGAAGCCTACGGCCAGCAGCCGGGATGCCCGCTCGTTGTTCTGTTTGCCGAGTTCGCGGCTCATCGAGTTGCCCGCGCCGTTGCCGAAGAAGAAGCCGAGCGCCTGCATCACGGTCATGATGGAGAACGCGATGCCGATCGCGCCGGATTGCGCGGTGCCCAGCTGCCCTATGAAAAAAGTGTCGGTCAAATTGTAGGCGGTGGTCACCAGATTGGAGATCACCGCCGGCAGACACAGTCTGAGAATCAACGGTTTGACCGGCTGGCCGGTCATCTGCCGGTATTTCGCGTCCGCGCTCGCGCGTCTGATGCCATGAACCTGAACCACGGACGGTCATCCTACTCGCGCGGCATCCCTCGCAGCCGTGCATGACCGCCATGTGGGTCGCCCACGGATACAGTCACCTCAGGTACCGGCCCGTGACGCTGTTCGCATCGGCCGCGATCTGCTCCGGCGTGCCGGCGGCGACGATGCGCCCGCCGCTTTCGCCGCCGCCCGGCCCCATGTCGATCACCCAGTCGGCGTTGGCGATCACGTCGAGGTCGTGTTCGATGACCACGACGGTCGCGCCGGACGCCACGAGTCGGTCAAACACGCCGAGCAGCACCCGCACATCGAGCGGATGCAGGCCGATGGTCGGCTCGTCGAACACGAACACGGCGTGCGACTGAGCCCTGCCCATTTCGCTGGCAAGCTTCAGGCGTTGCGCCTCACCGCCCGAAAGCGCCGGCGTCGGCTCGCCGAGCGTCAGGTAGCCCAGACCCAGATCGTGCAGCGTGGTCAGTCGCGCATGCACCTTGCGCATGTCGACGGTCACGGCCAACGCCTGATCCACGCTCATCGCCATCAGCTGCGGCAGGGTGAGTTCGCGCCCGTCCTTGGTCGTGCGGTGAATCGCGTCGGCTTCGGGCGCATACCGGGAGCCCCGGCAGTCGGGGCATTCGATGTCGACGTCGGGCAGGAACTGCACGTCGAGCGAAATCGAACCGGTGCCGTCGCATGTAGGGCAGCGCAGTCTGCCGGTGTTGTAGGAGAAGTCGCCGGCCTTCCAACCGCCCGCCTTGGCTTCGTCGCTTCGGGCGAAGGCGCGGCGCAGGTCGTCGTGGATGTCGGCGTAGGTGGCCACGGTGGAACGCACGTTCGCGCCGATCGGCGTGGCGTCGATGAGGTTCGCGCGCTCGATGCCGTCGGCGTCGATCGAGCGCACATGCTCGGGCGGCTTCTCCCCCGCAGACCGTGCCTTGAGCGCGGGAATCAACGATTCGAGCACCATCGTGGTTTTGCCGGAGCCGGATACGCCGGTCACCGCCACCAGACGGCCGCGCGGAATATCAACATCCAGCGGCTTGACCGTATGCAGCTGACTGGTTGTCATGCGAATATGCCCAAGGTCGAACATATGCGAGACGGGCATGCACCCGCGTTCACGGACACTTTCGCCATCGGCCAGGAACGGCGCGATGCGGCTGCGCGGATTCGCCGCCACGTCGCCGACCGTGCCCTGCGCGATCACATGCCCGCCTTCGGCACCGGCGACCGGACCCATTTCAATGAGATGATCGCATGCCTTGAGCACACGCACATCATGGTCGACGACCACCACGGAGTTGCCATCCGCCACGAGGTCACGCATCACGCCGAGCAGACCGTCCACATTCGCCGGGTGCAGGCCGATGGACGGTTCGTCGAGCACGTAGAGCACGCCGGTGGTGCGGTTGCGCACGGCGCGGGCCAATTGCACGCGCTGGCGTTCGCCGGTCGACAGGGTCGCTCCGGCGCGATCGAGCGCGAGGTAGCCGAGTCCAAGCTCCAACAACCGGCGGGCCACATCGAGGAAGGATTCGCAGATGTTCGTCGCCATCGGGCGCATGTCGGCCCCGAGCGACCCGGGCACGCCACGCACCCAGTCCACCGCCGCGTCCAAGGTCATCGCGCTCGCCTCGGCGAGATTCAGTCCGCGCACCCGTGGGGCGCGCGCCGCCTCGCTGAGCCTCGTGCCGCCGCAATCCGGGCAGGTTTTCTCCTCGAGGAACCGCGCCACGCGTTTCAGCCCCTTCTCGTCCTTGGCTTTGGCGAGCGCGTTCTCGACGGTGTACACGGCGTTGAAATACGTGAAGTCGAGTTCGGCGAAGTCGTCGCCTTTCTTCGGCTTGTACAGGATGTGCTTCTTGACGGCCGGGCCATTGAAGACGATGTCGCGTTCTTTGGGGGTGAGGTCCTTGAACGGCACGTCGGTGCGCACGCCCATCGCGCCGGCGACCTGTTTCATCAGGTCCCACATCAACGAACCCCATGGCAGCACCGCGCCCTCGTCGATGCTTTTCGATTCGTCGGGTACGAGCGCCGCGCGGTTCACCTCGCGCACGATGCCGGTGCCGGCGCAGGCCGGGCATGCGCCGGCCGAGTTGAAGGCCAAGGATTCAGCGCCGGGCGCGTGAAAATCCTTGCCGCAATTCGCGCAGACGATGGGCAGGCCGGCGGCCACGTTGAGAGTCGGTTCGTTGCGTGCGCCGCAATGCGGGCACACATGTGAGGCGAGACGTGAGAACAACAGACGCAGGCTGTTGAGCAATTCGGTCATCGTGCCGAAGGTGGAGCGTATGCCGGGCACCGCGGGCCGCTGGTGCAGGGCCAGCGCGGCGGGCACGTGCAGTACTTCGTCCACCTGCGCGCGGCTCGCTTGAGTGAGGCGGCGGCGCGTGTACGTGGACAGCGCCTCCAAATATCGCCGTGAGCCTTCGGCATACAGCACGCCGAGTGCGAGCGAGCTCTTGCCCGAACCGGAGACGCCGGCCACACCGACCAGTTCGCCCAGAGGCACGTCGACGTCGACGTTCTTGAGGTTATGCACGCGCGCGCCGCGCACCTCGATCGACTCCGGGCGCGCATCGTCCCGTATCCGCTGCATATTGGGCACCCCTTCACTCAAGTCTCCTACGACGCGTCACGTCATCCCCCATTGTAGGGACGCCAACTGGCCGACAAGGGACATATTCGGACCGTTGCAAGCATCTATCTTCGTTGCAAGAGGTACATTCGACCTCCTGCAGAATGCTGACTGTCTTCAGAGAGGTACCGAATGGGAACCCTCGAGTACAAACGCCGTCATTGCAACGTTGATACTCGGGTTCTCATGTTTCAGGCACTTCATTGAACGCAGATAGCTCTCCGCAACAAGACAAATGTACCTCTTCCAAAGGAGAAACATCTACGAGGCATAGGCGTACGCCTCATAGGAGGCGTACTTGGGCAGACCATAGATCTGGATGGAGAACGCGCGGGATTCGCCTTTGGCCGGTTTACGCACATACTCACTACGCCAGAACACGAAGTTCCCCTTCTCGTCGCGCAGGATGAGCGAAATGGCGACATCCGAGCCGTAGACGCCATCACCGTTGTCATCGTCGCGCTCGCCGACGTAATGGTCGAGCGTCACGCCGTCCACGTAGTCGTAAACGACCACGAACATGTCGGGCAGCTCGTAGGTCGCCTCGACGCGCGGCACCGCGACGAAGCGCATTCGGCGAGTGTGGGGACCACAGTCGCCGCCTCGCCAGCCGCAGCGGCATCTTCTTGCGCACGAACGGCCCGGCTCCATCGAGGCTCACCATTTCGGTGACGCCGTATGCGCCGTCCGCCAGCACCCGTTCGACGCAGTAGGCGTCGTCGAGCATCATGGCGTGCATGGTCTGCCGTTCGTCCATAATCGTCGTCGTCCCCCCGAGCGCCGCTGCCTGCAGTACAGTTCGGACACTCCGGCGAGACGCAGCAGCCGTTGCGTTTCGATGTCGTCGCTGGCGAGCAGACGTTCCGGCAGCTCATCGGTCAGATGCGCCGGATCGTTGACGTTCATGCCTCGCCTTCCCCTGGTATGTCTTCACATGCCGGACCGCCGGGAGATCTCCCGTCGGGAGCGTCAATCGACTGGCCCGTTCGTTTCACTGTGACCAGACTACATGGCGCGGCGGCGTGCGACACGGCTCCGGTGCCGGAATCATCCATGCGGAAAAAATTTCCGAAATTCAGTTGGCAACTGATGACGGGCCGCCGCATCGCCCATGACAATGGACGATGTCACCAGTGTCCGCGCATAAACGCGCGATTGAAGAGAAAGAGCAGACCATGACGAACCCATCCGATTTCACGCCACAGCCACCCCAAGGATCGGGGCCGCAACCCGTCCAGCCCACTCAGCCCATGCCGGTCCAGCCCGCGGGGAACACCGTGCCGCCGCAGACGCCGGGCGTCATCCCCATCGCCCCCGGCACTCCTAGCACTCCCAATACACCCGACGCACCCGATGTCCGTAACAAGAAGACCTCCAAGCTGGCGGTGTTCGCGATCATCGTCGCCGCGGTGTTCCTGCTGATCACCTTCATCGGTGTGAACAGCTGGGGTCTGTTGGCATTCTTCGCGCTGTTGCCGGTATTGTTGTCCGGATTCTCCGTCTACACAACCCGCAAGGACGGCAAGGCGCAGGGGCGCGTGCTCGCCTGGGTCGCGGTCGGTATCACCGTGGTGGCGCTGATCGTCGGCGGCGTGGATGTCGTACGCAACGGCCTCGAGGCCAAGGCCTCTCATGACGCCGCGGAACAGGCCGCGAAGGAAGCCGCGAAGGCCAAATGCGATGCCTACTCATGGCCGACGACCGACCTGGCCAGTCAGCTGCCCAAGCCGGAATCCTCCAAGGGTAAGATCGAGAAGGATAGCTCGAGCGCGTTCTACATCAAGGTGTGCGGCACCGATGCCACAGCGTACGACAACTATGTCAAGGCTCTGCAGGAGAAGGGATTCACCGTCGACTACTTCAAGAGCTCCTCCGCGTTCAACGCGAAGAACGCCGCCGGCTACTCGGTCAATATCAGATACGATTCCAAGGGCGACTCCATCATGGCCATTCTCATCCTCGCCCCGGACGACTCTTCGACTTCCAGCACGTCCGGGAACGGCGCCACGCAAAACAACGATGATTCGGGTTCCGGCGACGCTTCCACCGGATCCAGCTCCGACGCCGATTTCAAGGCCGCGATGGACAGCTACGAGTCGCTGATGAACGAGTACGCCGACTTCATGGAGAAGTACAACGCCGGCGGGCACCCGGCGAGCATGGCGGCCGACTACGCGAAGATAATGGTCAAGTACAACGATGCCATGAAGAAGCTCGACGCCATCGACGAGAATTCGCTGACCCCCGAGGAGCAGCAGTACTATATCGAGGTTCAGACCCGCGTGAATCAGCGACTCGCTTCGGTGGGCGCCTCGACGGCGCAATAGACGCGCGCCGGGTGTTCAGCGAACGGTTCTCAATAAGAAAAGTGCGAGCCGTCGCTGAGGCCAAAACGAACAAGGGGATGCCCGGAACGTTGCAATTCCGGGCATCCCCTTGATGTTCGATTGTGCTGTTTTGTGAGGAATCCTCGCACGTTTCTTATTGAGAACGATTCGCTGATACAACCGCCTCGCCTAGAGGCGAATCAGCGCCTTAATCACCTTGCGCTGGTCCATGGCCTCATAGGCGTCCTGGATGTGGTCGAGGTCGTACTCGGCGGTGAACACGCGACCGGGGTTGATCCTCCCCTCAAGCACCGCGTCCAGCAGACCGGCGTCAAGATCATAGTGGCGCACGGGAGCCGGGCCGCCCTTGATGCCGATGTTGCCGTAGAACGTGCCTTCGGCGCTGATTACCACATCATGCGGCAGGCCCACGCGGCCGATCACGCCACCACGACGGATCAGACCGATCGCCGTGTCGAAGGACTGCTTGGAGCCCACGCATTCGAGCACAGCGTCGGCACCATAGCCGCCGGTCATCCCCAGCACCTTGTCGACGGCGGCCTGATCGCGCTCGGGCACGATATCAGTCGCACCGAATTCGCGGGCGAGCGCCGCGCGATCCTCGTGACGGCTCATGGCAATAATGCGCGTGGCACCGCGCATCTTGGCGGCAATCACACCGCACAGGCCAACTGCGCCATCGCCCATGACCACGGCGGTGTCACCGGGCTTGACATCGGCAGAAGCCGCCGCGTGATAACCGGTGGACATCACATCGGAAATGGTCAGCAGCGAAGCAAGCGTCGCGTCATCGTAGTCTTCCGACGAACCGGGCACCTTGACCACGGTGCCGTCCGCCTCCGGTACGCGCAGGTATTCGGCCTGACAGGCGGAGAAGTAGCCGCCGTGCGGGCACACGGATTCAAAGCCGGCCTTGCACACCGGGCACTTGCCGCAACTGTACGGGAACGGCACAACCACGAAGTCGCCGGGCTTGACGGATTCGACCGCCGCGCCAACCTCTTCGACCACACCGATGGACTCGTGACCCACCTGGCTGTGTGCGGCCTGTCTGCTCAGCCCACGGAAGAACCACAAATCGGAACCGCACACGCAAGTGCGCACCACGCGAATCACGATGTCGTCGTCCTGCCGAAGCGTCGCCTTCGGCACCTCCTCGACGGTCATCTTGCCGGGCTCCACGAATATCGCAGCCTTCATCATTTCGATCATGTCAATCACTCCTTTGTTGTGAATATCTGTCGGTTGCCGGCTATTGTTTGGCGTCGGGCTGCAGGCGCTTCACCTGCTCGATGATGTTCCGGTTCTCTTCGATGAGCTTTTCGAATAGGCGCGATGCCCCGAACTCGGGTCACGGGCGATGGGAGCGATGATGCCGATCTGCTCGTAGTAGCGCAGCGTGGACTCCGGAAGCCCGGAAATCATCGCCGCCTCGCGAATCGTATGCCATGCGGTTGTTGTGCTCATATCGTCAACTCTAAAAACCTCAAGTACTTGAAGTAAAACGGCGACACGCCCATAAGAAAACGGGCTACGGCAAATGCAATGCCGCAGCCCGTCAGCGCCGGATACGAATCAGGCGCCGTAGCGTTCGAGATAGTCGTCGGCCGCGCTCTTGATGGCGTCGGTCACGTACGGCTGGCCGTCGGACGTGACGATGTTGCGCCCGGCCTCGAAGATCTCGCGCACATTGGCGATGGCGAGCACGGGGAATCCGAATTCCTTCTCGACCGCGGCCACCGCGGACAGGTCGGAGTCCTTCGTCTTCTCCATACGGTCGACGCTCAACACCAGACCGACGATGTCGACGTCGGCCTCGGCCCTGAGCTTGGGGATGACCTCGCGCACCGCGGTTCCTGCGGTCATCACGTCGTCGACGAGCAGCACCTTCATGCCGTCGGCCAGCTGCGTGCCGACCATCATGCCACCGTCGCCGTGGTCCTTTTTCTCCTTGCGGTCGAACGTGTAGCCGACCTGCATGCCGTGGCCGGAGGTCAGCGCGATCGCGGTGGATACGGCCAGCGGAATGCCCTTATAAGCCGGGCCGAACACCGTGTCGATGTCGTGCGGAAGACGCCCGGCCTTGATCTCCTCGGCGATCTTCTCGGCGTAGAACGCACCCAGCGTGGCGATCTTGCGACCGTCATTGAACGCGCCGGCGTTGATGAAATACGGCGATTGACGCCCTGATTTCAGGGTGAAGTCGCCGAACTTCAGCGCGTTCGATTCCAGCAGGAATTCGGTGAAGCGATGGTCAAGAGTCGCGATGGTCACAATACCCTCCTCAATTGATGGTTATCTCCAAGTCTCCCCCGCTGCGAGCTTCGCCGCAAGTTCGGGCCTTGAATCCAACAGGTCGTCGAGCTCGCGGGCCACGCGCAGTGGTGCCGTCGGATCGTACAGGGCAGCCGCGCCGACCTCGACGGCGTTCGCGCCCGCATACAGGTATTCCAGTGCCTTCTCCCCCGAGTCGATGCCGCCGATGCCGATGATCGGAATGTCGGGCAGCGCCTGACGCACGCGCCACACGTAGCTCAGCGCGATCGGGAAGATCGCCGGGCCGGACACGCCGCCCGTGCGGTTCGAGAGGATCGGTTCGCCGGTGCGGATGTCGATGCGCATGCCGACCAGCGTGTTGATGAGGCTCAGCGCGTCGGCGCCGGCATCCACCGCGGCCCGTGCGATCGCCGTGATGTCGGTGACGTTGGGCGACAGTTTCACGATCATCGGCTTTGAGGTGATCTTGCGCAGGCGGTCGATCAGGCGGTGCAGCGCCTCCGGGTCGGTTCCGACGCTCATGCCGCCGTGATTGACGTTGGGGCAGCTGACGTTGATCTCCAGCATGTCGGCGCGCGAGTCGGCCAGTTTCGCCACGACTTCGGCGTACTCGTCGTCGCTATGCCCGGCGACATTGGTGATGACCGTGGCTCCGAGGTCCTTGAGCTTGGGCAGCTCGTCCACCAGATAATGATCCACGCCGGGATTCTGCAACCCCACGGAGTTCACCATGCCGGCGGGGGTCTCCGCCGTGCGCGGGCCGGGATTGCCCTGCCATGGCTCTGGGGACACGCCCTTGGTGCAGATGGCGCCCATCTGGCTCACGTCATAGAACCAACGGCATGCCGCGAGCTGGAACGTCCCGGACGCGGTGCCGACGGGGTTCTTCCATTTGACGCCGGCGACGATGGTCGAATGCTTCCACTGGTGCGGCTCATATACGTTCGTGTCGGTGACGGCATCCATGGTCACGCCTCCCATCCGAGCTGCTGGGCGGTGAACACCGGTCCGTCAGAGCACACCTTGCTGCGCCCGGCGACCGTATCGACCACGCAGGTCACGCATGTGCCGTATCCGCATCCCATGCGCTGCTCCATGCTGAGCTGGCATTCGATGCCCCGCGCGGTCGTCCACAGGGCCACCGCCTTCATCATCGGCAGCGGGCCGCACGACAGCACGACCGGCTCCAGGCCGCCGGCCGCCAGTTCCCCTTGTGATTCCATGCGGTCAAGCAACGTGATGACGTTGCCTTCCGACTCGTCGATGCTCAGCGTGCGGTGTGCGTAAGAGCTCACGATCTCATCGGCGAAATGCACGTTCCTGTAGCCGAACACCGCGGTCGAGTGTGACTTTTCCGACGCCTGCAACCGTTGCGCGGCATAGATCAGCGGCGGCACGCCCAGGCCTCCGCCGACCAGCAGATAGTGTGCGTCGCGTTTCGTGTTGAACGGGCGGCCGAGCGGGCCGAGCACGTCGATCCGGTCCCCGGCATGAAGACGCGAGAACTCCTGCGTCCCCTTGCCGACGACGGCGAAGATGACGCTGACCAGATCGTCGCGCACCTCACTCACCCCGAACGGACGCGGCATCAGCATCATGCTGTCATGGCTGAACAGGTTGACGAACTGCGCCGCCTTGGCGTGGGCGGCGATGTATCCGTCGCGGAACGTCAGGCGGAATACGCCGTCCGACAGCCTGCGCACATCGGTGACGTCGACGGCATGTCGTCCGGGGAAGAAACCGGCGGAAGTCGCTTGGCTTACGACATCATCGACCGGCGTGAAGGTGGCTGCTGGCATACACTCCTCCATCCATGTGACCATCAGTTCAAGATTACGGCATGACGATGCCGTGACGCGCTCGTGGCGCAACGAAATGCGGTGATTCGGCGGCGTCTCCCGAAGCCGAATCACCGCATGCGGCTCACCGCCTCAGCGGTACACGTTGACGCGCAGGTCGTCGCGCATGTCCTGCGCGGCCTTGCGGGCGCAGCGCGCCACCAGGTCGAGCGCGTCGTCGGCGCTCATGTCCTCGCGGTATTCCTCGCTCTTGCGCCATGCGCCGATGATGCCGCGTGAGGAGTTCACGATGGCACCGGAGCCGTCGGCGTCGAACATCCCGGCGACGTCGCCCGCCTTGCCTCCCTGCGCGCCGTACCCCGGCACGAGGAAGAAAGTGTGGGGCATCCGGTCCCTAAGCGCTTTGCCCTCCTGCGGATGGGTCGCGCCGACGACCGCGCCGACGTGCGAATACCCGTGGCGTCCGATGGTGTCGGCGCCCCAGCCCTCCACCAGGTCCGCTGTACGTTCGTACAGCTTCTCGCCGCCGGCAAGCTCCAGCTCCTGCAATTCGGAGCTGGAAGGGTTGGACGTCCGTACAAGAACGAAGATGTCCTTGTCGTGCGCCGTGGCTGCCTCGACGAACGGCGTGATGCCATCCGTGCCGAGATAAGGGTTGACGGTGACGGCATCTTCGTGCCAGGGGTCATACAGGCCGTCGCCGTCGGTGACTCCGGATAGATGACCGGCGTATGCGGCGGCCGTGGATCCGATGTCGCCGCGCTTGATGTCGCCGAGCACGTACAGGCCCTGCTGCTGGGCGTATTCGCAGGTCATCGTGTATGTGTCGACCCCGGCCGGGCCGATCGCCTCATACATGGCGATCTGCGGCTTGACCGCGGGCACGATGTCGGCGACCGCATCGATGATCGCCCGGTTGAATTCGAAATACGCTACGGCCAGACGTGCCGCGGGCAATTCGGACTCATCCTCGATGGATTCCCGCACCTCGTCGGTGAACGAATCCACGACCTGCGGCGGGACCAGCGCAGGCGTCGGATCGAGTCCGACGACGCTGGGGTTCTGTGCCTCCTCAATGGCTTCGATCAAACGATCCATGCGTGGTACTTCCTTTCATGTGTCTGCCCCGCCGCTGACGGCGGGTTTGCGGGCCGGTTCGAATCTGCCGTCAGTGAATGCGGCTGAATACCAGCGTGGAGCCGATGACGGTCGCCAGCGGACGCCCGGTGACATGCCATCCGCCGAAGGGCGTGTTGCGGGCCTTGGACAGGAACTTCTCGGGGTCGACGGTCCATGCCTCGGACGTGTTGAGGATGGCGAGGTCGACGTTCTCCGGGTGCTCCACGGCGGACAGGTCCAGAGTGCGCTTGGACGCGCAGGGGGCGGTGACGTTGAGCAGCGCGGCGACGTCGGTCGGCCGGTGGCCCATCAGGCGCGAGGGCGCGACGCTCATCAGCTCGATGAGCCGCTGGTCGGAGATGTAACCCCCGTCGACCAGCACCTTGTGGCACACGCCGTACGCGCATTCCAGCCCGATGATGCCGTTGGGCGCCTCCAGGAAGCCGCGTTCCTTCTCCTCCAGCGTGTGGGGCGCATGATCGGTGGCCAGCAGGTCGACCGTGCCATCCGCGATCGCGGCAATCGTTGCCTGACGATCCGCGGCCGATCGCAGAGGCGGGTTCATCTTCGCCAGCGTGCCGTATTCGAGCAGGTCCTCGTCGCACAGCGCCAGATAGTGCGGCGCGGTCTCACAGGTGATTGGCAGCCCTTCCGCCTTGGCCTTGCGGATCGCGTCGAAGGAGATGGCCGTACTGACATGCTGGAAGTGGATGTGCACGCCGGTCTCGCGCGCCTTCTCGATGTCGCGCGCGACGATCTTCAGTTCGGTGTCCTCCGGGATTCCCGGCACGCCGAGCTTGCGGGAAACCGGGCCGTCGTTGACCGCACCGGTGTCGTGATGCTCGCAATGCTCGATGAGATACAGGCCGCTCTTCTTGACGTTGGCGAGCACCTGGTCGAGGAGGCCGGGCGTCACCGCGGCCCCGTCGTCGCTGATGGCGGTGACCGGGTGGGCCAGTTGCCACGCGTCCTTGCCATCCATGTCATGGCCGTCGAGATGGCGCAGCCAGTCGGCCGGGTCGCTCGCCTCGACGCCGGCGCGGTCCTTGGAGGCGCATACGCACAGGTCGTAGCGCACCGGCAGCGACACGTCGTGCACCCGCTCGTAATGCTGCAGGTAGTCGATGACGTCGCTGCAGCCTGCGTCCAGCACCTCCGCGGCACCGGATGCGCCGGCCTTCACCGCACGCCCGTCCATGGCGGGGACAGTGTTCGGCATGATGAGTACGTTCGTGTAGCCGCCCGACGCAGCCGCCCTGCAGCCGGACACCATGGATTCCTTATAGGTCTGGCCGGGATCGCGGAAATGCACGTGCGGATCGGCGAAGCCGGGGGCGACCGTCAGCCCGGTGGCGTCGAAGTCACCTTCGATGACGCCGCCGTCCTCCGGCTGATTGCGTGCGTCGGCCGAGGGAATCACCATGTCGATGATCTCGCCGGTGTCCCAGACGCGAATGTTGCGTAAGATCAGCATATGCATCTCCTTGTGGGGTTGGCTCTGATGAAGACGGTTGCACCCGCTGGATCGCGGTTTCGGTCGCCAGAGCTTGACGTCCGAAACCGCGAAACGACGGGCGTGAGGTCAGAACTTGGCTTCCTCGTCGCAGTAGTCGCAGCGGTACTCCTGACGCTGCGAATGCACGAGATGGAACATCTGGTCGATACCACGCTCGGTGGTGGTCACGCAACGGGGATTCACGCAGGTGATGATGTTCACCACGTGTTCCGGCAGCGTGGGCTTGAGCTTGCGGACGATCTTGCCGCCGCGCACGATGCCGACGGTGGCCTGACGGGCGACCAGGCCGAGCACGTCGAGATCGACGTTTTCCTCATCCTCGATCTTGATGATGTCCTTCGTGCCGTACAGGTGGCTGTCGGCGTTCATGATGAGCGCCAGCCGCGTCTTGGACGGATCGATCTTCAGGTACTCCAGCACCTTGAGCGCGGTGCCGGCGGGCACATGGTCGATGATGATGCCGTTTTGAATGCTGGTGACTTCCATCAGGCCTGAACCTCCTTGGGGTCGAGCGGCTCATATCCCGGCAGCTGGTCTCCGACCACCGAGCTTTCCAATGCCATACGCATGAGCATGCCGTTCTTGACCTGCTCGAAGTAGGCGGCGCGCGGGTCGGCGTCGACCTCGACGGCGATCTCGTTGATGCGCGGCAGCGGGTGCAGCACGGCCATGCTCGGCTTGGCCTTGGAGAGCTTGTCCTCGTCGAGGATGTACGTGTCGCGCAGACGCAGGTAGTCATCCTCGTTGAAGAAGCGCTCCTGCTGCACGCGGGTCATGTACAGCACGTCGAGGTCGCCGATCACGGAGACGAGGTCCTTGACCTCCACGTAGGAGCAGGACGGCGTCGCCTTGATGCGGTCGATCACATAGCGCGGGGTCTTGAGCTCGTCGGGGCTGATCAGCACGAAACGCACGTTGCCGAAGCGGCACAGCGTCTCGATCAGCGAATGCACGGTGCGGCCGAACGTCAGATCGCCGCACAGGCCGATGGTCAGGTCGGTGACACGACCGAAGCGCGATTGCAGCGTCGCCAAGTCGGCGAGCGTCTGCGTGGGGTGCATGTGGCCGCCGTCGCCCGCGTTGATCACGGGCACGGACGCGGCGCGCGAGGCGACCAGCGCCGCTCCCTCCTTCGGGTGGCGGATGGCGACCACGTCCACGTAGTTGGACACGGTCTTGAGCGTGTCGGCGATGGACTCGCCCTTGGACACCGAGGCGAGCTGCGCGCCGGCGAACCCGATGACCTGGCCGCCGAGCCGCAGCATGGCGGTCTCGAAGCTCAGGCGAGTGCGCGTGCTGGGCTCATAAAAAAGCGTGGCCAACACCCTGCCGTCGCAGGTATGCGCCACGCGTTTGCGGTTCGCATCGATGTATGCCGCCTTGTGCAGCAAATCTCGAATCTGGGAAATGGAAAGCGTATCCAGCGTGATGACGCTTTGACCGACCAACGGCGTCTCCGCCGGCTCCTCTGTGACTGACACAGCTCACCTTTCATGCGTGAAGCGGATAAGGTGGCCACTGAAGTGACCTATCCGACTATAATGCAGATTTCTGATTTTTCACAGGCGACACACACGACCGTCTCATATCAGCGTCCATAAAACAGATGCTCTGCCACGTCGCGGGCCTTGCGCATCGTTCCCATCAGGTCGTTTTCGAAATGCTGCCCGCGGTGGGCATCGTATCCCAGATACACGGCGATGCCGCCCAGCGAATACATGTCGTCGGGCAGGATGTCGGCCTGCGAGACGCGTCCGTTCCACAGGTAGTTGCCGTTGCGGGCCGCCGTGCACATGCGCCACGCCTTGCGCAGCACCGCCGCGTCCCCGCGGTCGATGAACCTGCGGCGTTCCAGCTCGTCCAGCGTCGCGAGTGTCGAATTCAGCCGCAGCGAGGCGTTGTCGCCGGCATGCTGCAGTTGCAGGAGCTGCACGGTCCATTCGACGTCCGACAGGCCGCCCTTGCCGAGTTTGAGATGCCTGTCGCGCCTCACGCCGCGCGGCAGGCGTTCGGCTTCCATGCGCGCCTTGAGCTTGCGGATCTCGCCGAGCTGGGCGTCGGTGAGCGGGCTTATCGGGTATCGCAGCGGGTCCGCGATGTCGTGGAGGAAATCCTCGCCGAGCGCCCGGTCCCCGGCGACGAACCGGGCGCGCAGCAGCGCCTGATGTTCCCACGTGTTCGCCCATGACGAGTAGTACTCCCGGCAGGAGGCGTACGAGCGAATCAGCGGGCCGTTCTTGCCTTCGGGGCGAAGGTCCAGGTCGATCTCGATCTTCGGCTCAAGCGTGGTCGGCCCCTGCAGCACCTGCCGCAGCGCGTCGACCACCTTGCGGGCGAACTGGTTGGCGACCTGCTCGTCGGCGCCGTCCACGGGCCTATACAGCAGGATCATGTCGGCGTCGGAGCTGAAATTGACCTCCTGGCCGCCGTAGCGTCCCATGCCGATCGCCGCGATCGCGGCAGGCGGCTCGCCGAGCCCCATCGCCGATGTCTGATAGCGGATCGCCCATGTCAAGGCCGCATCGATGATGGCGTCGTACACGTCGGTCATGCCGGTCAGGCACGCCGTCTCGTCCATCACGCCGCTGAGCCGGGCCAGACCGATGCGCTCGATCTCGTGGCGCCTCATGGCTCGCATCGATGTCGCGAAATCGTTGATGCCGTCGGCGTTGCGGCTCAGAGAGGACCGGCATTGCACGTCCAGGCTCTCGCGCGAGCGTGCGATCAGCGCGTCATCGTCGCCAAGCCAGGTGACCGACTCCACGGACTTGTTCAGCGCGTCGCCGAGGAAACGGGAGTTCGACAGGACGTGGCACAGCCGTTGCGCGGCCGAATTGGAGTCGCGCAGGAAGCCCAGGTACTCGCTGTCCGTGCCGAAACGCTCCTCAAGCTTGCGCCAGTTCAGCAACCCCATGTCGGGGTTCTGCCCCTGCCCCAGCCATTGCAGAACGGCCGGCAACAGTATGCGGTTGATCTTGGAGGCTCGGGACACGCCTGCGGTGAGCACGGCCACATGCCGCATGGCGGCCTCCGGATCGGCGAATCCGATGGACGCGAACCGTTCGTAGGCCACCTGCGGGGCGAGCGAGAAATCCTCGCCGTTCAACGCCGCGATCGGCAGCATCGGGCGGTAGTAGATGTCCATGTGCAGCCGGCGCACCTCGCGCCGCGTCTCGTCGTATTTCGCGACCAGCTCCTCGGCGTGCAGGCCAAACGCGCGGGCGAGCCTGCGCAGCTCGGGGTTCTGGCTGAGCTTTTCGACGTTGACGTCGCGCTTCTTCTCAAGTCCGCCGACGCTGCCGTCGCCGAGGTCGGGGAACAGGTGCGTGCGTTTGAGCGCCCACATCTGCTGACGATGCTCCATCACCCGTTCGAAGCTGTAATCCCGGGCGAGTTTCGCGGCCTGCTTGCGCGACACGTAGCCGCCCTCGGACAGCCTGCGCAGCGATTCCAGCGTGGCGCTGGCGCGCAGCGTCTCATCGGTGCGGCCATGCACGAGCTGCAGCATCTGCACGGTGAATTCCACATCGCGCAGGCCGCCGCGGCCAAGTTTGATCTCGCGGTCCTTGAGCGCGGGCGCGATGAGGTCCTCGACGCGCTTGCGCATCTGCTGACAGTCGTAGACGAAGTTCTTGCGCTTCGACGCGCTCCACACCATAGGCCTGGTCATGCTCATGTATGCGTCGCCGATCTGCGGGTCCCCCGCGACCGGGCGCGCCTTAAGGAGCGCCCGGAACTCCCAGTTCTGCGCCCATTTCTCGTAGTATGCCTGATGTGATTCCAGTGTGCGCACGAGGGAGCCGTCCTTGCCTTCCGGCCGCAGTCCCCCATCAATCTGCCACAGTGCCGGTTCGGCGACTCCCATAATCACCGACTGGCACACGCGCTGCAACATCGTGCCCATCTTCGTGCCGATGCGGTACAGCTGCTGCTGGCTGGTGTCCGCGTCGGCGGCCTTCACCACGTAGATCAGGTCGACGTCGGACACGTAGTTGAGTTCGCGCGCGCCGAGCTTGCCCATGCCGATGATGGCGAAACGGCAGTGCTCGCTGCCGGTGATCTCATGCCGGGCTATGGCGAGGGCGCCTTCAAGGGCCGCATCGGCGAGGTCGGACAGCTCACTGCTGATGCGCGGCTGCAGGGCGATGGGGTCGTCGCTCATGGTGTCCTGCGCGATGATGGCGGCCAACTGGTTGCGGTACGTCCTGCGCAGGGCGGTGGCGGCGTCGGCAAGGTCCATCGTGGCTGTCGGGGACATGCGGTCGTTCGGGTCGGCTCCGACGGATTCGAGCACGTGCGCCCGGCGCTGGTCATGGTTGTAGAGGTGACTGTTGCAGTGGTCGGTCGCCGCGGCCTGAACCAGGTCGGGGCGGAACCGCATCAGCTTGCCCATCGCGTCGGAGACGCCGAGCACGGCGACCAGCTGTCGGAACGCCGTGTCGTCGGGCATGATGTCGTCCAGCGCGCGGCCCTGGCTCACCTGCGCGTTGACGATGTCGACGAGGTTGCGCAGCGCGACATCGGGATCACAGACATGCTGAAGCGCGTCAAGCAGCAGGCCGCAGCGTGCCGCATCGAATCCGCTGGCGGAGAGCTGGCGGAACAGTGAACGGGCTTCGTCGAGATTCTGCAGGCCTGCGTGGATGAGTTCGCGCGCGCTGGTGTCAAAGGTTCCCGGAACAGTCATAACCTACAATTTTACAAGAAACCGTGCCTCCTCGGCCGCGATGACACGGCCGTGTCGTGGCCGGATGGACATAATGGCGGTATGCAACTGTCATCCGCAGAACTGATCGTAACCATCGTCTTCGCCATCGTCGGCTTGCTGATGGGCTTTGTTTCCGGTGCCATGCCGCTGCAGCCGCAGAGGATGACGCCTGCGCAGGCGACCGCGCAGAAGGTGCTCGGCTTCGCCATCGTCGCGGTCGTCGTCGTGCTTGCCCTGGCCTCCATGAACGTCGCCATGTGGACGACGCTCATCGCCGTGGCTCTGGGCATCGCTATCGCCAACGTTCCGGTGATTCGCCGGGCCGTGACCACGCGGATCGCGTGGTTCGCGCCCAAACCCGACTTCAGGCGTAGCAAGCGTCGCCGTCGCTGACGGCAGATACGCGGCGTGCTGTTGCCGGCCGCGCATTCTCATATGGTTGGGGCCAGACAGCCGCATGACTGTCTGGCCCCAACGATTTTGCCGTAATCGGCTGTTTGCCGGGAGTGTCATTCCACAGTGAACAGCGGCTCCACGTTGCGCCATATGCGGCGTGTGGTGGCGGGATGATTCATCGAATACAGGTGCACGCCGTCGACGCCGTGGGCCACGAGGTCCGCGATCTGGTCGGAGGCGTAGATGATGCCGGCCGCGCGCAGGTTCTGGATGTCGTCTCCCCAGCGGTCGAGCAGCGCTTCGAGCTTAGCCGGTATGCGCGAGGCATTGACCTTCGCCATGCGCCGCACCGACTTCGCGCCGCGCACGGGCATGATGCCCGCCTCGATCGGCACGTCGATGCCGGCCGCATGAGCCTTGTCGAGGAAACGGTAGAAGTCGTCGTTGTCGTAGAACAGCTGGGAGATCAGATGCGTGACGCCGGCGTCCACCTTGATTTTCAGGTTCCCGATGTCCTCGTCGAGCGAGGCGGCCGAATAGTGGCCTTCAGGATAGCAGGCGCCGAACACATTGAGGTCGGGCTTGCGGTCGTGGATGTAGGCCGCGAGGTCGCTGGCGTGGTTGAAGCGGCCGACCGGCTCCTCGCCGTCGATGTAGTCGCCGCGCAGGGCGAGCACGGCGGAGACTCCTGCCGCCTCGAACATGTCGAGCGCCTCGTTGATCTTCGCCTCGTCCGAGTACAGGGCGGTCAGATGCGCCACGGCGGGGATGCCGTATTCCCCGTGGATCGTGTTGGCGATGCGCGCGGTGGCGGTGCGGTCCGAATGCGTGCCGTGCCCGTAGGTGACCGAGATGAAGTCGGGGTTCAGGCCTTCGAGCCCGTCAAGCGTGTCGTAGATGGTCCCGACGGGGGCGTCCCGCTTGGGAGGGAACACCTCCAGCGAAAACATGGGTGTGTGCATATCAGGTTCCTTACTACAAGTATGAAGTTGCCCCCGCCAGCAGGGGCCTATAGGGTCCTACTTCGTGATCTTGGCGCGAACCGCCTTGGCGGCGGCGACCATGTGCTCAAGGCTCGGCCAGGTCTCGGCGTTACCACGGGTCTTCAGACCGCAGTCGGGGTTGATCCACACCTTCTCGATGTCCATCTTCTTGAGAATCTCGTAGATGCGGTCCTCAATCTCCTGCTCGCCGGGGATGCGCGGCGAGTGGATGTCGTAGACGCCCGGGCCAGCCTCGGTCTCGAAGTGCGCGTCATGGATCGCGTCAAGCACGACCAGATCGCCACGGGACGC
The DNA here is from genome assembly GCF_001025135.1 of Bifidobacterium bifidum ATCC 29521 = JCM 1255 = DSM 20456. NCBI lineage: Bacteria > Bacillati > Actinomycetota > Actinomycetes > Bifidobacteriales > Bifidobacteriaceae > Bifidobacterium > Bifidobacterium bifidum. The sequence continues at coordinate 1,119,563 of NZ_AP012323.1, read as the reverse complement.
CTCGAAGGAGATTACGTCGGCGTCCATCGCGTCGATGTCGCGGATGATGTCGTTGAACTCCGAGTAGCACATGTGCGTGTGGATCTGCGTGGTCGGCTTGACTGCGGAGTGCACGAGACGGAACGCCGGGATGGCCCAGTCAAGGTACTTGGCGTGCCAGTCGGTCTTGCGCAGCGGCAGCTTCTCGCGCAGCGCGGCCTCGTCGATCTGGATGACCTTGATGCCGGCGGCCTCCAGGTCGAGCACCTCGTCGCGGATGGCGAGAGCCAGCTGCTGGGTCTGCTGCTCGTGCGTGATGTCCTCGCGCGGCCAGGACCAGTTGAGGATGGTCACCGGGCCGGTGAGCATGCCCTTCATCACATGGTTGGTGCGGGACTGCGCGTAGGCGGACCATTCCACCGTGATCGGGTTGGCGCGGGAGACGTCGCCCCACACGATCGGAGGCTTGACGCAGCGCGTGCCGTAGGACTGCACCCAGGCGTTCTTGGTGAACAGGAAGCCGTTGAGGTTCTGGCCGAAGTACTCGACCATGTCGTTGCGCTCGAACTCGCCGTGAACCAGCACATCGAGGCCGATCTGCTCCTGGTGCCTGATGCAGGCGTCGATCTGGGCCTTCATGAACTCGTCGTATTCGGCCTTGGTGATCTCGCCCTTACGCAGCTTGGCGCGTTCGGCGCGAATCTCCTTGGTCTGCGGGAAGGAGCCGATGGTGGTGGTGGGCAGCAGCGGCAGGCCAAGGGCGACACGCTGCTCCTTCTGACGCTCGGCGCGGGCCGGCTGGCGCACGAAGTCGGCGTCGGTGAGCTTGGCGATGCGCTCGGCGACCGCCGGATCGGCGGCAACGCGGGTGCCGTCGAACAGCGCCTGGTTGGCGGCCAGATCGGCGGATGCCTTCTTGGCGTCCTCATCGGAGTCGGCGAGGACGGCGATCTCCTTGAGCTCGGTCAGCTTCTCGACAGCGAACGCGAAGTGCTTGAGCACGGCCGGGTCAAGGGCGGTCTCACCCTCGGTGCTGAACGGCACGTGCAGCAGGGAGCTGGCGGTGGATACCGCCACGTTGTCGGTCTTCTGGCGAAGCGCGTCGATCAGGCCGAGGCTGACGGCGTAGTTGTTGCGCCAGATGTTGCGGCCGTTGACCACGCCCGCGAACAGGGTGGTGTTCTCGGCGACGCCGTACTTCTCGACCGCGGCGAGGTTCTCGTCCTTGCCTTCGTTGAGGTCGAGGCCGATGCCGTCGAAGCCCAGCAGGTTCACGGTCTCGTACACGTCGGCGATGTGGCCGAAGTACGTGTTGAGCAGCACCTTGATCTTGTCTTCGCGAGCGGGCAGGATCTTCGCGTACAGGCTCTTGAAGAGGGAGACGTCGCCGTCCTCCTTGTCGAGCACGAGGTACGGCTCGTCGAGCTGCAGCCACTGGGCGCCGAGTGCGGCGAAGCGCTTGATCACTTCCGCGTAGACGGCGGCGACCGCGTTCACCAGGCCCTTGTCGTAGGTGAGCTCCTCGGCCTGCGCGTTGCGGGCGAGCTTGAGGAAGGTGTAGGGGCCGATCAGCACCGGTTTGGTGAGGATGCCCCGGGCCTTTGCCTCGTTGAACTCGTCGAACGGCTTGGTGCCGTTGAGGCGGATCTCGGTGCTCTCCTCGATTTCAGGAACGATGTAGTGGTAGTTGGTGGTGAACCACTTCTTCATCGGCAGGGCGGTCACGTCGCCCTTGTCGCCCTGATAGCCGCGGCCCATGGCGAACAGCGTCTCCTCGGGGTTCGTGAAGGCGAGTCGCTTGTAACGCTGCGGGATGACGTTGAGCAGGATCGCGGTGTCCAGCATCTGGTCATAGTAGCTGAAGTCGTTGCTGGGGATGAGATCGACGCCGGCCTGTGCCTGCAGCTTCCAGTGCTTCGCGCGAAGTTCCTTGGCGGTGCCGCGCACCTCGTCGAGTGAGGCGGCGCCCTTCCAGTAGGCTTCGATGATCTTCTTCAGTTCACGATTCTGTCCGATGCGCGGGAATCCCGAGACGGATGTAAGTGCAGGCATGAATCCTCCGTTATGTACGACTATGACCCGCCTAGATTACCAAAACCCGCCGATTGCGAGGCCATCAGAAGCATTAAGGTGTCGTTATAAACGGTGGTTATAGCCTGACGCGCCACAATGCGTTCTCGTGGTTGGCTCCGCGTTTCAATGTCACTCAAATGTCACTCAGAACCGACTCCAATCTGCTGTTTGCTCCGTATGATATCACCCGAAACAAGAAAAGGCCCCTCCCCCAGCATTGTGAACCGCACCTCCGATCATCGAATCTGAATTTCTTCAGTCCAACAATCGGGGTGCGGTTCAGGCTGAGGGGCTTTTTTGTTTATCCGTTTTTCCCTGTTCACCCTGTTTTTCCGTGAGAATGTGGGCAAAATGTGGGCAAAAATAGGGTGCCGAGAATGGTGTGGATACGGTGTGTCGGGGTTCCTCCGGCTTGACATTGTAACCCGTTTGGGTTACAATGGAGGAGTCGGCAAGGAAAGGAGGTGAACATGCAACAGGTCACGGAGCTGCTGAAGGCGGCGGGCGAATTTCTCGCCGGGCTCGGGGCGGTCATAGCACCCATAGCCACGGTGGTGATTGCCCTCCACCGGAAGCCCGAACCGCGCAGGCCGCCACGGAGGCGGCGCAGGCGGTGAGGAAAGGGCCTTCCGAATATCCCAACTATCCGGAAGGCCCGGCTCCCATCCTATCGCATGGGACATCATGAACGACAGACTGGGATTATGCTCGCTGGTCATGGCGCTCGGCGCGTTCGCCGCCGGGCTGTCCGGACACTCGATACCGGCAGGCGTGCTGGCGCTGTGCGCCGGGACGCTCGGATACCTGGCGGGGAGGCGGAACGGATGACGTTCGCGGATATGCTGGATGAACGGGGGATACGGCAGTCGCAGATCGCGCGCGCCGCCGGACTTACCAGACAGCGGGTCAACGAGTGGGTCAGGGGCGTGCGCGACCCGAGGCTCATGGCGCTCGGCACGGCCAGAAGAGTGGCGGACGCGCTCGAGATGACGATCGACGAGTTCGAGTCCCGCCTCTGACGCAGATATGCAGAAGCGCCCCTCGGCTCCATGCATAGGAGTCGAGGGGCGCTTGTGTTTAGAATCTGCCGGTGTTGAGGCGGCTTTGGAGTGCTCGGGCGGTGCCGGGTCCGAACCACGAGTCCTGCGCGACGCCGAGGTGTTTCTGCAGGGCACGGATGGTGGCGGGGCCGAGGAGTCCGTCGGCGGTGAGGCTGAGCTTGCGTTGGACGGCGCGGATGAGGTTGGATCCGCCGCCACCGTAGCGCACGCACGAGTCCACGAGCGCGGGTCGGCCCCATGTCCGGCCGTCCGGCCTGTACTGGCCGCTGATGATGCCGTCCACGCTGGTGCCCATGACCTGCTGCCAGCGGCGGATGGTGGCCGGCCCGCAGGAGCCGTCTACCGTGAGCCGGCCCGTGCCGCCGCTGGATGCGGTGCCGCCGCCGGACGACGTGGCGCTGCCACTGTAGGCGGGGCGCAGGATGGCGGCGATGGTGTTCCATGCGCGGGTGCGGCGTGCTACGCGCCCGTTGTTGGTGTTGCCCTCGATGGTCTGGATGTACGAGCCGTGGTTGGCTTCCACGAAGCCGATGTGGTCCACCACGCCGCCGTCCCAGTTGAATATCACGATGTCGCCGGGTTTGGCGCTGCGCGTGCTGACCGCGCGGGAGCGTCCCGCGCTGAGCACGTATGGCACGTAGGCGGCGGGCAGTCCCGGGAACGCTTGGCCGGCACGGCTCATGACCCAGCTGACGAACATCGCGCAGAACGGGACGCCCGACGCGCCATAGTATGAGCCGTGGGATTGGGCGTACCAGCGCCCGTACTTCGTGCCCGGCTGCGGGTCGGTCCAACGGGAATAGCCGATTTCGCCCGCCGCGATGCGCAGGACTTCACTCGCCGTCGCCATAGGACACCTCCTCGATGGGTGCCACGTCAGCGGTCGCGTCGGCTCCCCTGGAGTCGGACACCGCGTAGGCCGCCTGAGCTGTCCCGGTCGTGGCGTCGGTGGCGGTGGCGATGATATTGGCTTTGATCGCGTTGGTGAGCTGCTGTCCCTGCACGGCGGCACCGGTCAGGTTGTTGTTGCGCCACCACGCGTACACGGATGCGATGACGGCGATGACGCCGGTGATCGCCGTGCTCACCTGATCGGTGGTGAACGGGAGCTGGCTGATGCCGGCGATGCTCAGGCCGGTCTGCGCGACGCTGAATAATTGGACGATGAGCAGGATGATCGCCTTGGTGCGTTCCACGGTCAGGCCGGGAATCGCCGGGCCGGTGGCCTTGTGGTCGGCCACGCCGGTGGTGTTTGCCATAATGGTTCTCCTTACAAAAGAAGCCCCACGGGTGTGGGACTTAGGTCAGTCGGTTTTATAGAGGCGGACGCTCAGATGGGCGTCCGCGTAGGTGACGCCGAACATCGTGGCCGGCATCGGAAGCCACCGTCACAGGTGCTCCCGCACGGTGACGGGCGCATCAACCTACTGGGTGTCAGCCCGGATGGTCAATGTGGCCGTGCCGGGCTTGACGCCGTTGATGGTGATGCTCATGATGGCTTTCCTCCCAGCCGGGGCGCAATGGGCGCATTCTGGATATCGTTGTTGACCTGGGTGCCGTGGCCGTTGCCGCCCAATCCGTGATAGGCGTCGTAGACACGTTGGGCGCGGAGTTTGAAGTCATTGTCGGCGACGCCGTGGTGGTCGTGCACCATCGTGTCCTGCTGCTGTTCGAGCTTGCACAGCAGAAGCGTGCGCAGCGCCTCGTCTACGAGTTTTTCGTGTTCGCAGCCGCGCCTCATGTCGGCCATCAGCTGCTCATGCTCCGACCTTCGGGTCTCCTCGTCGGCGATCTGCGAGCGCAGGTTTTTGAGTTGGTGCCAGAGGCCGGCGGCTATGGCGCTGATGGCGGCGATGAGGAGGCCGGCGACGACGCTGGTGATGATGTCGTCAGCCATGTGGCTCCTCTCTGATGGGATGTCGCATTGGCGATCCTCTCTGTGTGTGGTGGTGGAATCCCACGGTGCGGTCGAGCCGGTCGAGACGTTTGGGGGCCATCCGACGGCCGCGCCCCGCCGTTTCCGCTCTATCCCGGGCGGTAGCGGCGGCATCGGCCTTGACGGTGGCGGTCTGCGCCGCCCGGGATGCCGTGGCCGCATCCTGCTTGACCTGTCCGGCGGTTTCGGTGAGCTGACCGGCGATGGTCTTCGCCTCGCCGATCAGACCATTGGCCGTGATCTCCGACTCGTGCGCCGCCTGTGCGCTTTTGGCCGCCTCGGACTGGGAGGATTGCGCCTTGCCTGCCGCAGCGGCGGCCTTCGCGCTTTCCTGGCTGGCCACCGTTTCCGACGCCTTCGCCGCAGCGGCCGAAGCCGCGGCGGACTGCACCTTGTCGTCGATCGTGCCGATCCGGTCGAGCACGCCCTGCGCGGCACGCGTGACGAGCTCCCACGCGGCCACGGTCTCCGAGGATTGGTCCAGGGTCTTGGGATCCACGTCCGCCAGCCCTGAGTATTCCGCCGACTCCTTGTCGGGCACCTCGACGTATCGCACGATTCCGCCCGCCACGAGCTCAGACGCCCTCCACGCCCACTGGGTCGTCGAGGGCATCACCTCCGCCGTGGCCTCGCCCGCCGTAAGCCTGACGGTCTGCGCGACCGGCAGACGGATAGCATCGGCGACCGTGACGCGCCTCGTGGGCACGAGGCTCACGCTGCCATCCAGACCGCGCCCCTCGGCGTCGGTCAGGTGGAAATGCACCAATGTCATGAGTGCTCCTTCCTTGTAAGGCTCCCGGTGACGCTGATGATGATGGCGTCCATGCTCAGGCCTCGGTGAGGATGAGGGTGGCGGCGTCCAAGCCGGATACCGCGCGCACGCCGGCCCAGCGCCCGCCCCCTCCGTACGAGAACCGCATCTGTTCGCCGTCGGTGGAGAGGAGGGTGATGCCGTTCGTGTCGAACGGGTTGGCCACCAGCGCGGTCAGGCTCGAGGAGCCGGCCTGCCGGAGAAAGGCATAGAAGTATGGCAGTCGTGTCGTGCCGTCCGTCTGCATGGCGAACGAGTTGAAGCAGCACAGCCATGTCCTGTCGGAGACGCGGACCGCGTATCCCTGCGCCGCGTTCTCGTATCCGACGAGCTCCCTGTACTCCACCGGGCCTGTCTGCGCGACGGCGGTGATGGTGCCGTCCGCGGCGGCGGTGATGGTCTTGCCGTCGGGCTTGACGCCGCCGATCGCGCCCGCCGTCGCCGCGGGCAGGTCAAGGTTGAGGGTGCCGTCCACGGCGACATGGATGCCTTTGCCCCCTCCCCTGACGATGCCGAGCGCGTCCTGCGTGGCCTTCTTCAGGCCGATGGTCGTGTTCTCGGTGCCGTGGAACTCGATGCCGTCGGGCATGGCGTTGTCTCCGAGTTTGAACGACAGGCCGAGTTTCTCGCCGTCGCACACGACGACGGGGAACGTGCGGGCGTCCGTGTAGTCGACCTTGCTGACCTTGACGCCGCCGAGGGTCGTGTCGCTCGCGACGGGCAGCTCGTACTGGGCCGCGGCGGCGTCGAGCGTGCCGTCGGCGCGCACGCTCAGGTTGTCGCCGGGCTTGACGACGCCGGCGACGGTGGCGGTGGCGACCTGCCCGGCATCCCCGGGATCGCCCTTGTCGCCCTTTGCTCCCCGCGGCAGGCCGAACGCGAGCGTGGCGTCGCCGGCCGCGTCCCGGGTGGCGGTGACGGTGGCGTCCTCGCCGGTGGCGAGGGTGCGGGCGGTCACGCCGGCGATCCGGCTGCCGCGCGGGATGTCGAGGATGAGGCTCATGTCGCCCGCGCCGTCGGTGGACATGCTGGCGGACGCGTCCTGGGAGGGGTTGACGGTGTTCGCGCCCACGCCGATGATCCTGCTGCCGCGTGGCACGCCGACCATCAGCGTGTAGTCGCCCTTGCTTCCGGCCTGCAGCATGCTCGCGGTGGCGGGCTTGTTGGGGTCCAGGGTGGTGGCGCCGGCGCTGGTGACGCCCGCGCCGCGCGGGATGGACAGGTCGAGGATGCGCTGCAGGCCGCTGCCGCGCAGCGAGGACGTGGCCGGCTGGTTCGGGTCGAGGGTGGTGGTGTTGCCGCCGGTGATGCGCGCGTCCGCGATGACCTGGTTGGCGGCCGCGACCGCGTTGTTCGCGTCGGTGATGGCGTTGTTGACGCGGATGATGGCGGCGTCGCCGTCCGCGATGAGTTGTTCGAGGCGGGTGAGGCTGTCCTGCCCCTGGGTGCTTTCGGCGTCCCATACGGCGCGTTCGACGACGCCCTTGAAGTTGCGGGAGCAGATCTTGGCGCCGTCCGCGGTGGTGACCTCCACGCCCAGGGCGATGACGCCGGGCTTGGCGATCGCCCGCCTGGGCAGCGTCGCCCGGTATGTGGCGGTCTCCTGCCCGCTCACGGGGGTCATGGGCACGCGGTCGCCGACCTCGACGCCCGGCGCGGTGTTGTAGGCGAGCGCCACGCTTGTGATGCCGGTCGTGGAGGTGATTGGCTGGCCGTTGTCGGTGATGGCGACGGTGATGGTGCGTCCGTCCTTGTCGCCGGCGTTGAGTCGGATGTCGGCGATCCAGCTGTTGGAGAAGTCGAGGCTGATGGGTGTTTCGGTGACGTCGCGGAATCCGTCGAGGGTCATTTCCCTGTTCCTTTCGTGAGGTCGTTGAGGTGGGCGATGGCGTCGCGCAGGCGTCGGCGTGCGTCGTCTCCGGAGGTGTCCGCGGCGGCGTCATTGGCCGTGGCGAGCGCCGTCGGCTGGGGGTCGAGGATGTCGGCGACGGCGTCGAGCGCGTCCGTGATGAGCGTGACGCGGCTGGCCACGTAGTCGGGTGTGGCGATGGTGTACGAGGCTGGTTCGGGTTCGGTGACGTCGCTGGCGTCGACGCGCAGTCGGGTGCCGTCGTCGAGTTCGGCGATGAAGATGATGCCCCGGTCCTGCGCGGCCTTGAGCGCGGCGGGCTCGTATCCGGCGAGGATGCCCTCGCTGTTGCCGATGGGGTCGTGCGCCCAGTATCTGGTGATCCTTGGCATGGGTGTCCTTTCAGTTGATGCAGAATCCGTTGATGTACTCGGTCGTTGATTGGAACCAGGTGATGGTGCCGTCCGAGGAGGATGTGATTTTGGAGATGTAGTGGTGTTTGCCGTTGTAGGCGTGTGTGGTGGTGACGTGGGTGTCGGTGGTCTTGGCGACGGACAGGATGGGCGTGCTGATGCGCAGGCATCCGCCTTGCAGTTGGAGCCCGTAGTAGACCTTCGACGGGTTGGATACCTCGTACATGCCGCCCGAGTAGTCGATGTAGCCGACCTTCTTGCCCTTGCGGTAGCCGGCGAGCTGTCCGATGCTGTTGAGCTCGATGCCGTACCAGTCCTTGCTGCCGCACGCGAAGGTTCCTTCGGCGGTGATGCTGGTGGCGGTCATGCCGCGGGTGGTGAGTTCTCCGGTGTCGAGGTTCCATTGGTTGTGGCCGGCGGCATCGGAGAGCTTGCCTGTGTATATGGCGTTGGCGTAGATGCCGTTGCCGTCGGCGAGCGCGCGGAAGTCCCAGTCTCCGTTCGCCTTCTTGCTGTTGGCGATGCGCCAGTATCCGCCTCCGATGTGGATGCATTGGGTGGGGTTCTGGTCTTCGGGCTTGTCGTACACGTAGATGCCTTGGCCGGGTTTGAGGTATGTGTAGCCGCCGGTCGTGTTCATGATCTGGTTGATGCGGTTGATGAGGTCGGTGATGTATGGTTTGGTGCCGGTGGCGGCGTCGTTCCATGCGCCGGAGTTGGAGATGAGCTGGTCGAGTTGTCGGCGCCATGCGTCGTCCTGGCGGGTGATGCCTGTGGTGATGTTGCCGAGGGTGATGGTGGTGGCGGTCTGGTCGCCGGCGAGGTCCTGTTCGATCTGCAGGATGCGTCCTTCGAGGCGCAGGGGCGTGGGGAAGCTGGTGTCGATGATGTGGACGGTGTCGCCGATGTCGGTGCCTTCGGCGTTGACGCCGGCGGCGGCGAGGCTGGTGACGTCGCATTCGTATGAGACGACCGGCTGGCTGCGTGTCTTGAGCGCTTCCTTGGTGAACGTCAGGAGTTGTTTGGGGTCTTCGCAGTCGGGGAATTCCGCGTCTGCCTCGCTGTGGATGCGGGTTCCGTTGGGGCCGGGGATGCCCCATATGGCGAGTGCCGTGGCGTCTTCGACGTAGGCCTTGCCGTCGTTGATGTCGGCGAAGCTGATCTTGCGGCTGTACCCGCCGGTCTCTTCCCCATCGTCGTCGGTCGTGGCGACGCCTTTGCCCCATCCGTAGAGGCGTGTGGCGACCTGGGTGGCGTCGATGGTGCGGCGGATCGAGGCGAGGTCCTTGCCGTAGGTGAAGCGTTTGGTGGGGGTGGTCGCGCCGCGCCGGCTGACGAGGCTGAGGGTGCGGGTCGCGATGCGCGTGCCCGTCGCGTCGGGCTGGTAGGTGGTGACGGCCTCGAGTCCGAACGTGGCGCAGATGTCCTGGATTGCGGAGAGCGCGTTGGTGTGGTAGAACGCGAGGTCGGCCTCGGTGGTTTTGGTGCCGTCGTGCACGGTGCCGAGAATCCATCGTGTGCCCGCGAGCGCTTTTTTCGCGCATGTGAGGGCGGTGGCCGAGCGGTTGCGTTTGTCCTCGATATACGTGGAGGCGAGTTCCTGGATGGCGTCGACGCAGTGCGCGGTGGACAGGGGGAGCCGGTCGGAGCGTGACGTATCGATGCTGTTGACCAGCCATTCTCGCCACAGGCCCATGTGGTCGCGCCATGCCACTCGGTCGCCTTTTTCGAGGTCGAGGTCGCTGAGCAGGTCGAGGTTGTCGGTGCCGTCCACGTTCTGCGTGCGCCGGGCGGCGAGGACGGTCATGGGGGCGGGTTTCGGGTTGCCCCACCGGTCGAAGACGTGGAACATGTCAGATCATCCATTCGGGTTCGTGCTCGCAGCTGCCGGCGGCGCCGGACAGGGTGAGCGTGTTCATGCCCGGCAGCAGGGCGAAGTAGTCGGTGTCGAGGCTGACCGGGGCGAGGGTGCCGTTGGCGCGCGTCGTCTGCGCCTTGCAGTCGACCAGCACGCTTGTGCCGGCCGGCAGCGTGGCGGCCGGCCTGATGCCGATGGTGTGGCCGCGCCCGTCCCTGATCGACAGGGCCGAGACGGCGCGGGAGGTCGTGAGCGTCAGGACCGGCCATGCCGGACGGTTGCCGGTGACGTGCAGGAGGTTGGCGCCTTCCCTGAGCGCGTGACGCTGGGCGCGGCCCATGATGTGCGGGTATGCGTCCATCACGATCGTGGTGGCGCAGTCCACGCGGCATGGTCCGAGCATGCGTTCGTCCCAGTCCTTGATCGTGACGCGGCCCCGCCACTGCCCCGGCAGCTCCCGGTAGGACAGCGTCGCGAGGCGGCCGACGAGCGAGCCGAGGCGGCGGCGCGCGTCCATCATCTCGTCGTCCTCGCCGACGGTCACCACGCCGAGCGCGATCCTGCGCAGCCCGGGGTACGCGCAGCCGAGCGGGTCGTCGAGGGTCACGTCGTGGCTTCCGGCCATGCCGGGCGCGTTCTGGTATGCGACGGCCAGGTCGGGGGCCTCGATGGCGAGGACGCCGTCCGTGGCGGACAGCCCGTACCAGTCAAGCGGCCTGCCGTCGAGGAGGATGTGCATGAGCGGGTCGGCCGGCATGCGTTGGAAGACGCTCACAGTCCCATTCCTTTCCTTCGTCCCAGTTCCCTGTCCATCGCGGGGGCGAGCCGCGCCGCGACGGTGCGGTCGTCGAACACGAGGGTGACCGAGGTGCGTTCCAGCGCGTCCATCACGCCCTGGGAGATGTCCGCCACCGAGGGCCCCGGCTGTTCCGCGCCGCCCGTGAACATCTCCCTCGGAAGCTGGCGGCGGTTCATGGCCGCATACGTGTCGGCACCGTAATATCGGACGCTTTTGTCGTTGCTGACGAACTCGCCGCTGCGCAGCCTCGCGTTGGCGAGCGTGATGTTGTCCGCCTGCGCTGACAGGGGCGGAGTGCCGGGCAGCAGCCCCTCCACGATGCCGCCCGACGCGTAGCCGCGCATCGCGAAGCCGTTGCCGGCGTAGTAGCCGCCCGTGTAGGAGATGGGACGGCCGATCATCGAGCCCTTCGTGCTGCGGATCGTCGTCTCGTTCGTGATCACGTTGGTGCGGATGGTGACGGTCTTGGACTGCAGCAGCTCGATGCCTTCCCGGATGGTGTGGATCGCGTTCGATGCGAGGTCGTTGACCCTCACGGTCGTGGTTTTCTCCGCTGGTATGAGGCGCATGCTGCCGACCATGTTGTCGACCTTGAGCTTGACGTCGCTGGTGCTCAATCCGAGCCGGTCGAAGGCGGCTTGCAGGTCACCGGTCTGTCCGCTTGCGATGCCCGATTGGACGATGAGGTCCCTGAGCTTGTCGGTGTTCAACCCGTACGCGTCGGCCGAGGCCTCGGCCTCCTCCTTGCTCATGCCCATCTGCTGGGCGAGCTGGATGTACTGGTCGCGGGCCCTCTGGACGATGGGCGTGACCTGTTCCAGTCCCTCGCCGTTCTTCGCGTGGGCGAGCATGGCCTTCTGCGCGGCCTCGGCCACGTCGTTCAGGGCGCTCGTGTTGTCGCGGCCCTTTTCGGTGTTGATGTCGAGCGTCCTGCCGTTCTTCCCGACCGCTTCGGATGCCTTGTCGAAGCTGGATTCCAGCGCGATAGACGCGTTGGACGCGTCCAGAGCGAAACCGTAGTAGGTGTTGAGCGCGTCGATGACCTCGCCCAGCGCGGCGCTCGTCTCGTTGACCGCGTCCTTGGTCGCGCCGAAGCTCTCCTGCAGGATCGTGTCGGAGTCCGCGGCCTTGGCGGATGCGTCGGCGGTCCCGGCCAGCGCGTCGTTGCCGGTTATGAGGGCCGCGGTCCTGCCCATGCTGGCCTCGGTCGCGGCCTTCTCCGCCTCGGCCGCGTCCTTGGTCGCCTGCTTGAAGACGTTCTGCTGTTCGGCGAGCGCCTCGTAGGCGGCGCTTGACGGGTTGTTCCACCATTGGTCGATGAGGTTGAGGCTGGCCGCGTATTCGTCGGCCTGGGCGTGGACCTGTTCGATGGCGTCCTTGTCGCCTTGGATGGCTTTGATGTAGGTCTGGTGGCTGATGCCCATGCGGTCGATGGCTTCGGCGATGTCGTCGTATCCGCTGGCCCATCGGCTGAGGAAGTCGTCGGTGTATCGGCTGGATGAGCTGTCGGAGAGTGCCTTGCCGAAGTATTCGGCCGCGGTCTGTCCGCTCTGCAGCACTTGGGTGAGTTCGTCCACTCGTTGTGCGGCGGCCTGCTGATCCTGCGCGAAATCGAACAATGCGAGACCGGCTGCCGTTATGGCAATGCCCCATGGGCCTCCGAGCAGGTCGATGACGCCGCTGCCCATGGTTTTCAATCCGGTCATGACGCCTGAGGTGCGACTGACGGTGCTGCCGAAAACCTCCAGCTGACGGCTCTGGGTTGAGAACGCCGCCCCGATTTGCGTGGCGCCCGTATACAGTTGCGAGCTCATGGAGATAAGCCGCTGGCCGGGGTCGAGAACCATGCCGAGATTCTTTGACAGCTGGCTGCTGCTTGAATTCAACGGTGCCATCGCGCGGTGAAGCGCGACGATGCCTCCGGCGAGCGCCGTGGAGAGGACGATGGTCTGTTGGACGGGGGCGGGCAATTGCCCGAATCCGTCCACGAGCATGTCGATGGTCTGGACGAGCTTGCGCAGGGGCCCCTGCCCGCCTTCGCCGAGCTTGATCATCATGCTCTCGAAGCTGCCGCTGAGGTTTTCCAGGTCTCCGCGCAGGTTGTCGTTCTTGGCGGCGGCCTGCTGGGCGGCGTACCCGGAATCGGAGACCTTCTTGGTCCAGTCGGCGATGCCGTCGGCGCCCTCGTTGTAGAGCACGTTGGCGGCGCGGATCGCGTCGGAGCCGAAGATGGTGGCGAGCGCCTGGTTGCGTTGTGCCTGTGTGAGTCCGCTCATCTGGGTCTGGAGCTGGCCGGCCAGGGCTTTGAGGCCGATGAAGTTGCCTTGGGCGTCGTAGGCGCTGATGCCGAGCTCGTCCATGAGGTTCTGCGCTTTTTTGGTGGGGTTGGCGAGCGCGATGAGCATGCTTTTGAGGCTGGTGCCGGCGTCGGATCCGGTCATGCCGGCGTTGGCGAAGCTGGTGAGGGTGCCGACGGTCTCTTCCATGCCGATGCCGAAGCTGTTGGCGACCATGCCGGATTGCTGGAGGGCGTAGCCGAGGTCTCGGGCGGAGCCTTGCGCCTTGCCGGCGCCGGCGGCGAGGGCGTCGGCGATGCGGGTGGCGTCGGCTCCGGTGAGGTTGAACTGGGCCATGGCGGAGCTCATGAGTTCGGCGGCTTCGGCGACTTCCATGCCGTCGGACGCGGCGAGGTCGAGTGCGCCGTTCAGGCCGCCGGAGAGGATGTCCGACGTGCTCATGCCGGCCTTGCCGAGTTCGTTGATCGCGTCGGCCGCGTCCGTGGCGGAGTACACGGTGTCGGCGCCGGCGTCGATGGCGGCCTGGCGTAGCAGGGACATCTCGTCGGCGCTGGCTCCGGTGTTGGCCTGGACGGTCGACATGCCGGCGTCGAAGTCGGCGGCCATGCGTACGGCGGCGACGCCCAATGCGGTGGCGGCGATGCCGGCGGCGGCGATGCCGGCGGTCAGGAGCTTCGTCTTGCCGCCCGACGCCTCCATGGTGGTGGAGGTCTTCTCGGCCTCGGCGGACACCTTGGCCATGCCGGCGGTGAATTTCGACGTGTCCGCGAGCAGGCGGACGGTGATGTTGCGGTTCAGTCCGCCTGCCATGGTGGTCTCCTTATCTTGCCTTGATGGCGGTGGTCAGTGACATGGTCTTGATGCCCGCCTCGCCGTCGTGCTGTTTGCGCCAGTCCTCGGCGGCGATGTCTCGCATGAGGCTGATCTGGCACACGCCCGCCTCGGCCGTGTACCGGGTGGGCGTCAGCTCGTCGTGGCATACGCTCACGGGCATGCCGCAGCGCGGGCACAGGCTGTGCTCGTAGTCGTCGAGGGCGAGCATCCAGTCGCGTTCGGTCTGGTCCCATTCGCTTTCCGGCGTGTACCCGGTGATGCGCCGGTGGCCATCTCGCTCCACGCGATAGGAGGGCTCCCACCCGAGCCAGCGCTTGTAGCTGATGCCGAGCTTGGCGCAGATCCTCAGTTCCCGGACGAGCCCCGGATTATCCTGGAGGCTTGGCCGAGGTAGTCTTTTGGGTCGATCATCCTCGCGTTGAGGTTCTGGATGGCGTACCAGACGGGCGACAGCTGCCCGTCGGACAGTTCGGGGATGATGGCGGCTATATCCTCGACGGGCGTTTCCGGCACGCTCTTGCGGATCATCAGCCTGAGCGCGTCGGCGGTGATGTCCTCGAGGCGCTGCGCGGCGCGCCCGTCCTTCGTGGTGGTCGTGTTCGCCTCGAGCACCTGCCTCCACTGCGACAATGGCAGGGCCTCCAACGTGAGGTGCACGATCTGCCCGGAGACCTCCTCGCGCAGCTCGTCGATCTGTTTGGCGATGCGTTTGGCCGCGGCGTTCGCGCCCTCGGTGACGTGCGATGCCGCCGCCCGGGCGAGCTGCTCGCCCAGCTGCGAGATCCGTTCTGCCTTCTCCTGGTCGAGGATCAGGTCGACCTCGACGCGCTTGCGCTTGACTTCCAATGCCATGGTGCGTTCCTTGTCTCGGTTTCGCGTCCCTTTGGTGATGAGGGGGTTCCGTGCGGGGAAAGGAATGCGGAAAGCCCGCACGGAAGAATGATGGTCAGGCGTGTGAGGCCGCGGCCGCCACGATCTCGGCGGTTTCGGACTCCCAGCCTGGCGCTTGCGCGAACAGGGGGATGGTGCTTCGGATCATGGTGTTCGCGTCCGGGTTGAGGACCTTCTTCTCGCCGCACTTGACGCTCACGACGGTGAGCTTCTGCCCTGCGGCGAGGGCCGCGTCCGTGGCCATGCCGCGACGGCGCACGATGAATCCGGAGCTGCCTTCGGCCATGAGCGTGACGGCCTTGTTCTGTTCCGCGTGCTCCGTGTTCGTATTATCGATCACCTCGATCGAGATGTCGCCGGCGCTCTTGCGCCCGGGTGCTCCGAAGTCCTGCGTGCTGTTCTCGCGCTGGTCGCTCACGGTGTCCTGGGAGGGCTCGAAGGTCCAGCCGCCGAGCATCACGTAGTTCGAGATGTCGGTGCCTGCTTCCAGCTCGGCCATGGTCGGGCGCTTGATGTCGGCGATGGTCGGCACCCACAGTGTGGTGATGTTGCCCTCGGCGCTCGTGCCGGGGATCTCGGTGCCCAGTTTCAGGGTCATGATGTTCTCCTTCGATGGGAAAGGCCACCTCGTATGGGATGGCCTTGAAGACTTCTGGTAAATGATTGGTTGACTATGGTCGGGTCCACGTGAAGCGGAACCGCAGGACGCGCACCTGATAGCGGCGCGACGTGTCGTCGGCGGTCAGGCCGGCCGCGTACGCGCCGGAATCCGCGTCGAGGATCAGCTGCCCGACCGTGAACCCGGAGGTTTTCGCGGGCACCCGGTATTTCATCGCGGGGATGATCCGGTCATCGCAGATGACGTTGACCGCGTCGGCCGTCAGGTCCACGACCCGGATCTCCAGCCGTCCCACGTGGGCCGTGTACCGTGCCGCCTCGGTCGACCGGTGGCCGTCCGTGGTGCAGGTGGCGATGACCCACGGCGGCATCTCGGATTCGTCCGGCTCCTGGTTGAGGTACACGGGTTGGTCGAGTCCGGGGATCATGCCGAGCACGGCGGAGGTCATGTCCATGACGCTCATAATCCGATGGCTCCTATCAACATGTCGTCGGCGGCGTCGCCCACGTATTCGGCGAGCGTGGGCAACTCTTCTTCGGCGTAATGCTCGGGGGGCTTGTGCGTTCCGCCGCCTCGCGCGGTGCCGTAGAAGGCGATCGCGGCGACGGTGGGGCCCGTGTGCCCGTGTTCGCGGGTTTTGCCGGAATCTTCGGGGCCTATGTCCGCGTATATCTGCGAGCCGGTGGTCCCCAACTCGTATCTCACACGAACAACGTGCAATCCGCCGTTGCTGCTGGAATTCAGGTCGCTTTGGGTTTTCTCCTTGACGACCTGAGCCCCCTTCTTCACGGCCTTGGCGATACTGACCCCGGCCATCGCGTGAGCGGCGGCGACCCGGCGGCCGAACGCGGTCAGCTCGCCGGCGTCGATCGTGACGTCACTGCTCATTGCTGTTGCCTACTTCCTTGACGTTCCACCGGCATGCGGTGGCGTGCGTTTTCTCGGACTGCATGTTCAGCAGCCGGAACTTCCTGCCCTTGAGGTTCGGGTCCGTGGCCGCGGTGATCTCGGCCACGTCGCCGGGAGAGAGACCCGTGGTCCCGTAGGGCAGATGCAGGTAGAGCGACCACACGGGGGTGACCGCGCCCAAGGCCTGGACGATGCCGCCCTCCGTGTTCTCTGCGGCGAGGCCGCCGCTGGTCTGCACTTTGCACCGGCCCTCGTACCGGACCGTTTCGGGACTGGTCGCCTTCCCGGTGTGGGGGTCCGTGACGGGCCTGCCGTGACTGACGATCCGGCATTCGTCGGTCATGAGACCGGTCGCCCAGGAGCGCAGCCGTCTGAGGCTGGCCGGGCTGAATCCCGCGCTCATCCGGTCAGCCTCGCGTGCAGGAATCCGGGCCGGCCGTCGTCCTCCGACCAGTACGGGGACATGTCCTGGCTGGCATGTTCCCCGCGCGTGGTGGAGATGACGCCGACGCCCGCGATGAGCGGACTGGCGTCGGCCAGGAGCTTGGCCAATGTGGCTTTTTCGCTGGCGGTCAGGCTCATGCCCGGCTCGTCGACCTTGCGGCTGCCGCCGTCCATCGCGTCGTCGATCTGCCTCGACCACTGCGTCTCCGCGTTCGGGTTGAGGTAGAACCGTGCGGCGCACGCGACGGTCACGTCCACCAGCTGTTCGGGCAGCGGGTTGTCCAGCGTCCCGTCGTCGTTGAGCCAGTCGCGGCCGGTCTGGGTGCGTACGAGGTTGGAGGCGGCGCGCAGCACGCGGCGGGCGCGTTTCCAGTCCGCCGAGGTCGCGTCGATGCCCTCGCCGATCCATTCGGCGAGCGCGTCCGGTTCGGCGAACGGTGGTTTTTCGGCCATGGGAGCGTCCCCTCTACTGTTGGGGCGTCACGATCGCCGCGGACTGGACTTCGGACGGCTGGTCGGCGGACGTGGGCGCGGCCATCGCGCCGGACGCGCGGAATGCGGCGAGCACGGCGTTGACCG
The DNA here is from genome assembly GCF_001025135.1 of Bifidobacterium bifidum ATCC 29521 = JCM 1255 = DSM 20456. Lineage (NCBI taxonomy): Bacteria > Bacillati > Actinomycetota > Actinomycetes > Bifidobacteriales > Bifidobacteriaceae > Bifidobacterium > Bifidobacterium bifidum. Next base: position 1,102,211 of record NZ_AP012323.1, on the reverse strand, counting down.
TGGCGATGATGGCGGCGGTGTCCGCGGCGGATGCGAGGTCGGCGACGGCCGTGGCCTTCTTGACTCCGCCGATGGCGGTGCCGGCGGCGGGCAGCGCGTACGGCGTTCCGGCCCCGATAGCCGAGCGTGCCGCGGCGGCGTTCGTGGCCTTCATCACGGCCCGGCCGGTGTCGGTCGCGCCGTGGAGGGTGTCCACGGTCGGCGCGGATCCGCCGGTGATGGTCACGGGTTTGCCGGCCGCGTCGAACGCGGCCAGTTCGGCGACGTTCTGGTTGTCAAACGGTTCGTCGTTGGTGACGAACCTGACCTGTTTGGCGGTCATCACTTGCCCGCCTTCCTGGAGGCGGCGGGGGTGAGGAAGCCGGCCGGATACTGGCTTCCCTTGGCCGCGATGCGGGTGAGCGGGTTGGCGACGGCGAAGCCGACGCGCATGACCACGCGCATGGCCTGCGCGTCCTGCTGCATGAGGTTGTACACCACGTTGCCCGCGGTGTCGGAGATGACGCCCTGGTCGAAGACCTTGTAGGTGATGTCCTGACGCACGCCGACCACGAACTTCGTCCAGTCGGCCGCGAGCAGCATGGCCTTGGTGGTGTCCCACGCGCCGTTGGCGACCTCGTTGAGCGGGTAGCCGTACAGGCTGGCGGGGTTGCCGGCCGCGACGGACGGCGTGTATATCGGCTGGCCGTTCGCGTCGCGCAGGCGGGCAAGCTGCCAGTTCAGGCCGGGCTGGGAGGCGAAGCCGTTGACCGCGAAGCCCTTCTCGCTGAGCTTCTGGCCGATCATGGCGATGTCGTCGGCGAGGTCGACTCCGGTGCCGGACGCGACGTTCGTGCCGGCGGCGGTGGCGCCGGCGAGGATGTCGTTGCCCCATGTGGACGGCTTGTCCACGCCGAAGATGCCCGCCTGGTCGATCTTCTTGCCCATGGCCTCGGCGATGAGCGGCTTGACCGTATCCCACAGGTTGATCTTCGCGTCGTCCACGACCGAATCGGGGATCGGGACGATCACCGCGAGCTCCTCGGCCGTGATCTGCACGTCCTCCCATCCGGTCTTTGACGTCTGCTTGAGTCCGCCTTCGGACACCCAGTACGCTTCGGGAAGCGAGGCGAGCACCGGCTGCGTCTTCTTCTTGCTGCTCATCGGCACCCGGCGCGCGCGGGTAAGCAGCACGCTGGACTGCGGAAGCGTCTGGATGATCTCCTGGCTGATCTCGTCGGGGATGAGCGCGCCGCCCAAGTCGCCGCGCAGGATCTGCGAGCTGAAATTGTCTGCCATATCATGTCTCCTTTGATGTGTTGATGCCGCTATCTGGCCAGCGCCGAGCGCATCCAGTCGTCCGTCTTCTTCGAAGTCGGATCCGTGCCCCCGGTCGGGTCGGCCCGCAGCAGCGGGTTGATGTGGTTGGAGTCCGTCTTCGACACGGCCTGCGCGTCGAGACGCGCCGCGAGCTTCGCGGCCTTTTCCCTGACCTCCTGCGGCGAGCCTGCGCCGATGAGGTCGAAGTCCTCCTTGGTCAGGCACTGGTGTTCTGCCATCGCCTCGGCCCATGCCTTCTGCGTGCGGATCGCGTCGAGCTGCTCCCGCGCCTCCTTGAGGTCGCGGTCCGCCTTCTCCTTCTCGCTGAGGTTCGCGTCCTCGATCTCGCGCAGCTTCACGGCCTTCGCGTCGTCGCTTTCCTTGAGCTTGGCGTTGTCGGCCCTGAGGTTGCGGATGAGATTCCACGCCTTCTCCGGGCTGAATTCCTCGCCGTTCTTCTCCCACGGGGCCTTGTCCGCGTCGTCGTTGGCGGAATCGGGTTCGGTTCCTTTCGTGATGGCGGCCTCATCCGATTCGTTCGTCTGGTTTTCCAACGTGCTGTCGTCGCTCATGGTGATCCTTTCGGTGATGTGTGTGTTGTGGCGGGCGCAGGATTCGAACCTGCGTGGCGTGATGCGCCCGATTTACAGTCGGGCCCGTTCGACCGCTCCGGCAACCCGCCGATGATGCATGATGGGGGAACCGGGAGGGCCTCCGCAGTCGTGAAATAACCGGCAATGAGCAGAGGGGTGCTTCCCGGTTTTCCTATCTGCGTTGGAATGGGGGGAAAACGCAAGGCCCCTCCGCTCGAATGGTGTTTGGGCATGAAAAAAGCCACCCGTGGTGCGGATGGCTTGGGTTTGGTTGACCGGTGTCGCGTTACGTCCGGTCGAACATGTATGCGAAGCGGTGGAGGTCTGGCCATTCGGGGTCTCTGGTCATGGCTTTGACCTCTTCGGGGAACTTCGGCCACAGGTCCTTGCGGTCGTGTGCCAGATCGAGTGCATCCATGATTGCCCCGTCCCATTCGCCGCAGTCGATCTCCTCCATGGCGTCTTCCTCGATGTCCGGGTTGAGTCCTTCGACGACCTTCAGTGATTCGAGGGAGAGTCGCGTCATGCGCTCCGATGCGGCGCTCATGGTTGCCTCCACTTCTTCGACCGGCTTGCCTTCACGTCGATTCTACCGTTTTCGGTGTTTCTGGTCACGCCTTCGCCTCCGACCGGATATGCGCGGTCGATGACGTATTCGCCGTCCTGCAGGTACGCCTTGACTTCGATCTGGACCCCATCTATGGTTTTCCCGAATCGATGCAACGCCCTAGGATCGGGAGCGTCGATATGCCAGTCGGGTGTTTTGATGGTCCGGTTGATGGCCGTGGCGATTCGCCGTTCGTCCCATTGCTGCGGGAATTCGGTTTTCCCGGCGACTCCGGTGCCGTACAGGTGGCCGCCGCGTCTGCCGTCGCCTTCGCCTCGCAGGATGTGGTTCAGCGTCTTGTCTCGGAGCCCGGCGATCTTCCTGTCGTACCGTTCGGCCCGACGGGCGGCGAGCGCCGTTTTGGTTCCGCGTATCGATCGGGAGTCCCTGAACGCGCCGTTGCGGCGCATGATCGGCAGGATGTCCTGTGCGGTGCGTGGGGTTCGTTCGGGCAGGCTTTCGGCGGCCTTGTAGTATTCGTCGATCCACTGCTGTTCCTGCTGGGTGGGTTCCCAGTCGCCGTAGACGACCTCGACGGTGCACCCGCAGTGGGGGTGGTATTTCTTGCCGTCGCTGGCGCGCAGGCCGGCTTTCTTTGCGCTGGTGTAGACGGGGCCGCGCGTGACGAGCATTGCGCAGAACGCGCAGGGGTCGCCGTCGGATACGCGCCGCCATCCGATGGCGCGTGTGTCCTGTTGCGCCCAGTGTTCGATGGCGGAGCGGCCTCCGGTGAGCACGGCCTCGTGGAAGACGCCGAGGAACAGTTCGCGTGCCTTGCGGTAGGCGTCCTCGGGGGTGTCTCCGGAGGCGAGGTGCCATTTCACGTTCGTGGATCCGAGCCAGTCGAGTTTTTCGCCGGCACGCCGGCGGTCGAACTGCTGCACGCCGATCTCGATGCCCGGGCCTTCGCCGGTTTCCGCCTCGCGGTATTGCGGCAGGTATGCGAGCGCGGCCTGTTCGCTGATGCGCCACCATGTCTGTATGAGGTTGAGCATGGTGCGTTTCCAGATCGGCTGCGTGCCGGTGAGGTCGTTGAGGTCGAGGGTGGCGTCCCAGGCGCGTCGCGCCTGGCTGTCGGCGGTGATGGCGAGGCTGACTTGGCGTCGGCGGTGTTGGTCGGTCAGGAGCGCGCCTTTACCGGTCGAGGCCATCGTCGCCTCCGGTCGTGGCCGGCGCGAGCTGGCTGGCGTACGCCTGAACGGCCAGGGCGTCCGCGTCGGGATGGTTCTCCTTCCATGCGCGCCATGAGTCGGCTCGTGTCTTGGTGACGCCGGGGATCATGTCCCAGAGCTCCTCCTGCGGCACGCCGAGCATCTTGCTGGCCTTGCCGAGCGCGTCGACGGCCTGGCTGACGGTGCGCGTGTCGGTGTCCTCCCACAAGGGGGTCAGGTCGAAGTTGGCCGCGTCTTCGGTGCGGCCTTCGATGCCGGCGGCGAGGCGCAGCGCGTCGAGGTGGCCGACGCCGAACGACTTGCGGCGCTCGTTGCGTTTCGCGTAGAAGCCGGCGTGGGATTCCTCGATGCCCGCGTCGCCGACGTTGACCATCTTGCCGAACGCGGTGGTGGGGGTCTGGCTGACGGCGGCGAGTTCCTCCACGTCGGCCTGGCGCGCGTTGACGAGGTTGTCCAACGAGGTCTCCGGCAGGGTGCCGAACTTCACGTCCGGCCCGCCGGCGAGGATGTCCTCCTGCGCGAGTTTGGCCTTCCTGTCCTCGCGTTGCGCGTCGGACAGTTCGGTCATGTCCAGTCCGGTGGCGGTGCGCACGCGCCAGCTGTTGTAGTGCTGGGCGAGCATGCGGTCGTAGTTGTCCTTGTTCAAGCGGTTGGCGAGCGCGATGTAGGGTTCGACCTCGCCGGGGGTGCGTCCTTCGAGGTCGATCTGGTTGGTGAAGCGGATAGCTGGGCAGACGGGTTGTCCGTTCGGGTCGGTCGCGTTGTGCGGGGTGGCGTCGGAGAATGTCCACGCGCCGTCGGCGTGGATCCATGTCCAGATGTTGTATGCGTCCCACAGTTCGAGGCTTTCGCGTGTTTCGTTGAGGCGTCGGCGTCGCATGAACAGCTGGGGGTATGTGTCGCGGGCGGGGTCGTCGTACAGGGCGATGGCCTCGCGCGGGCTCCAGCATTCGATGCGCGCGCGGATCCCGTCGGGCCCGTTGGCGGCGCGTACGGTCTCGTAGGCGGTGCCGTAGGCGATGGCGGCCTGGTGCAGGGGTATCTGCCGGGCGGTCATGCGCGAGCGGTCCCATGGTTGCCAGAATTCGCGTGCGCGGGTGTGGTTGTCGTCGTCGCCGGGCACGTCCACGCCCTCCAGGTAGAGGGTCTGGGCGAGCGTGGTGACCACGAGGCGCAGCCATGGCGTGTGGCCCATGTCGCGCAGCATGCGGTGTTCGGCCGTGGCCTTCTTGAGCCGGATGGGCTTGGGGTTCCACCGCCACCAGCGGTCGATGCGGTCCAGCCGGGGCAGTTCCGCGTTCCATGCCGGCAGCGCTTGGCCGGTCAGGGCGGCGAGCGCTTGGGTTTCGTTTTCGTATGCGTTCACCATATCTGTCCGCCTCCTTGTTTTCTGGCGTTGAGGTATTCGCGGCGCATGCCGCGGGCGGCGATGGCGCAGAACGCGAGGTCGATCTTGCGTTTGGATTCGCGGCCTTCCTTGGCGATGCTCATGCCGGCGCGGGTGGGTTGGCGGCGCGCGTTGAGCATGTGCCGGCGCAGGCGCGCGTCGCCGTCGTGGGGGAAGTCCTTGTCGGCTATGGCGGTGTAGGCCTGGTCGACGTAGGCGACGAAGCGTTTCTGCACGTCGAGGCGGGCCATGTCGAACATGACGGCGTGCCGGTCCCGGCCTTCGGGGCGCGCCCAGAGTCTGAGCCTGCGCCCGTAGTCGCGGTGCCATGCGTCGAAAAGCGGGTCCCAGTAGTGCAGTCCGGTTTCGTCGTCGAGCACGTGGCTGGGGTCTCCCCAGAAGGCGACGACGTGGTAGCGTCGCATGGCTTCGCGTACGGTGTCGTCCACGCCTTCGCGCGGCACCTTCCATGCGTCGCCGCGTTTGCCGGGCGGGCGTTGCCACAGGCCCAGCGGCTTGGTGAACCCGTCGGAGATGCGGCATGCGACGAGCGCGGTGGCGTCGTCGGTCAGGGAGCAGTCGAGGAACATGGCGATGGTCTCGCCGTCCCCGAGTTCGAGTTCGGGGTGTTCGTTGGCGTCCCATTCCTGGCTGGTCACGTACGCGTCCTCGGGGGCCTGGCATTGGTTGAACCATTTGCGCCGGGATTCGCTGACGGGGTTCTTCGGGTTGATGATCTCCTTGAGGATGCGTCGCGTGGACAGCCAGTCGCTGTCGCCGCGCACGTCGGCGATGACCTTGGGGATCGATTCCTCGGTCATGGGGGTGTCCGGGGCGGCTTCGATGGAATCGTAGAGCAGCCCGAAGTCCATGTATTTCGGCCTGAGCCCCTTGTCGGGGCTGTCGGGGTCGCCCTGCGTGCCCTCCCACGCCTCGCGCACCCTCTGCGCGACGCTGTCCTCGCCGTCCCGGTAGGCGTTGCAGATGTCGAGCATCTTCGCGTTCACGCCGTCGGCGCTTTTCGCCGCGTTGCCGGAGAGCACGCCGTCCATGTCGTGTCCGCCGTTCGACGAGTTCCAGTTCTGGGTCTCGTTGCGGATCAGGAACGTGGGCCGTCCGCCCTCCAGGGCGAGCGGCGAGCTGGTGACGGCCTCGATCTGGCGGCTGTCGCCCAGGGCGTACATGTTGAGCTTGCCGAGCTGGATGCCGTAGTGGCGTCTGGTCTCCATGGGGATCAGGCTTGGCAGCAGCTTCATGGTGTTCTTGGTCTGCTCCTGGCTGACGGCGCACACCTGCACCCACGCGTTCGGCTCCTCACGCCCCACCGGCTCGCCGGTGCGCGGATCCCAGTGGTCGAAGGTGAGCGGCGCGAAGCAGCTGGCGACCGCGCCGCCGGCGGCCATCGGGTCCTTGCCCCACCCCTTGAGCCGTTGGAGCACCGCGTTGTCGTGCAACGGTCGGCCCTCGTCGTCGAGCGCGTAGAACCACAGCCAGAAGCGCGCCTGCTCGAGCGTCCATTTCCATGGGGTGCGCGCCTTGGAGTCGCGCAGCCAGTAGCCGCACCACGCGAGGAAATCCCATCCGAGCGTGTGCTCGGGCAGCAGCCAGCCGCCGTCCGCCCCGCGCTTCCACGTGGGGCCGATGAGCGTCGGGCCCGTGTTCCATCGGCGCGCCGGCTCGTCGGCGAGCGCGCGGCGGTACCAGTCGGCGATCTCGGCGAGTTCGCGTGTCCTGTCGGGGATCAGTGCGGCCGCGTTGTCGTTGCGCAGCCGTGCCATCAGCCGAACGCCTTGCTCCAGCGGGAGTCGGCGACAGCGCGCATCCGGGCGCTTCTCGTTCCGGGTGTGTCGGCGGCGGCCTGTTCTTCGGGTTCGGGCATGTCGAGCCGGTTGAGGAGGTTGGAGAGGTGGTTTTCGTCGGCGCGCAGCTGGGCGAGGAGCGGGTGGGCGACGATCTGGCCCTGGCTGCCTTCGACGGTGTAGTCGTCGCCGATGGCGCGGCGTTCCTTGACGATGCGGTCGGCGGTGTGGCAGGCGTTTTCGAGGTCGCGGTATTCGGCTTCGGTGAATTCCCATCTGTCGGTCAGGTCGCGCCATAGGCGTTGTCCGCGCCCGTCGCGGGTCAGGCCCGTGGGCATGCGGTGCTTGGTGGGTTTCGGCGTGGGCATGCCATTGTCTCCTTCCCGTCTATCGGAGTCTTTCGATCACGTCGAACAGGAACGTGAGGTCGGCGAGCGTGGCCGGCGCGTGGTGCCATGGGCGGCCGGTGACGGTCATGTAGCGGTCGCGGCTGTACGCCTCTGCGGTGACGAGCCCGCGCGCCCTGACGCCGGCGCGGGGCGCGCAGCGTCCCCAGATGTGCAGCCCGTCGCCGGAGGGGCTGGTCTCGATGTAGGTTCTGCCTTCCACGGGGGCGAGGAGCATTTTGGCCCAGTCCGTCAGGTGGTTGCGCCTGTCGTAGCAGTGGTCGAGGTCGATGCACGCGAACCCGCCGCCGAGTGCGAATCCGAGTCCGTCGCCCGCTGTGGAGCCGAGCGCGTCCCACCATGCGCACCATGTGGCCGGGTCGGTGCTGGACGCGGGACGGCCCGCGATGGTGATGGGCCGCTTGGTGGTGCCGTCGCCGCGTGTGACGCGCTTCCAGCGCAGCCACCGGTCGGCGTGCGTCATCTCGTACGGTATCGCGTTGCGCCCGGCCCGCCGCTCGCGCATGGCGGCGGTGCGGCAGCGGTCGGAGCAGTAGCGGCGCGGCCTGCCGCGTCCTGCCGCATCCATCGCGCTTCCACAGTATTCGCATGTCCCGTTCACACAATCCACTATATCGTGACATCGCTTAGAAAACAATATAACGGCCATATTCCAACGTTTTATTCATAACGTGACATGGCTTGAAGAGGTGAAAGACGGACGGCGAGGAAAGCGTCGCGCGAACGTGGAAGGCCCCAGCGAGCCGAGGAAACGGCCACGGGAGGGGCGAACGGGACAAGACCGGCGGAAAACGACGCAGGAGGAAAAACGGGGATTTCAGGCGCATGCACAACCGGAGGTGCTATCCGGCGGTTATACCGGTGTCGCCGGGGAGTCCCCTCCCACCCGGCGTGGCGTCCAGTCTAGCAGTCCGGGTTGTCTTTCGCTCGGATGCAGTCTCATGAGCTTGCGTCGTCGGTTGCGTTCGGCGTTCTCCCGCTCGGTCTTGGCTTTGTGGCATTCGTGCGACAGCCATTGAAGGTTGTCGAGGTCGTGGTCGTCGCCGGCGACGATGTGGTCGCACTCCGTACCCACCCCGTTGCATCCGGGGGCGTGGCTGGCGGCCTGGCATCTGCCGCGTGCGCGTGCTCGGACGGCGGCCTTGCGCCGCCCCCAGTCGGAGGGCAGCCGGTACCGCCTGTCGCTGGTGTACCAGCGCTCGCGTCGGCTCGCGGAGGGCATGGCATCCACCTCTCTCCACCGTCGTGGTCGGCGTGTCGTTGTGCTCCCGCCTTGCATATCTATAGTAATTATATTACTATAGATATATCGACCAAGGAAAGGAGGTGACATGGAACTCAGGGATTGGATGCAGCTCATCACCAGTTGGGTCGCCATAGCGGTGACCATCTGGATCGAGGTCCGCAGGGACAAGCCCGACAAGAAGGGCCGGTCCAAGCGGAAACGCAGGAAGAAGTAAAACGGGTTCCGGCTAGACCTATTAGCCGGAACCCCTCCGCCAATCCTATATTCCATGGGACATCATGAGCAAATCGAGAACATTGGGAATCATGAGCATGCTGTTCGCCGTCGTATCCGCCATGTTCGCGGCGTCGGGCCAGCCCTACGGGGCTGCGGGATTCGCCGTGGCCGCCGGGCTTGCCGGCCTGTTCGCGGGCTGGAGGAGCGACGATGGCGACTGAATACCTCGGCGTCAAGCAGGTCGCCGAACGCCTCGGCATCACCAGTGGCGGCCTGCTCAACCTCAAGCTCCCCGAACCCGACGCCATGATAGGCCGCACGCGCGGCTGGCTCCCGGAGACGATAGACGGATGGAACGCGAAGCGTCCCGGTCGGGGCGTCGGCGGAGGCAGACCACGCAAGCACGCGGACTAGCCCGCGTCGAATGTCCGCGCGAAGCGCTCGCAGGCCTTGAGCAGCAGCGCCCCGAACCCTTGTGGCTGGATATGCGAAAGCCCTAGAAGAGCGCATCTCCTAGGGCATTCACACTAATCCTGATACGGAGTATACCACGGGATGGCGGCAGCCTACTCCCGCTTGGAAAAGTTTTCTCGCGCTTTGGCTGCTTCCCGTTGCGCGAAGCTCATCAGACGTGGGTCGTCGTATGCCTTGCAGGCGTCCAGATACAGTCTGATGTCTTCTTCGTTTTCGAGATGTTCGGCGGTGTGCCATTCGGTGAATTGCGGGGTGGGCATGTCAGGCGTTTTGGAGGTCGTTGTATCGGCGTTCGAGTCCTTCGCGCAGGACTTGGCTGTAGTTGATTCCGGCCTGTTCGCCGAACGTGTCGAGCCATGCGGGGATAGTGACGTTCTTGCGCACTGATTTTCTGCCGTATTTTTCGGCGTAGGAGTCCATGTCGAGGCTGATGAGGGTGACGATGCCGCCCGGTTCGTCGGGTTTCACGTCGGCGATGTTGGTGGCGTGCGGCTCGTGGCGTCCTTCCTCGAGTTCGCCGAGCACCCAACCGCTGGCGGCGTCCACGGCCATGTCGAGCGCTTCGGGCAGGTTCCGGCCTTCGGTGACGAGGCCGGGCATGTCGGGGCAGAGCACGGTGTACCCGCCGGGGACGCCGGATGGGTAGAGGACGACCGGGTAGACGAGTTTCATTTGATTCTTCTTTCGTTGATTCCGGCTTGTTTCCATATCGATCTGACGGTGAAGGGCGCGAGGTCTCCGCTGTGTTTGGGGACGGTGACCCTTCCGGGCTTGTCGGGGTGCGTGTACTGGCAGTGGCTTCCGCTCTGCGAGTAGAGTCGCCATCCGTCCTTGCGGAGTATCTTCTCGATTTCCTTGAACCTCACACCCCTTATCATACGCATTATGCGTATTACCGTCAAGCCTTGGACATGGCGAAAGCCACTATCTCGCGGATGCTGAACTCCCAATAGCCGCCTTCGACCGGCTTGCTGCCGGGCAGCTTCCCGCGTCGCAAAGCATCGGTTATCGTCTTGCGGCTGACCTCGTACCCGTAGTTTTCCCTGAGCCATTGGCTCATGCCTGCCGGGGTTTTGGTGATGTGCATTGCCTCGGCCTTGGCTCGGCTTTGCTCTCGCAGCTCGGTCACGTTGACGGGGTTGCCGCATTTGCAGAGCCTCAGCGTCTCGCCTTTCGCGGCGAGGACTTCGCGTCCGCATTCGGGGCACATGCCGACGATCCTACGCGAGCGTGGCATGCGGTCGACGATCCGCTCGATTCGCTCGCATGCCCGGGTGAGGCGCCGCATGTGCCATCCGGCGTTCGACGCCCTGCACAGGAGGGGCAGGATGACTGGCGCTCGTTTTGCGAGCCATTGCCACCTGCCGAGCCATGTTCCCGCGTCCGCGCATGCCTGTTCGATGGCCTGCTCGGTCTGGTCGAGCAGGTCGACGGCGTGCAGGTCGACGGGTGCGGGCGCGTCGCCTCCCTGCGGCCTGCCTCCGTTGCCGGGCTCCGTGAGACGGTATTCTCGGCGCGCGACCGACTGGAGCCGGTGGAGGTTGACGCGCAGCCGGTGCAGGAGCCGCGCGTACCCGCGCCGGCACGTCTTGCACAACGTCCATGACTCCTCGACCGGCTTATCGCAGTTCTGGCAGTTCCGATCCATTTTTACGCTCCTTCAGTAGACGTATACTGGCGTATAAAGGCGCCTAGAACATGGGCGGTTCGATGAATTTCGGGCGCATGCGCTCCGCCCGCTCCCGACGCTCCCGCTCCGCGGCGTGCTGGCGGATGATCGCGCTCGCCTCCTGCGGGGTGACGCCGAGCATCCTGCATGTTGTCTCGATGTCGACGCCGCGCTCGTGCCACGTGACGACCATCTCCGCCTTGCGTTTCGTGACGGCCATGATCAGTCCTCCACCTTGTCCGCACCGTCAGCGTGCGCCCAGTCGCAGGACATGGCCGCTTCGGTATAGCCGTTGTAGAAGACGCAGGTGACGCGCCTCGTGTCCGGCATCGTGACCGTGCACGTCTGGAATTTGCTGGAGTCTGAGCTGCACTGCGACCGGGTGGCGGATTCCGTGGTCGAATCCTCCGGCTCGTGAGGCGTGCTCCCGCATCCCGCGAGCGCGAGGAGGAATACCGGTGTGAGCAGGAACATGGTGATGGCGGTCAGGCCGATGCCGGCGAGTGCGAGTGGTTTGCGTTTTCTCATTTCGAGTGTTTCCTTCCTTGTCTGGTGGCTTCCTTGTTCCATGCGCGGATGGCTTCCTTGAGGTCGGTGTGGCGGGTGAGGATGAGGATGCCGTGGCGTTCGCAGGAGCATACCCAGAACTGTCGTATGGCGGATGTTTTCCGGTTGACGGCCCGGGCAAACGGGTCGAATCTGATGTTTCGGCTGCCGCAGGTCGGGCATGGCACTGGTTTGCGCCATTTGCGCGGTCGTGTCTCCTTGGATACGGTCTTCGTGGTTTTTCCCTTCGTTGTCATCGCCGTGCTCCCTTCAGGAGTTTGCGGTATCGGATGTAGTCGTTGATGTCGCGTCGGATGCAGTCGCGCACCCTGTGCGTGCCGGCATGCGTCTTGTATGGGTCTTCGGGGCAGTCGATGAACCTCAAATACCGGCGGAGCGTGGTCAGGTCGAACTTGCGGTAGGACAGCCACCTGTCCGGGTTCAGGTCGAGACGTTTCAGGAAGTCGATGTCGAAGTCCACGTTCGTTCCGGCCGGAACCAAGGTGAAGCGTTGCGACAGGGATTCGAGATACTCCTCCACGGCGTTCGCGACCGCTCCCACGCAGTCGTTCCCGGCGGAACCGTTCGACAGTTCGAACAGGAGGCCGTTGTCCGTGTGCATGGAGAACACTATCGGGCTCATGTCCAACAGGTCGAGATAGTCCGGTCTGATGATGCGATGCAGGGATCCATACGAATGTTCGCCCAGCACGTCGGTGCATTCCATGCCGACCTCCAACGGCAGACTGCCGTCCCTGTCCGTACCGGTCGTTTCGAAATCGAGCCAGAGCAGCGCCTCCGGCTTCACGTTCAGGTCTTTGTCTTGTTTCCTCATGATTGTTCCTTCCAATCGCTTTGCCATTCGATGATTTCGATTTGTGTGAGCCGTTGTGCCGTGCCGTCAGACAGCAGCCACCACCAGTCGCCGTTCCAGTCGCGTATCGGCACGCTGAGCGGATCCCGCCAGCTCGGGATGATGTAGCCGAACCGTTCCGCTTCGGCCGGATGCGCGTGCGCCCAACCATGACAGCCGGTCGTGCCGGAACCGCACAGTTCGACGATGTTGCACGGCAGGTCACGCACGGCGGGATCGGCACGACGGCGCAACTGCCGGTGATGGCCACTGCGTCCAGGCCATAGTGACGGGTCGTGGATGTTCGTCCCGCAGCGCAGGCAATGCCAGCCCTGACGTTGCAAGGCGATGCGTTTTGATTCCTGGAATTGCCGGTCGCTCATCGTCGCTCCCTTCCGAGCTGGTTGAGCAGGTTGATGCAGGTCGAGCAGTCGCGTTTGATATCGCGGATGCGGTCAAGGTCCATATCGGCGAGCGCCGGGCTTTTGAGCGCGTCGAGTTCCAGTCGGTCGGCGGCTTGGATGGCCGATGTGAGGATGCCTGTCATGTGTGCGATGGTCATGTCGTTCATGCCGCCGCCTCCTGTTCGAACAATTGTTCGGCCAATACGTTGTCGGGCACGTTTGCGAGCTGACGGCGCAGCATGTTCGGGTCCAAGCCCTGGTTGAGCAGGTCGGCGACCTTGCATGCGAGCTCCATGTACGTGTCCGTGCCTTCGCAGGAGATCGGGCCGAGCACGCGTTTGACCTCTTCGCTGCCCCACGTGAACCGTCGGCGAGCGTTGGAATCCTTTGGCGTGGCGAATCCGCGTTCCTTGCCTTTGACGAGCCAGTTGCGGTATTTCGCGTTCCAGTCGGCCGAGCGGGCTCCCGAGTCGAGTGCGCGGTCGCGGAATTTGTCGGCTTCGATGTCGCAGTCGATGCCGAGCCGGTCGGCGAGCGCCCGGTGTTCTTCAGAGGGTTTCCAGTCGGCTGGTATTGGGATTGGTTTTCTCGCGCGCGCGTTACTCTCTCTAGGTTCTATATATGGTTCTTCCTTAGATATGGTTCTTGTGCAATCATGTTGCACCCCTGTTTGCACACCTGTCCGTGTTTTTTGCACCCCTGTTTGCACTGCTGGTGTGCAGTCGTGTTGCACTGGTGTTTCGGCGTTTTTGAGAGGTGCAGTTTTTGCACCTCTGCTCATGTTGAGGTTCCAGACGGTCGGCTTGTATCCGCCGAGGTTGGACACGATGCGCTGGTCTCCCCTGCTGATCAGCCCGGAGGATTCGAGACTCTTCAACGCGTAGGAGACCGTACGCACGCTGTATCCGGTCAACCGGCTGATCGTGCTCCTGCTCGGATACGCTCCCATGCCTTGAGGGTCGGCATGGTCGGCCAGCACGAGAAGCGTGCGGAAATCCGCGTGCTTGATGTCCGACGCTACACCGTAGATAACCCATGTCAACGCTTGGATACTCATGATTCGTCATCTCCTCCATCGAGGTACGCGCCCTTGAGCGCCTTCCTCTCGTCCTCGCTGACCCGATATCCGATACGTTCCAGCACGTCGTACCAGCAACACATATCGTCCACGCCATGCCGCGAGCGCCAGTAGTTCCAGCCGATGTTCGACTCCCATCTGGCGGCCAGGACATCGAGAATCCGAAGCGGCCTGTCCTTCAGCACCATGCGGATCGAGTCGAGGTTCTCCCTGCATTCCAGCGACCAGTGCTCGTCGTCATGCTCGGTGATCGGCAGGCTCCAGCCGAACGCGATCAGCTCCCTGATGACATCCTCGCCCTTGTATGACTGGTACGGGAACACGCTCCTCCAGCCGACAGTGTCCGCGAGCGCGAGCCGGCATATTCCCGTTTCCGCGTGTTCGTGGGTGAGGGTGCGGAGGTTTGCTTTCAACCATGCGGTGCGGTTGGCTTTGGCGATGGCTTCGAATTCGCGGGCCTGTCGGTTGAGTTCCCTGCCTCGCGCCTTGATGGCATTGTCCTTGTCGGTCTTGGCCTTGTCTTTTTCGAGCTCGTCGGCCGATATGGGCGTGTATGTGCAGAACCAGTATTCATACGAGTACACTCTGGCTTCCGGCCAGTCGGATTCCCTGATGAACGAGGTCCAGAAGTCCGTGTTGATATCGGAGAACGAGTGGGCGGCCTTGTAGCCGTGCGGATGCCAGTTCCAGAAGTTCTTTCCGTCGGGGAGACTTTCGACTTTGATTCCGGCTTTGGCGAGCGCCTCCAGCGCCTTGTCGTGCCATATGGTCTTCCTACGTTCCCGGCAGAGCCGCTGGTAGGTACAGTCGAAATCGTCGGCGCGTGCGAGCTCGCGTTGCATGTCGGGGTCGGATTCGAATTCGGCGAGCTTGTCCAACTGGTCGAGCGACAGTTGGCTGAAATCGGCGGACATGTCGCGCGTCTCCTGCGGGATTCTGGCTATCTTCAACCGTCTGCGGACGAAACGGTCGCTGCGTCCCGTCTTCTCGGCCATCTCCTTGACGTGCACGCCCAGGTCGAGAAGCCCTTGGTAGCCGTCGGCCTCCTCTATCGGAGTCAGGTCGGAGCGTTGCGTGTTCTCCACGAGCATGATCTCGCGTTCGCGGCGCGCGTCCATCTCCTCGACGATCGCGGGCACGGTCGAGAGTCCCGCCTGTCTGGCCGCGGCGAGCCTGCGGTGGCCGATGACGACGCGGTACTGTTTGTGTCCGTCGATGCCCGTCTCGCCTGTCGGCGTGACCAATAAAGGCTGTTTGATGCCCTGGCTTCGGATGCTCGACGCCAGTTCGTCGACGTCGCCGACCTGCTTGCGTGGATTGTTTGGATTGGCGTGCAGGTCGTCGACCTGCAGATTCTCTATCGTGATGTCCATGATTCATCCTTTGGTTTTCTAAAATTCCGGTTCGGCAGACTGTCCGAACGAGCCGAACGACGAGGAAGACGTGGCCTGGTCGGTGCCCCACGGGTCGGACGGCGGCAACGAATCCGCAGCGGCCGCCCCGCCCGTATAGCCGGCCGGAGCGGAGTACGGATTGCCATACGCTCCAGCCGTACCCCGCTGCGCCTTGGCCACCTGCGCCGTCGCATACCGCAGGGAAGGGCCGATCTCATCCACCTGCAATTCCACGGAGGAACGCTTCTGATGCTGCTCGTCCTCCCACGAATGCTGCGTAAGCCTGCCCTGGGCGACCACACGCATGCCCTTCGCGAGACTACTGGCGCAATGCTCGGCCAGATCACCCCACACCGTGCAGCGGAGGAACAACGCGTCCCCGTCGACCCACTGCTGCGACTGCCGGTCGAACGTGCGCGGAGTGGACGCGATCGTGAACCCCGCCACGCTCCTGCCGTTCTTCGTCGACCTCAATTCCGGGTCCGCGGTCAGATTGCCCACCACCGTGATGATCGTCTCACCAGCCATCAGAGCCTACCTTTCACGGCGAGAGTCTTGATGATGCGGATGGTCTCGCCACCATCCCTGGTCTTCACCATGTGCGTCAACTGCGCGGCCGCTCCCTGATGGAAAGCGTCGCCAGGCATCGCCTCCAACACGGGAGACGCGACCTCGGACACGAACCGGCCCACCAGTTCGGTGAAGCGCACGCCCAACGATTCCAAGATCACCAGCTCCTTCCACGTCTCGCTCTCCATCGCCCGACGGCACGCCTCCGCCACCGCCCGGTCGCCACGCGTCATCCGCTTCTCGTCGACGTCCTTGACCGGAGAGTTCGGACCGAAACGCCAATGCGGCAGAATCTCCTTCATCGGTTCCTCCCTTGACCTTGATTGATTGATACGAGATTGATTGATATGAGCCGGACCGCTGGGCGCCATGACAGCAAATAATCGCGCCCATCGTTCCCACACCCCAGGAAAGCTGAACGAAACGGGGATGCGGGCGGCGTTGACGGTCCGGCCAAGCGCCGGCGGCGGGATTCGAACCCGCAGCGGACGGCGGAAGACGTGAGAGTGAAATGCAATGTGAGAGAAAGGACACACGCCTCCGCCATCCGTCCGCGTCCTTGTACGCCGGCGGATACGGTCAGACGCCATCCGCGTCATCGCGTGGAGCGAACCTGACCGTCAGCCACAGGGCCGTGGCCAGATACACGCCCTCCACCACAAGCGCGCCCGTCATGCCGCCGCCATGCCAGGTGAGCATGAGCGTCACGCTCACGACCAGGCCGACCACGGCGGCCGTGAACTTCACACGACGCAGCGTGTAGTTCGGCCTCCCCTTTTCGGACCCGTCCTCGATGCGATAGTCGTTGTCGGTCATCTTGCGCCTCCGATGCTTTGAATGAATGTCCTTGCCTGGTCTTTTCCGATGCTCGCCAGCTCGTGGCTTCCGTCGACGTCGAGCTCCATGAGGCTGGCGCCCTTGCCCGTGACGCGAATCGCGTAGCCGGTCAAGCCGAACATGATCACCGTGTCCCTCGGCGGTGCTGGTGGTGTCAGCAGCGTTTCCGCGTCGATTCTCCTGAGTGTCATCACAGCTCCTTGCGAATGTCGTTCATGCTTACTCCTCCAACGATTTGACGTATCGGTCCATCTCCTCGCGTCTGATGTGACGGCGGGAAGGCGTTCCTCGTTTGCTTGGCGGACGAAACGTGTCTATGTCGCCCTGGTTGACAGCCTGTCGCAGACCGTCGTAGTCGATCCCGTACAGGCTCGCGGCCTGCGGGATGGTCCATGCGAGCCTGTCCTTCAACGGGATACGGCTCGCATCCTTGAGCTCGTATTGCGGGACCATCACGCGCCTCCTTTGCGTGTGTGATGCCGGGCGGCGTTAGGAGAACCGCCCGGCCCTCTCCTAAAATCGGTGTCATCCCGCATTTGCGACGTGCGGGCCGAACAGTTAGGAGAAGAATTATGAGTGACAGACTCACGCTCGACACAGGAACCGGCGAACCGGTCCATGTGAAGCTTGCCGAGGGACAGGATCGAGCGAGCCTTGAGGAGGATCTGATGGAAGCGGCCAGGAACGGGACGGTCGTGACCGTCAAAGGATCCGTCAAGGGCACCAGCTCGGACACCATCCACATCAACCCGTCCAACGCGCTGTGGTGGGCGATCGACGACGCCACCAAACAGAGCGTCGGACGCATTTACTGACATCGCCATCTCGTGGTCAAGCTGCGCATCGATACGCGGCTTGACCGCTTTCATGTCGTGTTCCGGGAACAACAGAAGATACGCCGCGACACCGTCGCCATCCTCGTAGCGGAATAACTTGACGCATTCCTCGTCAGGAATCTCAATGTTGAGGTTTCCCATCACGCGCCTCCTTTGCGTGTGTAATGCCGGGCGGCGTTAGGAGAACCGCCCGGCCCTCTCCTAAAATCGGTGTCATCCCGCATATGCGACGTGCGGGCCGAACAGTTAGGAGAAGAATTATGGATTGGATCAGTTATGGTTTGGAAGGCTTGACCGCGTTGTTTACCGGAGGAGCTATGGCTTGGAACTTCGCATATCGAAGTAGGCCGAAGTGGCAGCCCTATGTGGTCGAATGCGGATACGGAAATCCTCCGTGCCTTCTGGTCAAGATCGTCAATGTGGGCAACGGAGCCGCCACCGACGTGCATGCAACGGCCACCCACAGTCCCGAAACCCCTTATGGATCACGGCGGAAAGGCTTCAACTCTCTTGTCGCCACTGGCGGCTGCGTGTACGCGCGAATCAAGGTGAAGGAATCGGAGACCGAGGAAAATGGCCATAAGTACCTGCATTACACACCTCCCGAAGGCGCTTCGGTGACGATCACCTGGCGGCAGCAGCCGTTCATCGGCCACGGGAAAACAAAGACCTGGCCCTTGTCCAAAATTCCCCACGATTTCTCGCAAGGGGACTAAGTTCGATCTGCGTCTGGGCTGAACGAATCGCACAGAGAATGTCATGAAGCACCTTGACCACGGTCAGAAGTTTCAAGAGAATCGCGCAAAGCAACACGACCACGCACAGCAGCTGACCCGATAGGCACGCGAATTGACTGACGCTCATCACGCACCCGCTTCCAACGTCGGCTGAGCGCGACCCCAGTACCGGTCGATGAAATATCGCTGCCCCTTGCCCGTGACCTTCGGAGTGCGGCTGACCGTGGTATGCCCATCCGCATGGGTGACGGTGGTCTCCTTGATGCGGAACAGGCCGAGATCCATCGCACGCTGTGTCGGCACGTTGCGATTCGAACCAGACTTGCCGAGATACCCGTCAGCCTGAAGAAGACGGAACAGTCTGTTCTGGCCGATGTCCATCCCGTTCTGCCGGAGCATCTTCGCGAGCTCGCCGACCAGGCACGTGCCGTCGGACGCGGCCACGGCGTCCGCGAACCGCGCTTTCGGCTCCAGTTCCACGATGCGCGTCTGCTGTTCGGCGATCTTCTGCTTCTGCGCTTCCATGGTGCGCTGGCCGATCATCACGGCCTTCGCGAGGATGGTCATGTCATCATCCGCGTCTGTGGTGGGGATGTAGCCGCCGGTTTTGCGAATGGCCGGAAGGACCTCGTGAGTTACCCAACGCTGGAATTCCTTGGCCTCCGGCTTCCGCGAGCGCATGACCAGACGATACAGGCCAGGCTCACTGATGATGTACGCCTGCTGCCGACGTCCAATCGAATCGATGACTTCAGCAGTACTGAACTCGTCTTCATCAAACATTTTGACAGTCTCGGTTGGATTACCGAGGTCAAGGATGCTCATGCAATCCTTGAGTACGAACCAAGGCTCCCCCGCCTCATCGGTCAAAGTGCGCAATGATGCGCCCTTGAAATCGAATTGCTGGATTTCATTGTTCACTGGATTCTCCTTAGAATCGTTTTCATGATTGATTGGTTTTCAGAGCACGGCGTCGAGCTGGCCGGTTTTGTCTTCACACTCGTTGTGACGGTCGTTGGCTGGGCCATCGAGCATAGAAGCTCGAAGGAGCAGAACAAGGAGCGCGAGGATGACATCAGGTTTCTGCGCGAGCAGCTGGACAGCCTACGGAGACAGGCGACCACGCTGGAGGAGCAGACCGCCATGCAGCGCGCCGATCATGACAAGCCGCCGTTCTCCGACGCAGAATGGATTTGCGGATCGCTACGCCGTATCCGCATCGAGGGATCACGCGACGTCCATGTGGAGTCAGTCACGCCTCCGACGGATACCTATATGTTTCATTTGAACACGCATCTGCCTGACGATTTCGCGCCATCCGAGACCATCGAATACGTCATCAGTGATCCAGGTCCCGTTGAACTGTTTTGGCGGTGGGCCGACGAGCCAAACATGTCTTTGAGAAGGCTTCGAAGGGTCTCGTACAAGCCTGTATGATGTCCCTTTCGCGCGAGATGCCATCCCGCATCAACGCCAGCGAGATAAATCCACGCATCACCGAAGCTGCATGGGCCGTAGCTTAATCCGTCGGTGGCCACATCGAAATAATCGCCCTGCTTAACATCGTCAATCCAATATTCGGATGGAAGCACATCAAGGCATGGACCTCCGTCCGCTTCGATAGCGCGGCATTTCCAGATGAGCCGCTTGAAATCGCCAGCGCTTCCCGGCTCTCTGGGAATGCTCTTATCCATTCCGGTGCAGCCGTTGCCGAAGTCGACCCGTTCGATAGGTTCGCCTGGTGTCCATTCGCGGACATCGGATCTCTTCATTTTCCTCATTTCGTGTTCTCCTTTCGATTCATTCGTCGGCGAGCGCTGCTCACGGCTTGATCTGTTTGATGCCGTCGATTGGTTGCAGGAGCTTGATCATGAGCTGGTAGAGGCTCATGCCGAGCATCGTCGCCGTCTTCTCGAGTTGCTCGGTGTTAAACGACCCCTTGCCTCCCAGACGTTCGCTGACGGTTTTCTCGCTCATGCCGAGTTCCTTGGCGAGTGCGGCCTGTGTCTTGCGATGCCGTGCGAGCTCGCCGCTGAGATTCCTTGCGATGGTTTCCGTCTCACTCATCTGTCTTGCCGCTCCTTTCTTTGTTCATTGCGATGCCTTGCGGTAATTCTTACCGTACTTAATTGAGTAAGTTTATTGTTACTCAATTAAGTATTCTTTACAAATCCTTCTCAATTGGGTACCATGTTGGGCATGGGAAGCATTGCCAAAAATGAAGTCACCGAAGACAGCAAGAGAATCATCGACATATGTCGAGATCTCGTTAAACGAAGCGGAATAACAAATGCCGAGTTCTACAAAAAGAGCGGTATGAGAAACAACTATTGGCACGTAAGGCTCCGATATGAAGCGCCGCTCACGACGTCCGACGTGGAGCACATCGCCTCCACATTCGGACTCACCAGCCTCGACATCTACACACGAGCACTCGGCAGCGACGCCGCCCGCGCCTACGAAGCCCGCGAGCGCCAAAACCAGATCACCGACGATCTGGTCGAACCGAGATTCGAGGACCTGCCACCTCAGGAGCTTGCTGCCAGCAGGGACAGGAACCGTGACATGGAGTCCGAAACCCCGGACGAGTGACGGTCTATAGAGTTGGGTGAACCGAAAGGAAAGGAATCAAAGTCATGAGCGAGGAATTCGACCCTGATAACAGAGGGCAGGTGATCCTCTACCGCGCCAATGGGGTGAACGTGCCGGTCGAGGTCACGTACTGGCGGCGGACGTTCTGGATGCCGCAGAAGAACATCGCGCGACTATTCGGCGTGAACGTGCCCGCGGTATCCAAACATCTGGCGAACATCTACGCTGAAGGCGAGTTGGCCGAATCGGCAACTATGTCGGAAATGGAAATAGTTCGAAACGAAGGCGGCAGAACGGTTCGCCGCACCATCCGCTTCTACAGCCTGGACGCGATCATCGCCGTCGGATACAGGGTCAGCAGCCCGCAGGCCACGGCCTTCCGCCAATGGGCGACCAGCGTGCTGCACGAATACATGATCAAGGGCTTCGCTCTCAACGACGACATGCTCAAGAACGGCAACACGTTCGGCGAGGACTACTTCAAGGAGCTCCTCGCCCGAGTACGGGAGATCCGCACCAGCGAGAAACGCCTCTACCAGCAGGTGCTCGCCATATTCCAGGAGATCTGCACCGACTACGACAAGGACAGCGGCATCGCGCGCGAGTTCTACCAGAACATGCAGAACAGGTTCCACTACGCCGCCCACGGGCACACCGCGCCGGAGATCATCACCCAACGCGTCGACGCCACGAAACCGCACATGGGACTGACCACATGGCATGGCTCCCCCAACGGGCGAATCCACAAATCCGATGTGACCGTCGCCAAGAACTACCTGGACGAGAACGAGCTGACGCGACTCAACCGTCTCACCAGCGGCTTCCTCGACATGATCGAGAACAGGGTCGCGGCGCGACTGACCACCACCATGCCGGAATTCATCCAACTCGTAAGCCAATACATCCAGCTTTCGGGAGGCGCGACGCTCACCGGCAAAGGCACCGTGACCCGCAAGCAGGCGGACAGGAAGGCCGCCGAGGAATATGCGAAGTTCAACGCGGCGCAACCATACGACTTCGAGGAATTCGCCAAGGGCATCGACGGAGGCCGCCACGACGGAATCGGCAGATGAGACAGCCGGCGAGGAGGCAAGTCCGGCCCCAGGGGCAAAGGAATTCTCGACCCGAAGTCTTACTCCCATTCGGGAACCCAGCCGTCATCCACATAGGACGGCCCTGCGCACAACAGCCTACGCCATGCAAAAGGGGTCACGGCAAACGGGTAGTCTGAGCATCGGCAGTACCCAGCACGCGAGCGCCTTCGGCGCGGCGAACCAGGCTGGGTCGTTTCATATCACCGGCGGATGCAGCCTGGATTCCTTCCTCGACCGTGCAGGGAGGGAGCATATCCGCGTCATCGAGCAGCCGCTGCCGAATGGGCTGTGTGGCGCATGGCATGAGGCGAGCCGCACGATATTCCTCCACGACAGGCTCAACCAGCGCCAGCGCCGCTGCACATTGTGCCACGAACTCATACACGCCAGACACCACGACCCCGGATGCGGCAGCCAATACGGAATCAAATGCGAGCGCCGTTGCCGTAGGGAGACGGCGCTGGCGTTGATCAGTCCGGTGGATTACGGCATGGCCGAGACGGTGTACGAGGGCAATGCGTGGATGATGGCCGTGGAATTGGGTGTCACCATCCAGGTGTTGGAGGACTACCGGCAGTTATTGTACGATTCCGGCGTGTGCGCGCAGTAGAGAAAGGCCCCGGCGTCCGCATGGCCGCGAGCGCCGGGGTTTGGTTTATTTGGCCTGAAGTGTTTACGACTTGTGTTTTTCGCCTTTAGTGTCGCGGTGTCTGTCGTGGAACGGGAAGAGGCTGCGTGCGATGACCCAGAGGATGCCGATGATCTCCACGATCGTCGATGACAGCCATGTAATCAGCACTTCGGTCGGCACGTACTGTTTCAGCACAAGCATGGTGACAATGTACGCGACGATGGTCGTATTCGTTATCACGAGCTGTGTCAGCACGAACCATAGTGACCAGGTCGCCACTTCCTTGCGCAGCTGGTTCTCTTGTTCGCGTCTCGTGTTTTTCGCATCGAGTTTGCGGAGAGCGGCGTTCTCTCTCCGTCGGGCGTTGAATGATGAGGCTGTACCTGTGGCCTCATCTGCGGAACCATCGACTCCTTCCCCGCCGTCGGGTGCGGAACCGTGCGCGACCGGCACATGCGAGGTGGCGGCCGACGCCCTGTTGAACATGGCCAGCGCCTCATCGGTTTCGCTGGATGCCTGTTCGGTTTGGCTCATTGCAACCCCAGGGTGGCTATTCTCACGTCCATGGATCGTCGGGAGACACCGAACATCTCGGCCAGCTCGTCGCGGGTGCGCCCTTCACCCCAATGGCGTCTGACTATCGCGGCAGGCATCAGGAGCGCGGCGGCAAAACGATTCGCCCAGATCTCCTCGGGATCGATTCCCTTGGACAAAGTGTCGTCGCGGCTCTCCACCCTTCCGAGCACGGCATCGTCCGGCGTGTTCTGGTATTTATGGACCCAGTGACCTATCTCATGGGCTGTGGTGAACCGCTGACGCTGCGGCGAAGCATACGCATCGGAGACCGCCTTGAACGGCTCGCCGGACTTGTCTTTGACGAGCAGGCCGTCAACGTTTGGATCCAGCATGAGCTTCTGCGGCTGGATGCCCAGTAGCTCTGCCACGCGTGACGGATCCACGGG
Organism: Bifidobacterium bifidum ATCC 29521 = JCM 1255 = DSM 20456; assembly: GCF_001025135.1. Classification (NCBI taxonomy): domain Bacteria; kingdom Bacillati; phylum Actinomycetota; class Actinomycetes; order Bifidobacteriales; family Bifidobacteriaceae; genus Bifidobacterium; species Bifidobacterium bifidum. The sequence goes on along the minus strand of NZ_AP012323.1, from coordinate 1,078,808 downwards.
AAGGTTGAGGTAACCGTTAGGCGCGACTGTCTTCAGTAGCGTCTCCGTCGCCGCTGCAGCCGGCGTGGACAGATTATCGATGGTAATCTTCGACATCGGCACCTCCTCGCTTCAGTCTTCAATCTACCGATGAGCGCGGGGTGTGTCAATACTCTTTCGTGTTGCGGAAAAGCCGTCGCCGTCCGTCACTGGCCGTCGCGGAGGTCTGGCAGGGCGGCGTCGAGCGTTTCGGCGAGCCGCCGTTCCCTCCAATGCGTGTACACGCTGGTGGTGTGGATGTCGGTGTGGCCCATGATGGCGGTGCGCTCCTCGTCGCTCGCGCCGGCGGCGGCGAGTTCGGTGGCGAGCCAGTGCCGCGCGCTGTAGATGTCGACGTACGGCAGTCCCGCCATCTTCAGGGCGCGGCGCCAACGCTTCTCCTCGTTGTCCCGCCTGATGGGATGGCCGTAAAGATTGGTGAACACCAGTCCATGGGACGGCACGCCCCATTTGACGATATGCGCCCAAAGCCGGTCCCAAAGCCCCTGCGGAATGGGAACCGTCCGCACGCCTTTGGCGGTCTTCGGTTTGGTCAGCCAGATCGCCCCATCCAGATGCTCGGCTTCCATCCAATCCGGGATCGTGGCGCCGGCTGGTATCGGCTTGGCCTGCTGGCACACGTTGATGACGGGAATCCCATGATGCAGTTCCAGCTGGTAGGGCATCAGGCCATACCTCTCCCCCGGCCGCATGCCCGTGGTGAAGGCGAGTTCGAACATGAGTGCCCACTTCTCACGCTCGTCCGGGCTGTCGAACACGGCGACCGCCGGATCGGGCTCGGCGAGCGCGGCCTCGATGACCTTCGCTGGGTCGGCGACGTCGAGGATGGGGCGTTCGTACCGGTCCTCCGGCATTCGTCCGACGTTTTCCATCGGGTCGTCGGCGATGAGTCCGTCCCGTTTCGCGGTTCGGAGCATGGCGCCGAGGACTGCGAGATAGGTGTTGACGGTCTTGCTTTTGCGTGTGCGGCGCAGTCTCCTGCACATTCCGTTGATGTCGTTGGCGGTGAGCCGGTTGAGGCGTATGTCGCCGATGATCGCGTTCATGGTGCGCATCCAGCTGGATTCGTTGCGCCATGTGGTGGGATTGATGGCCGCCCGGTGCTCCTCCATCCACCGTTCGAAGTAGTCAGCGGTCTTGGGGCCGTCCTTGCTGGGGAGTCTTCCGTCCCGTTCCCATTCCGCTATCTTCGCCTGGAAGCGGGCGCGTGCCTCGCTTTTCACCATGCCCGTGGCTTCGATCGGCGGGCGTCTGCGTCCGGTCGCCGGGTCGGTTCCCATGTCCTTGCGGAAGTGCCATCGTCCTTTGGAGTCCTGGAACACGCTTCCGGATCCTCCGGTCCTTCTGTTTTTCGTCTTGCCCGCCATGACTGTCCTCCCGTGTCAGGGAGTCCACTCTAAATCACACTCTAAGTGGGCGTAAAACGACGTTTCCAGCCGGAAAACTAGTATCAGCGTTGCGCCTGTACGACACCATGAAAACCATTCCGCCGTCTACGTTTCCGCAGTATTCCAACGGTTCAGCGCCACTCCTGCGCAAGGTGGCGCGTATCAACGGTGGTTATAACACAAGCCGGCCGTCACCATTCGCGAGAGAGACCGGCCGGCAAAAAGGCGTCATCCCTAGTCGAAGTCCTTGGGACTGAGCACGGCGAGCAGCTCGGCGTCGTGTACCTGCCAGCGGCTGAACGGCTGATCGGAGCCGAACACCACCACGGAGGCGGTGGACATGCCCAGGTTGAGCAGATCCAGCTTGACCATGTCCGAATCCGAGGAGGCGAGCCACTGGCAGCTCACCGAAACGGTCGGCTCATGGCCGAGGACCATCAGGACCCGGGTCTTGTCCTTGGCGTTGGCGAGCTCGTCGAATACGGACTGCATGCCGCCGTCGTACAGGGTCTGGCGGTATTCGACCTTGGGATGGTCGCCGAACACCTTGAGCATTCTCTCCAGCGTCTGCCGGGCGCGGACCGCGCCGGAGCACGCGACGCGGTCGGGCAGCAGTTTCATGCCGACGAGCCCCTTGGCGACGATCTTCGCCTGCTTCTCGCCCTTGTCGGTTATCTCGCGGTCATGGTCGCCCTTGTCGTTGAACGGTTCCGCCTTCGCGTGCCGCATGACCAGCAGCACGTGGGAATAGTTCTTCGCCTTTTTCTCGACCTTGCTGAGATTCACGCCCATTCTTCAGGACCTTTCCGTACGACGTCACTGCCTCCATTGTGGCAGACGAGGGGCGCTCGACTTCCCGTCATCACCAAATCATTGCCTGCCGTTAAGATTCGCCGCGCCTGATTGGGCTGTCAGATCGCCGTCGCCTCGCCTTGCTTGCAGGCCTGGTCGTCCTGCGACAGTCGGGACGTCTGCAGGTCGAGGTCGCGCAGCACCTTGCGCAGCTTGTGGTCCGAAATGTCGCGCAGCTCCAGATCGTCCAGCTGGGCCTCGCGCTGTTCGGGGGTGAGCGAATCGATGTCAGTGGTCGTATCCTTGGTGGCGCGGTCGCGTTTGCGCAGGGCCGCGAACCCCTCCGCCATCGCGCGGGAGACCACAAGGAAGCCGGTGTGGCCGATCATCGCATGGTCCGGCCGCACGGCGAGCCCCTGCGCCTTCCACGTGCGTTCCAGCGTCTCCTGGATGGCGGGATCGGTCCAATGGCCGGCTTCGCGCAGAGCCTCGACGAGTCGGCTCATCTGCGTGGTGGTGGTGATGTAGGCGATGAGGACGCCGCCGGGCGCGATGACCCGGTACGCCTGTTCGAGCCTGTTCCACGGGTCGAGCATGTCGAGCACGATGCGGTCGAAGGAGTGCTCCGGCAGGCCGGCCGCGACCGAGTCGAAGTCGCCGGTCTTGAGGTCCCACCACTGCGGGCGTTCGCCGTAATACAGCGTGGCGTTCGCGTCGGCCACACGGGCGAATTCGGGTCGCAGCTCGATGGTGGTCAGGCGGCCGGACTCCCCCACCGCATCCAGCAGGTTGACGCTCATCGCGCCCGATCCGGCACCAGATTCGAGCACGTTGAGGCCGCTTCGGATGTCGCCGAGCTGGATGACCTGCGCGATGTCCTTCGGGTACATGATCTGGGCGCCGCGCGGCATGGAGAGCACGTAGTCGGCGAGACGGGGGCGCATGACCGCATACTGCCAGCCGCCGATCGCACGGGTCGCCTTCCACGGCTTGTTCCGGTCGCGTTCGGGATGGTCCGCATTGACCTGAGCCTCGCGCTTGGCGGTGACGGTGGTGACGACCACGCCCTCGGTGCGGCCTATCACGTCGTCGTGCAGAATGATCCCGTGCTCGGTCTGGGTGACGCCACCGGCGGTCAGCTGGTCGGTGATCTTCTTGCCCTTGCGGTCGGTGAATTGGATCTTCTCGCCTGCGACGATCGGCCCGCGTCTCGGGTTCATGGCATCTCCTTGGGGTGAGTTTCTGAGCTGTACACAGTTTAGCGCACCCGCGCGCTGCGTTCCGGATGTAGCAGCGAATCGTTCTCAATAAGAAAAGTGCGAGGATTCCGAACATTTCCGCACAATCGAACATTTCAGAGACCGGCAAAATACCGGGCTTATGAAGTAATCCGTGTTCGTTTCCTCACATAACGGACTCGCACCTTTCTTATTGAGAACCATTCGCTGTAACATTGCCTCATGCCGAATATCACGCCGTCAGAAGACCGAACCGTCGAAACCGTCCACGTACCGAATAATCCCACGCTCACCGGCCTGGCCCGGCTCACCCGCAACGTGGCGTATCGCACCGGGGCCGATGATCTGGTGATGGACATCATCGCGCCGCAATCCACCGGCGATGATGATGACCGCCGCTACCCCACCGTGGTGTTCGTGCAGGGTAGCGCGTGGACCACACCGGACCGTGATTACGAGATCCCGCAGCTATCCGAACTGGCGCGAGAGGGATTCGTGGTGGCGACGGTGAACCATCGCAACGCCTCGCGTGACGCCAGTGCCGTGTTCCCTGCCTATCTGAAGGATGTCAAGGCGGCGATCCGGTACCTGCGGGCGAACGCGCGGCAGTGGCACATCGACCCTGAGCGGCTGGGCATCTGGGGCACGTCGTCCGGCGGCAACACGTCTCTGCTGGTGGGGCTCACTGCCGACGACCCGCGGTATGAAGACGGCAGTTATGCCACCGAAAGCGACGCGGTGAGCTTCGTGGTCAGCTGCTTCCCGCCCACCGACATGATGGAGGCGATCGACGCGTTCGGCAACGAAGATGACCCGTTCCGGCTGTACTATTTCGGCCCGTTCGCCGCAGTGGTCGGGGCGACCCATGAAACCGGATTGTGCGACGACGTGCGCCGCCGGGCGGCCGACATGAGCCCGTACCTGCAGGTGCGTGACGGGGTGGCCTACCCGCCGACGATGCTGCTGCACGGCACCGCCGACACCGTGGTCCCCTACCGGCAGTCGGTCAAGATGCACAAGAGGCTTCTTGAACACGGCGTGGACTCGCGGCTGGTGCTGGTCGACGGCGCAGAACACGAGCACGACTTCTGGAGCCCGCAGGTGTTCGATATGATCTTCGATTTCATTCGGGAGCGGTGCTGAGATAATCGGACCGTATTGGGTCGGGGATAACTTGTATTCGATTCCCGGAAAAGCTTCTAACAAATGCCGTGTGAGCACACGCACGGCAGTGGCACATCAGGCACTATGGTGGCGGGTATGACTTCGGTTCGTGCTGTCGAGCAGACGCGGATGGGGATTGCCGCGCTGCTCGTTTCCAATATCGGCTGGGGCGTGCTGCCGCTGTACTGGCACGCGCTGTCCGGCATGAACGCCATCAGCGTGCTGGCGTATCGGCTGATCGCCACGCTGGTGGTCATGATTGCGCTGCTGATGGCGTTCCGCCGCTATCGCGCATATCATCGCGCGATCGCCGCGCTTTGACGCGCACAGCGGAGCAAAAGGCTGTTCGCGCTGGAACTCGCCGCCACCACGGCTATCAGCGTGAATTGGTTGCTGTACATATATCTGGTGGTCAACGGCCAGGCGCTGCAGACCTCAATCGCGTACCTGACTACGCCTCTGCTCAACGTGGCGCTGGGCGTGGGCACGTTCACTGCGCAGTCACCGACGTTCCCGTGGATGGCAATCGTGCTCGCCGCCAGTTTCTCCGTCTACGGTCTGCTCAAACGCTACGTGCCGTTGGACGCCATTGCACAGGCCGAGAACGACAAGGACATGCGGCAATGGGAACCACTGAACAGCATGCTGTTGATTTCCAGCACACTCGCTTTCGCTCGATATGATGACAAACGCATGTGGGCCTATGACGTGATCGAGAATGCGATGACGCGCAATCTGGGATACTCGTTCAGCGAAGAATACGACGAAAGTGCCGAGGATAACGAGGATACGAACGAAGTCGGTGGACAGCCCGGCCTGCGCCCGAACTACGGACCGACCTATTACGCCGCTTTCGTGCACGATCCGGAAGGCAACAACATCGAGGTCATGCTCGCCTGAGTGTCCGACAGCTCAACAGCGACAAAACCAGATCCCGCCATGCGCAATGTTCGCATGGCGGGACCTGTCATATTCCCAGAGAATCAAACATCTCAGCAGCCGTGTGGAAACGCGGGCCGTTCTCCGCTGAATATTCATGGACTTCTCGCAAGGCAGAAAACGTATCAGTAGGAACGGCGCTCTGTTGAGGAAGGTCTAATGAAAGTCGGAACTCGTACGTGTCTGGATTGGAACACATGTGATTTCCCCCTTTAGCCCTGACTACTTGAACAGGTCGAACAAGCTGAACGTGGTCTTCTTGTAGACCGTGTTGTACAGTTTGCGCTTGGGATGCAGCCATCCCATGCCCTTCTTGCCGTAACCGGGAATCAGCGCACGCTTGACCGCACGGGTGGCGCGGCCCTTCGTACGCGCGGACAGGCTCTTCTTCCAACTGGGTTTCCTCATCCCGTATTTCATGGCGGCCTCTTTTCGGATGGTTATGCTCATTCTATACAGTGCTGAACACGTAGCAGATCGAGCAATCAGACAAGCAGATCGTACACGCTGCGCATGGCGAGCAACCCGTCCGTCATCCATTGGTAGGCTTCCGTCATACCGCCGGAGAAATCCACATCATGCCGTACCAAAAGGTGGCGGTTCTTCTTGTCGGCTTCCGGCTCGTCCCAAGTCGCCTCGCCCAAAGCAGACAGCATCCGTTCAACGGAATCCTTCATGCCGTAAAGTTTCGTGTACTGGAACGTGTCGATGAAATACAGGTCGACCGTAATGTAGCCGTCTCGAATATTCAACGCTCCATCCGGGTGGCAGAACCCCGAGCCTACGCCGAAGCTGATCCATGTGTCGCTGTTCGTCTTGCGACCGGATGGGTCGCCGTATACAGCAACAAAGTCGGGCCGCGTTGCAGCATATCTATACAGGCCATTCCAGAAGCTGCGCCGCAGTGAGATATTGTTGCTGACTTGCCGCAGTTCGTCCAAGGTTCTGCCGTCCGCGACTTTCCACACTGTCCAACCGTTGTTGATCTGCTTGTTCTCGCCGGTTTCGAGCATTCTGGCGCGGCGGAACGCGCCGGATGGGCTATCGAATATCTCGCCGTTGGACAGGCGAATGCGATGGTCTTCGGTTACGGTTGCCGTGGCGGTTACGCCGGCATACCGACTTTCCAACATGTCACCGGCTGTAAGGATCCCTCTCTTGCATAAGTCGGCGAAATCGACGGCATTCTGTTCGCGCTCTCCTTGGCTCAAGTTCCTGCTGCGGAGAGTCTGCATAGCCTGTTCCCCCGCTGTGGGGCTTGTCCACACCTGCAATGCAAGATCGGCAAGTCGCGCGCCGCGCCGCGCGATCGCCTGTTCATCCCATTGCGTGGCGTCGTGCAGTTCGGCGGAAATGGACAGGTATTCGCTACTATACCCGCCGATCGCACGGTTCTTCTTCTGTTCGAATGTTCCGTCGGAAAGTTCCGAGTTGTATGCGGTCAATGTCAGATTGCCCAGACTGTTCACCAGCAGCGGGAATCGGCCGGGGTCGGAGAGCATATCGCGCCATTCGGCATGCGCCATGGCGTTCTGTGGCATGATGTGTTCGACGGTGTATTCGTCGAAGGACCGCGGGTCCTTGGGATGGTTGTGGTTTTCCAATCCGGCGAGCAGATATTTGCAGCGCGAGGCCGGGCGGTACAGATTCTCGCCGAGCAGTGCCTGCCTGAATTCCTTATCCGTGGGCATGCGCGTGGCTTTGGCGGTTTCGGTGAGGAGCAGCGCGGCGAAGGTTTCGGCCGGATCGTCTTCCACTGATTCGAGCTTGGCGATCAACGACGGGACGAGCTTGTTCAGTCCGTTGCTGGATACCGAGCAGACCATTCGGCGGAACAGATACGATTCGAGATCCGCGAGCATGCGCAGCAGCCCGTCCCGGGTTATGCGTTCATGCTTCCATGCCGCGAACATGTACAGGAGCATCGGATCCGTAACAGTGCTGTCCAGGGTTTGGATCGAGGCGAGACGGCGGTCCACGTTCGCGTCGCCGCTGCCGGCAGACGCGATGCCTTTGATGGCGGCATAATACCCGGCATATTCCAGCATGTTCTCCAGAAGCCCGCGTGTGCGTTCCATGCGCGGCAGGGAGCTGTCGGCTGCGAAACGTTTGAATTCCGAGTACATGTATCGGTTCTTGGACACGGGCCTCTTCAACGTGACGACCATCCAGTCATGCAGGAACGCGTCGAATGAGAGACTGCCGAGCACACGCTCCATGGGCAGCCAGTAGTCGGCGTACAGGGCGTTCTGCTCGGCTATGGGGCATCCCATGAGCATGTAGTTGCGTACCAGGTCGGAAGTCTCCAGATCAAGCCCGGTGGAATTCATCGACTCGAATACCAGTTGCGGTTCGTCGCGTCCCTGGTCCAGGGTGACGGACACGACTTCAAGGCGTTGCAGTCCGTTCCACACCGTGTTCACGTCATCGATTGCGGCGACCAGGGAACGGAACAGATCGAGGTTCGCTTCCAGCCGGGACGTTGTTCCGGCCTGGTTCCCATGATTCGGCCGGTCAAGGGCAAGCACATGGTCGCACATGCCGCGCAGCACGTCCCGGTCGTCGCCGGAAAGCGTCAGCTTGCAGCGGCCTTCGCCAGTCGCATACTTGTCGACAAGATAACCGCGGTCGATGATCATGTCTGTGGAGAAGCGCAGGTTCCCCGGGTGTTCGTGGGCGTATTCTGCCAAGGCGATGAGCAGCAGGGTCACCGAGGTGAGCCGCTGCTGACCGTCGATGAGCAGACAACGGCTGACGCCGTCCGGGCCGATGCCGCCCTCCTGCATCCATACGATCGACCCGGTGAAATGGGTTCTGTCAGGATGCCGGCCGGCCGTTACGATGTCAGCCCACAATTGCCAGCACTGCGTCTCGCCCCATGAGTATCTGCGCTGATACACCGGAACCACGAACCGAAGCGAACCGGTCAATAGGTCCAGCAGGATTTTCTTGCCAGCGTCCATGGTGATTCCTCCGTTTCGCCTTCAAACTGCCACATACTAATGCTCACACTAAAAAACAAATATGCCCCCCACTAGACAGACCCTACTACATAGCGAATTTACTTCGCCATACAGCAAATCAAGCATGCATCACGGCGACTATACCACCTATAAAACATCACTTAGACGCTTCAGGATTCTCACTCCACGCTGCGATCAAATCGACATCATCAGAATCAGGACGCGAATACTCCTCATAATCAACTTTAATCAACGATGGCATTCCAAATGCACGTCCAGTCAATACGGCCTCACCCTTTCCTAAAGTGGGAATTCGTGATTTAGAGAAAGCATCCAAAGTTGGCATCGTATTTTCCAGCATCTGCAAATCCTTGTCGTTCACTAATTTATGAATGATGTAGTTGTGAATCTGAGACATAATTGTCGGAGAAATATCTGCAGGACGTTGAGATGCAATTGTAAGGAAAAAGCCGTATTTTCGTCCCTCTTTGATCATTGTCTCAAAAGTAGTTAGACGATAGTCTTCCCACACATCAGAGTGAGTTGATTTGAAAGAATTGAGAATATTATGAGCCTCATCAATTATCAGATGAACGGAAGCACAATTCGAATCATTTTTCTTATTTTCATAAAGCATTTTTGAAAGCAACAGAGCAAAAGTCTCTTTACACTCTGTATCAACATTTTTTAGATTAAAGACGCTTATTCCTTTTGTATAACATTCAGTGGCGTTTTTTATTATCTCAGCGTATTTCTTAACAGAAGAGAAAAGCCTCTCTAACCTTCCCACTACGGGCTTTAACCATTCAAGCTGCATTCCCTTATACATTGCATCATATATTTTTTGAAATTTTATAAAAACCAAAAAAGAATCAAATAAATCAAGAGATTTACCTTTTTCTTCTAATTCTTGTCCTATAGCTTCAAGTTTCAAATCACTAGACGGAATACATGACACATACTTTCCAGAGTTATCGTTTTTCTTAAGAGAAGATACCTCATCTAAAGAACGCCCTTGATTAATAAATCCAGTCCCAGCATTAGTTAAATAAGACAAGCTATCTCCTTTGAATAAGGAAACTGTCTCAAGTACATTCATGCAATCAATTTTATCGTCGGAATTTTCTTGAAGCACGTCTCTTGCTACGCTACGCCACTCCTCCACGAGCGCGATATCACGACGCTGCAAACATTTTTTTAAAAGTCCTATTTGCATATCAGAGCATATATTCTTCTCATGCTCCTCCCATTGTTTTAAAGTTCTAGACAGAAATGGAGATTGTGTATTTTCGGTAGCTTTAGCAAGTATTTTTAATACGTTAGCATTAAAGAAAATATTTTCGTCAATCAAAATTTTTCGTTTCGCACCATCAAAAACATTTACTTGATGCTTTCCAAATACTTTTCCGCTTCCATACTCACCGTTAAAATCAATAACCGCAAAAATGCTTTTCCTAAAGCAGCATTACCATACGGAGAACTGAATAGTTCAAGATAAAGTTTGTGCAAAGTATTTGATTTACCGCTTCCCGTATTGCCGAAAATACCGATATGTGAAGCAAAAAAATCGTTAATCGGAATTCTAATCGGCTGATTTTCCATGAGCGAACGACCAATAGTTACGGACTTCTCCTCATCAACACCACGCGAAAAAATAGCTGCGATATCTTCAGAAGATGCAGAAACAAGGACATTACCTACCATAGGAACAGTAGAACTCGTTACAGAAAACTGTCCTTCCTTTATTACACCCTGAGATTTGACTCTTACTATTCTCTGAATCGATTGAGCATGAAAACGGTTGTCGAACTCCTTTGAATTAATGGTGTTTAACTGGTCACGTACTTTTTCCGATAAAACCGTTACTACAATACGATTCCGACCCTGTTTAAGAATCGCATAAGCACCGACTTTTATACCATTAATCTCTTCCCCATCTATGAAATACGAAGCACCATTGGTCACATTGTACATACCTACTACTGCTTCGTCGGAGTCAACTGATACAACAACACCGAGCTCCTTTTCACCCTGCTTCACAAATTTCTTCATCCTTAGGCACACTTCAATTTTCCGGCAATAATTTTATTAAAGTTATTAAGGTCCAATCGACTAAATTCCTCTCCATGGAAAGAAAAGTCTTTTGGGCACAGAAAACGCAGATTCTTTCTCTCAGCCAAATCTTTGAGATTTCTTTTAATTACTTCGACATCATTGTCTGTATAAGCCACAATGATAACAAGTAGCTCACGATTTTCCAGCGCTCTCTTCAAGGCATGAACAATATGCTTATCACCGAATGAGAAACCATGCACTATAAGCAGTGAACCATTGCCAATGTTCTCCGCGCTTTCCGACATTTCATATTCAAAGAAACGCAGCATTTCGTAATAGTGTTTCTTTAAAGTTGTAGCCTTTGGCTCGTTCCCATCGGGTTTAACCGTCTCCCTTTTCTCAGGCTTATCTCTAACAACGTAATTACAAACCCGAATCATATCTTCGGATTGCTTCTTCCAGTTCACCGATCCATGAATCTTTGCAAGATTTATGGATGGCAGTTCATTTATATAATTATCAAATCTCCCTTTATAAGCAGTCGTAGTATCAAAATTCGAATTATCCAACAACCTATTGAAATAACCGCGAGCACCATCATTGAATATAAAAGGGGCAGTTGATCCACTCTCATAAATATCATCAACTGCTTTTTCAATAAACAAATCATAATTAGTCGTAAAAATATTGATATTTTTATGACGCTCTCTGGCATTAACATTACCAAGCATGTCAAGAAGAATTTCGATAAACTTTTTATATGCACCTAATGTACCAAGAATAGCCTTAGATTCTTCTTCAGAGACATTTATTTTCATTTTAGCACCAATTAGAAATTTATTTCTCTTGATTATCTCATACATTAGACCATCTACGTCCGTGGAACCATCTTTTTTGCCTGGAAACATGTTCATCAAAGGCATTCCCGGCGCGGAGGTCCCTGAACCGAAGAGAAAACTCGTCTTCTTTTCGGCGATCCAATCGGGCAAACGCTCTATAATCTCTTTTTCCGACACTGGCATGATGTTTCTCCTCTAAAGCTATTCTTGGAAGCTAAGGCTAGCACCCAAGACCTCATGACACACCACTTTCGAACTCTCGTATATATACCTCGTATATATACTTAGACAAGCAATGAGTGACCATTCCCCGAGGACGAGCATGACCAATACGGACAAGACCCAATACACACCGCTCATTGATTTCAATGCATATCCGGTGAAGAATGTACTGGACACTCTCCTACAAGACAAGAGCACAAAGCAGAACATCATCTACGCAACTGATGCGTACGTGGACGCTGAACCGACCGCCACGGAAGCAGCGCCGATACTTGCCCAGCAGATTTCAGGCGAAACCCCCACCGTATGCATTGTGCCACGAGTACAGAAAAGCTTGGATGAGCAGACAGACCGCACCAAAGCAAAAGCCGAGGTATTCACACCATCATGGATGGTGAACCAGATGGTCAACAATCTTGATGAGGAATGGTTCGGAAGAAAGCACGTGTTCAATACGGAGCAGGAAGACCATTCCTGGATTCCTACGGAGGGAAAAATCACGTTCCCCTCTACGAAAAAGCACGGCTGGCATGACTATGTGGACAGCCGCCGATTGGAAATCACCTGCGGTGAAGCCCCGTTCCTGGTATCGCGCTACGACGCCGCTACAGGAGCAATGCTGCCCATCAGTCAACGCATTGGCCTGCTTGATCGCAAACTACGTATCGTAGATGAGCACACAGAAGATGACCTGACGTGGTGGAAGTGGACATTGCGGGCATTCCAAAGCGTATACGGCTACGAATTCCAAGGCGACAGCCTGCTGATCGCACGCGCAAACCTGTTGCTTACCTTCGTAGATCATTACCGCAACAGATTCGGCACCGACCCGGACAAGAAGCATCTCAAGCAGATTGCGAATGTAATCGTCTGGAACCTCTGGCAGATGGATGGACTGACCGAGACGATACCATTCCGTAAGCCACCTGAGCAGAAGGTCGAATTCGACATGCTCGACATGCTGACCATGCTTGATGAACCCAATTCGCAAGACGTACCAGCATTTGTCCGGTTATACGACTGGAGAGCAAAAACTTCGTTATCATATAGCCAACTGTTGAAGGGAGCAAAACAATGAAGTTCGACTATATAATCGGCAATCCTCCATATCAGATGGAGGACGGCGGAGCGGGAGCCAGCGCAACTCCCGTCTATAACAAGTTTATCGATGCTGTCAAAGAACTTGACCCCTCTGTACTGAGCTTGATCATTCCGGCCAAGTGGTATTCAGGCGGAAAGGGCCTAGATCAATTCCGTCAGGAAATGCTCAATGACTCGCATATTCGTCGCTTGGCCGACTACACCAATTCGCTCGACGTATTCCCCGACGCGGATATCGCAGGTGGAGTGTGCATTTTTGTACGCGATAAAAGCTATGAGGGGGGGCTGCCACTATTCCAATACGCATAACGGAGTTACCACAGACTGCCAGCGCTTTCTCAACGAATTCGAAACACTAATCCGTTACCCAGTAGCCGAACGCATCGTTAAAAAAGTAACTTCTTTAAAAGAATCGACCCTCGACAAGATGGTCTCCTCCAGAAAGCCATTTGGTCTTTCCACTACAGCAAAGCCTTCATCTAGCGGCAAATTAACATTACGGTACAACAAAGGCGTTGGACCATTCCGCAGAGAAGACGTCATCTCTGGATTTGGCATGATCGATCAATGGAAAATCATTATTTCTCGTTTGTCTGCTGAGCACGCAGGTCAACCTGACAAAAATGGGCAATTCAAAATCCTATCTACGATGGAGAAGATTCCGCCAAAAACTATCTGTTCAGAAACGTATCTTGTTGCCGGTTCCTTTGACACCGAAGATGAAGCCGATAATTTCATGACGTATCTGAAAACAAAATTTACCCGTTTCCTTCTCGCTCAGATTGCCATGACTCAACAAATCAGTAAGGCTACTTTTGCATTTGTTCCCACACAAGATTTCACCAAGCAATGGACTGACGAGGAGCTGTTCAAGAAGTATAAATTGACCTCCGAAGAAATAGCCTTCATTAACAGGATGATCAAGGAGATGAACTGATGAGCGTTTCCGATATCACAGGCAAGGTCAAGAGCACTCAACCGGCACTCCCCCAGATTTATGCATACACTACTCCGGAAATCCGCCGTCATGACGGCTGGACGAAAATCGGTTATACCGAGCAGGACGTAAACGTCCGTATCGCGCAACAAACTCATACGGCAGATGTCATCGCGAAACTCGAATGGCATGGCAATGCCACTTATGAGGACACTGGCGAAGTGTTTCATGACACTGATTTCCATACCTATTTGCGCAATCTCGGCATCAATGATCAGCCCGGCACCGAATGGTTCGAGATTAATCCTCCGAACGCCAAGGGCAGGTTCCATGAGTTTCGCGAGAATCATGGAATTCTTGACGGTCTCGGAGCCTCCGATTATGAACTGCGAGCCGAGCAGGAAGCTGCGATCAGCAAGACCCTGGACTATTTCCAGTTGCACGAGCAAGGCGAGTTCCTATGGAACGCGAAGCCGCGTTTCGGCAAGACTCTTGCCGCCTATGACCTTTGCAAGCGCCTTCCCACGCCAGGAAAGGACGGCAAGGCGAAACGCATTCTCGTTGTGACGAATCGTCCCGCGATTGCGAATTCCTGGTATGACGACTATGTCAAGTTCGTCGGCACCGATTCCGGCTGGCGGTTCATCAGCAGTGTGGACGCTTTGGCTGGCAAGCCATATTGCATCAGCCACGATGAATACCTGCATCTTGCAGGCAAGGGCAAGCTTCCGAGCTCCATCGAGTTCATCAGTCTGCAGGATCTGAAGGGCTCCATCGAGTTCGGCGGCCATTACGACAAGCTAAAGTATGTGGCGGAATACGAATATGACCTGCTCGTCATCGATGAAGCTCACGAAGGCGTGGACACGTACAAGACGGACGTGGCGTTCGATCATATCAAGCGCAGGAACACACTGCACCTGTCGGGAACGCCATTCAAGGCCATCGCGAACGACAAGTTCCCTGAAAACGCGATCTACAACTGGACATATGCGGACGAGCAGCAGGCCAAAAGGGACTGGAACGATCCGGAACTACGCAACCCATACGAGAACCTGCCGAAACTCAACATGTTCACGTATCAAATGTCCGACATCATCGAGAACGAAGTGGCGAAGGGCATGCAGATCGATGGTGAGCAGACCGAGTACGCATTCGATCTGAACGAATTCTTCGAGACAAAGGATGGGCGATTCGTTCACTATGACGATGTGAAGCGTTTCCTCGACGCTCTGACCACACAGAAGAAATACCCGTTCTCCACGCCAGAGTCGCGTGACGAGCTGCGCCACACGTTCTGGATGCTCAACCGCGTAGATTCTGCCCGAGCCCTTGCAAAAATGCTCCGACAGCATGAAGTGTTCAAGGACTATGAGATCATCCTTGCGGCCGGGGATGGCAAAATCGATGACGACGAGGAGAACGAGAAATCGTTCGACAAGGTCCGCAACGCCATAGCCAAAGCGGAGAAGGGCGGAGAAGGTGTCAAGACGAAGACCATCACTTTGTCGGTCGGTCAGCTGACCACAGGCGTGACGGTTCCCGAATGGACAGGCGTGCTCATGCTATCAAACATGAAGAGCCCGGCGCTGTACGTGCAAGCCGCGTTCCGCGCGCAGAACCCCTGCCTATTCAACAGGAACGGCAAATACCAGCGTAAGGAAAACGCGTACGTGTTCGATTTTGACCCGGCACGTTCGCTGACTGTGTTCGAGGAATACGCGAACGACCTGTATTCCGGCACCACATGTGGAGGCGGCGATACCGACTCACGCAAACAGAACGTGCGTCGGCTGTTGAACTTCTTCCCCGTAATCGGCGAAGACGAAGACGGCGAAATGGTGGATCTGGATGCCGAACAGGTGCTCTCCATCCCACGCAAGATCCACTCGCGCGAGGTTGTGCGCCGCGGCTTCATGTGTGATTTCCTGTTCCAGAACATCAGCAACATCTTCCATGCTCCGGCCGAAGTGATTGAGACCCTGCAGCAGCTGGAACCGTACAAGGCTCCGAGAGAAGACCTCGGAGTCAAGGCAGGAACCGCCGATGAACTCAATCTCGATGAGAACGGCGAAGTGTCCATTCCGAATGAGCAGGTCATCGGCAAGTCCAAGGATCTGTTCGGGGACAAAGTGTATGGCAATATCAACAACGAACTTAATTCCGTGATCGACTCCATTGTCTCCGAGAAACCGGAGAATCCCGAAGAGGATTTCCTTGCCGATCTCCAGAAAGCTGTTGGCGTCAGCGTCGCCGAACCGTTGGTCGAAGCCGCCAAGCAGAACTACGGCTCCGATATGAAGGCTTCCCAACAGAAGAAGGTCGAACGTAAGATCAAGGCCGATGTGAATAACCGCATCAACCGCGAGTACGGCGACTACAACATTGAGAAGAACCGTATCGAACGTGACCGTGCGCAAGCACTCGAAAATGCCGGGAGCCAAGCTGAGGAAGAGCAAATCAATCAGGCACATGACGAACAGATTGAAGCCGCTCGTCTGAATCTTATTGATAATCTTAAGCAGTCTCGCAGCGAAATAGTTCAATCCGCCGGCGAAACCGTGGTGCGTGAGATCGAGACCGCGAAGAAGGAAGCTCAGAAAAACAGCATCGAAGACGGCATCCGCGACCATCTGCGTGGTTTCTCCCGCACGATTCCTTCGTTCCTGATGGCCTACGGAGATGAGAACACCACCCTTGAATCGTTCGACAGCATCATCCCGGACTACGTGTTCAAGGATGTCACCAGCATCACCGTAGATCAGTTCAGGCTCCTGCGCGACGGCGGAGATGTGACGGACCATGAAACCGGAGAAAAGGAGCATTTCGACGGTCACCTGTTCGACTCTGTTGTCTTCAACGATTCGATTGTGGAGTTCATTCATCTGCGCAGCAGACTCGCCGACTATTTCGATGAGTCCCACAAGGAAGACATCTTCGACTATGTGCCGCCCCAGAAGACCAACCAGATTTTCACCCCGCGCAAAGTCGTGGTGAAGATGATCGACATGCTCGAGCAGGAGAACCCCGGCTGCTTCGACGATCCGACGCACACGTTCGCCGACCTGTACATGAAATCGGGCATGTATATCACCGAAATCATCAAGCGCCTGTACAACAGCAAGGCAATGCGCCGCTACTTCCCGGATGACCATATCCGTCTGGCGCATATCCTCGAACACCAGGTGTATGGCATCGCGCCTACCGAGATTATCTATCAAATCGCGACCCACTACATCCTCGGATATGACAACGAATTGGGTAAGGGGCTGCACACGCACTTCGCAATGGCTGACTCCGCCCAGCTCGCGAAAGAAGGCAAACTTGCTGAGTTCGTGGACAAAGCGTTTGAAGAATAGCGAAGCACTTTGAGTCGATGACAAAGCTGATGGGTTGGATGGCTAACCGACAACTACTCTGCTAGCCACCCAATCCACCGTTTTTCAGTCGTCAATCTCGATCGCATGAATCGTGACTTCCGTGTCAGCATCTGCGGTATTGGCTTTCTTGAATTCCGGGCGAAGTTCCATGCCAGTCTCATCGAACTCACCGTTCAGATTGCGTACCAGCACATCGGCCAATCGGCCACCCATGGGTTTGAACGTCGCATAGGTTATCACCCCGGAAATGGCGCCGCCGACAACTGGCACAACCTTAGTAACGGCCCTCCCAACCGACTCCTTCACCACCTGTTTGCCGACCATCGCACCGATTTTCTTGGGCAACGGATACCAAGCCGTTTTCGTCAGAGCCTGTTACGTGATCTTCTTGCCCATGTTCTTGCCGACTTCCCTGGCAAGCTTTCCTACCAACATCGCCGAACCTGACGCGCCGAGCATCACACCCAAATACGCAAGGACTCGGACTTTGGCACCTTCATTCAGTTCCGACTCGTCGGTGAACAAATCATCCTCTCCGAAGAGATAGGCAATTTTCTGCGCCAGATTGATCGCGAAACCAAAGTACTGGGCCACATCGGCACCTCCAGCGGCAACGGCGGCAGGGCCACCGGGAATTCCTGCCACAAGGCGGCAAGAGTGGTCTGATTCGTCGACTTCTTAATCACTCCATCCGCTTTCCTACACAACGACTCCACCATATATACATGCTGTGGACCATGCTCCAGAATCTCATCGAGATATTCCGAATCGGCGAATTGCTGCCGCAGAAACGCTTCCCTATCAACTCTGATAATCGGAAGCTTCGCAACGCTTCCAATCATATTTATCGCCACATCGTAAAGCTCTTCGTCGGTTTTCTTAGCCATGTTCTCTCCACTCTGATAAGACGCATTGTGCTTAACGCCCAGGGTATTCGCTCCTTTATTTATTCGATGGATAACATGCGGGCGATCCGCATTCACCATGAGCCATGTTTTCTTCGCGAGCGCGACGGGCTTTCAACAGATAGAGCCTGCATTAAAAGCAGCAGCCTGTTAAAGCAGATTCGAGCACTTTTCTCGCGCATTTTCACGCACTTGCACGCACGCAGATTCCAATCACATATACTTCACGCTCATGCGGGATGAGTTCAACGTAATCGCCAAGGAAATCAACGATGCCCCATGAAGCTCCTTGGCAGCAAGACACCCAACAAGGTATGGAACCGGGGAATAAGCAAGATGCAATCGCGTCGTCAGAAACCGAATCGCGTCGTAATCCCGTCATAATCGCGTCGCAATCGGGTAGTGTCCGAAAACCATAACCGTAATGAAAAAGATTCTTCCAACACCATGAGCCGGCAGACACCACACTGCTAAGGCATACTTCAAGTTACAATTAACCCTTATGACTTTGGCGAATAGGGGTGCAATGAAAACACTGAATGAACTTATGCAGCATCTGTGTGATAACGGCATTGCATGTTCTGGTGAATAGCAAAAAAGAGAATTGAAAAACCTGGGGTATTACCACGGCTATAAGGGGTACCGATTCGCTGGCATTGCAAAGAATCGTCTTCACTTGCAGTCCTTCGAGCAAATTTCATCATTGAATTCTTTTGATATGGCGTTGAAATCTTTAATTTACCCTCGGATCATCGCCGTGGAAACCGCTTTGAAGAATTACACATTGGAAGAAGTTCTTCAAGATGCAGAGTCACCATTTCTGGCTCTTGTGTTGTTTTCGTGGGTGTCGTCTCGTCGTTGAGCCGTTGATTATGAGGGTGTGAGGGGCGTTTCCTGTAGGTTTGTTTTTCGACCAAGAAAAAGAACCACAGAAAACGCCTTATGAAGAACATATTCAAACGTTTGCTCAACGTCAAGGGCATGGTCGTCGAGGACGTGTCCATCGACGATTCCCCGCTGCGCGACGCTCCGGTCCTGGTGGCGCGCGTCAGGTGCAGGAAGGCCGCGTTGCGTTGCTCGCGCTGCGGGCGCAAATGCCCGAAATACGACGACGGGGGCGGCGAAAGGCGTTAGCGGCACCAGGACTTCGGCTGCTATCGGGTCGAGCTCGTGGGTCCGGCTCCGCGTGTGGAATGCCGTGTGCATGGCGTGGTGGTGTCGCGGGTTCCGTGGGCGGAGCCGGGCATCCGGTTCACGCGCGACTTCGAGATGGAATGCACGTGGCTGATGACGGTCGCCAACAGGAAGACCGTGAGCGGTTTCCTGCATGTCGCGTGGAGGACCGCGGGCGACATCGCCGGACGGGTCGCCGGCCGGCTGGAATCCGGCATGCCATGCATGTTCGACGGGCTCACGGCGATCGGCGTGGACGAGACTAGCCACAGGAAGGGCCACACGTACATCACCGTCGTCGTCGACCACGAACGCAAGCGGGTGATTTGGGCGCACGACGGATACGGCAAACAGGTCCTCGACCTGTTCTTCGAAGAATTGACGCCGGAGCAGCGCGCCTCCATCAGGATCGTCACCGGCGACGGCGCCAGGTGGATCGACTCGTCCGTCGCCGGATACTGCCCGAACGCGGAGCGCGTGCCCGACTCATTCCACATCGTCTCCTGGATGACCGACTGCCTGGACCGGGTCAGGAAACGGTTGTGGAACCAGGCCAGGCGAGCGAAGGATAAGACGGCCGCGGAGGCGATGAAGGGCCTGAAATACGCCGTGCTCAGAAACCCCGGCGACTTGGCCGAGCGCCAATCCACGGCCCTCGCCACGCTCGCCGGCGTGGATCCCAAGGGCCAGCTCTACCGCTCCTGGCAGCTCAAGGAACTCCTGCGCACGCTCCTGCACCAGCCCGCCGGCCAAGCCGAGGGGGGGGGGAAACTCAAACGATGGATCAACTGGGCCAGCCACTCGCGCATCCCCGAGATCGTCGAACTATGCAGGAAGATCCGCAGGCGCCGGGACGACATCCTCAGAACCATCCGACCCGACCACTCCAACGCGCGACTGGAGGCGTTCAACAACAGGATCAAGGTCACCATACGCATGGCCTACGGCTTCCACCACGTCGACAACCTCATCGCCATGATCAAACTCAGATGCTCCGGCCTACCCATCCGATTGCCGGTCCCCGTCCTCTAACCCACGAAAACAGCAGAAGCCTCATTTTTTCATCGCCTCGACTTGTTCTTCCACAGACATGGATGCCGTGTGAGAGGCGGGAGCAGCGGCTTCCGGTGCCGGAGTAGGCGCCGGCGCTTGAACCGGGGCGGCGGTCATAGGATTGATGGCTTGCGCCATATTCATGCCCAGTAACATGCCGCCATCGCCAAAGCCGTTGTCTTGGATGCCTTGCGCAATGCGCTGCTGGGCAGCCATATTGCCAGCTTGCTGGGGAAACGCCCTCGTATGCGGCAACATTCATCCTATTCGAGGCGAACTGCTGCACGAGTTGACGTGATTGCTCGGTGAGCTCGATGCTTTCGATGCCCACGCTGAACACTTCAAAGCCAAAACGATCATTCCACGTACCTGCATTGGCCCGATCGCCACGCACGCATGCTGCGATGTCATTCGCCTTGCCGAGCAATTGCGAAATACGATATTCATTGGACAACGAATTGATGGCCACAATAAACGACTGTACGAATTCAGACAGAATCTGCCTACGTGGCCCTTCATCATCGAATGAATACGACACGGTAGTGGCGGGCACAAAGTTACGTACGAATCGAACTGGATCAGTGACCTTTAGCGGCATGGATTCACGTGCGCGAATTTCCAAATCGACGCCATAGAACCGGTCCGCCCTCGGATACCGGAGCCCGAAGGAATTCACCGAACAAGGACTCGTCCTCTAAGAAACCGTCCAACACACCGTTGCCAATCCACGATGCTCGCGATCCCGTGCCTGGCCATGGCCTCCGTCTTGGTCATGCCGTTCTCGACGTGGTCGCGCGCCGCGGCGACCTTCGTCTCCCAGTCGTAGCGTCTGCCGCCGCCGCCTCGCCGTTGGATCTGTACAGCCTGATCCAGTTTCTCGCGGTATACGCCGGCATGGCAAGCCGTCTGGCGAGCGCGTCCCTGCCGGCTCCGGCCTTGATGAGTGCCAGCGCCTCGCGCCGGAACCCGTCGTCGTAACGGCTCCTTCGATCCTCACGCATACGAAAGAACCGCACCTCCGATCATCGAATCTGAATTTCTTCAGTCCAACAATCGGGGTGCGGTTCAGGTTGCGACGTTGTGCCCTTTTATGCTGTCCATATAGTGCGATCACTGCGGAATCTTTGGAACTGGAGTCTTCGAACTCGAAATTCCCGGAATCAATCGGCGGTGATCAGCTCGCTCGAATCCATGTCGAAGTCGGACATGGCAAACGAGCGGATCGCCGGATCCTCATACGTGTTCATGTAATACGTGTTGGTTTTCCCGGAATAGCCACTGGTGAACAGCGTGCGCTCGAACTGGCCGTTGCCCATCTTGGACATGCCGTCAACCATTTGCACGGAAACCAGCGTGTGGAACAGACGAGACACATTAGCAGCCTCGTTGTTCTGCTGCGGATAGTGCGTGTTGGTGTAGGCGACGCGTACGAAACGCGACGGCGAACTCACGTCACCGGGAATGCCGTGCATGCTCACACCGGCACCCCATGCGCTCAGTTCCGCCTTGCCCCAAGTGGTCGGCTCCGCCATCTCGTTGCTCACACACATGTAGTTGCGCAGGTTTTCCATATGAAAGTCGAAGGTCGGCTGGTTGGTAAGCACGTCCACATCGTCATGATGAACGTGCATGCCGTCAGCCATCTGCTCGACGACGATGCTGCGGGTGCCGTCACCAATGAACCAGTGCAGCAGGGATTCCTGCTGGCCGGGCACGACCTGCGAAACGAGCGTCACGTTCTTCAACGCCTCTTCGACTTCGTCGACAGTATCGAAATTGCGCGTTACCCACAGTGGGAATTCGAAAGTGGCGACGTTTTCGGTTCCTTCGACCGGCTCGTGCGCAAAGGAGGCGTACCCAGGGAAGTTCAGTCCGGCAATGGCCAGACCATGCTCGTTGGCGCAGTCGAAATACATGGGGCGGTCGACCATGACCACGCCCACGCCGATCACCGCATTCGGTTCGCTTTTACCTTCGGCCCCATACACATAGTCGTACTGGTAGCCTCGCGGAGTGACCAGAATGGTCTCGCCGTAGGAGAAGCTCCAGTCGAGATTACGGCCGAAATACATGTTTCCCTCATCATCGGAAAAACGAACACCAGTGCACATATGGACTCCCTTCCATGATTTGCCGTGATTTTCTTGCTTGCGTGTTCATGGTAAGCGTCACTTGCTGGGAAAATCTTAAGTTTTGCCCGCGGAAGAATCTGCTTTGGCTACCTCATCCATAGTATCGTCCTCCTCAATCATGTATTTCGTGTAAAATGTGCCTGCCGCAATATCCGTCACACATGTACTCCCGCAGGAACATGTCGAGCGCCTTCGCATGATCAGCCGCACAGCCTCTGCCCTCGGCCAGCACGTCTCCCAGCTTGTAGCAGCCCTCCGCGATCCCCGCTTCGGCCGCATGACGAAAGCACTCGTATGCCAAAACGTCCGTATCCGGTTTGGGTGAAACTTCGCCGAAATTGTTGTAATACGAGCGGAAGTATCTACCCTCGCAGCGGTCGTACGCGTACACGTACCCCAGGCACAGCCATCCGATCGCATTGCCGCGGCCGGCCGCGTGCCGGTAAAGGATCTCGGCGGCTCTGAAACAGTCGACCCGCTTCTGCCGTTCCGATGTGGCGGTATAGTGCATGCCCTCCTCGTAGTATATGCCGCCGAGGCCCAGAGCAATCGACCCGTCCGGATCGCTGATGTCGGCCGTGGTGCATTCGTCGTCTTCATCGAAGATATCGTCGTAGTACGGCACGCCCGCTTCCGCCTCGTTCGCATGACCGATGCCGACCGGGCTGATTCGCGCGATTTGCGCTTCCGACAAGCGCGACACGCCCGGATTGCTCAGCACAATCGTCAGGGGATCACTGAAGTACAACGGTGCACTTTGACATTCGTGCAGCGCAATCCGGGCGTGTCGTGCGACGCGTGTGGCCGATTCCCGGGCCGCATGCGCGTCATACGGGAAATTTGTGTCAATCCCGCAATTGCGGGTCTGCGAAGCGTCGGTTCTCCAGAACCGGCAGCGTGCGTCGCGCGGATTCGAGAACTTCTCGGTGCAGCCGGGCAATCAGCATTCCGGCCTGTCCGCCCGCCTCGCCCTGTCCGTCACCCGCCTGCGCGATGACCTCGCCCAGCGGGTCAATGACACGGCTGCAGCCGATGTTGCGCGCGCTCACCTCGCTGCATGCCAGTACGTAGCACGTGTTTTCCAGCGCACGCGCGGCGGTCATCAGCTTCCAATGTCGCTCCTTCAAACGCCCGCGCACCCATGCCGCACTGACGATGATCACATCGGCGCCGCGCACGGCCAGCGACCGCGCGACTTCGGGAAATCTCACGTCATAGCAGGTCATGACGCCGACATGCCAGCCGTCGATCTCGACGATTGGCGGCAGCTCGGTACCGGGACGAACCGTATCGGACTCCCGCGCGGCGAATGCATCATAGAGATGCAGCTTCCGATAGATCGCGATAAGAGCCCCGTCACGGATGACGACGAAAACGTTGGAGACCCGGGAATCCGTTGCGCAAGACGCCGGCTTGTCCGGCACCGCATCAGCCGCGCCGGGCACAGCATGAACCGTGCCCATCAACGTAATACGACGCTCTTCGCTGATCCGTCTCAGGCCGGTGACGAACGGCCCGTCCAGTGGTTGCGCGTGTGCGGCCGCGAACATGTCATCATCGCCGTCACGCGCGATCAGCCCTTCCGGAAGCACCAGCAAGCGAGCACCGGCATCCGCGGCCTGCCAGGCATATCCGTCGATAATGTCAAGATTCCATTCCGGCTCCCGGCGAACCGTGAACTGAGCTACGGCGACCTTCAGCTCTTGCGTGCCATTCATGGCTACCGTTATATCAGATGCGCGGGCATGGTTCCTCATGAATCCCGCCCGCGACCGATACGCCTCGGTCTCACACCGCGAACGCCGACCAGCGCCCGTGCGTGTGTTGCACCTCAATCGGCATGCCGAACAGTTCCGACAGTCGCTCGTCGGTCAGGCCGGCCTCCAGTGGACCGGTGTAGACGATGGTGCCGGCGGACGGGTTGCCCATCGCGTCAATGCCGTCGTTGGTGGCGTCCTCGGCGGAGACCGGCTTGCGTCCCATGATGGCGATGTGGTCGAAGCCCGCGGGAATCTCCTCAAGTCGATGGGTGACCAGCACCACGGCACGCCGCGAATCCTCTTCGCCGATACGGCTCAGGGTGCGCATCACCTGCTCGCGGCCGCCCAGGTCAAGGCCAGTGGTCGGCTCATCCATGATGAGCAGTTCGGGGTCGCCCATCAACGCGCGGGCGATGAGCACGCGGGTGCGCTCGCCCTCGGAGAGCCGCCACATCTCCTTGCCTTCGAGATAGGAGACGCGGAAGTCGCGCAGCAGCTGTCGCGCCCGCGCATACTCCTCGTCAGTATAGGTGTCGCGCCACCGTCCGGTCACGGCGCTCAGGCCCGTGACGACGGCGTCCAGCGGATCCTCGAATTCGGGAAACTGCCGGCCGAGGTCGGCCGAAGCCAGACCGATGCGCGTGCGCAGTTTGAATACGTCGTATTTGCCGAGCTGATGGCCGAGGATGAATACGCGACCGTCCGAGGGGAACGTGCGCGTGGCGAGCATGCCGACCGCGGTGGATTTGCCGATGCCGTTCGGCCCGAACAGCACCCATCGCTCCCCCGCGTGGATGATGAGGTTCACGTCTGTGATGATGACGCGCCGGTTGCGGCGGAATTCGACGTTGTCGAGCTTGAGGACTTCGTTGTCGGCGGTGTCGGTCGTGGGCATGTTGTGGTTCCTTGTCGTGGGGAGGTTTGCCGGCAGTGCGGGTTTGGAATGGTTGCGGTAATTCGCGAAGCCGTGCCATCCGGTCATGCCGCGCATTACGGCCCCGCAGGCGGGGCATCATTCCTTGCCCCCGCCTGCGTCAGATCGCCGTTACTTGTTCTGCTCGTCGAGGACGGACTGGTAGACGGCCACGGTCTTGTCGGCGATGGACTCCCAGCTGAAATGGTCGCGGGCGCGCTCGTAGCCCGCCTGGCCCATCTTCTTGGCGAGTTCGGGGTCGGCCATGATCTTGTCGATGGCGGCTGCCATGTCATGCACGAACTTGTCGGGATCGGTGGGCGTGCCGGTACCGTCGCGCAGCTGGTCGATCGGCACCAGATAGCCGGTCTCGCCGTCGACGACGACCTCGGGAATGCCGCCGGTGGCGGAGGCGACTACGGGCAGGCCACAGGCCATGGCTTCCAGATTCACGATGCCCAGCGGCTCATAGATGCTCGGGCAGATGAACGCGTCACAGCCATGCTCCAGCGCGTTGAGCTCCGGACGAGGCAGCATCTCCTCGATCCAGATGATGTTGCCACGTTCCTCGTCGAGCTTGGCGAACGCGGTCTTGACCTCCTCGGCGATCTCCGGGGTGTCCGGGGCGCCGGCGCACAGCACCACCTGAATGTCCTTGGAGATCAGGTGCAGCGCCTTGAGCAGGTATGGCAGGCCCTTCTGACGGGTGATGCGGCCGACGAACAGCAGCGTAGGCTTGCTGCGGTCGATGTGGTAACGGTCGAACACAGCCCAGCCCGGGTCGTCGTCGGCCGGCGTGGCGAAGTCGCTCATGGTGATGCCGTTATGCACCACGACGACCTTGTCGGGGTCGAGGTTCGGGTACGCGGCGAGGATGTCCTCGCGCATGCCGCCGGAGACGGCGATGACGCGGTCGGCGTGCTCATAGGCGTCCTTTTCGGCCCAGGAGCTCAGATTATAACCGCCGCCGAGCTGCTCGCGCTTCCACGGGCGGAACGGCTCCAGCGAATGTGCAGTGATGACCAGCGGCGTACCGTGCAGCATCTTGGCGAGGTATCCGGCCAGGCACGCATACCAGGTGTGCGCGTGGGCGATGTCGGCGTCGACGTCGTTGGCTATCTGCAGATCAACGCCGAAGGTCTTCAGCGCCGGATTCGCGTCGGCCAGCTCAGAGGGCGTTCCATAGCCCACGACCTTCAGGCTGCCCTTCGCCGAGCCATCTCCGGGGATGGCGGGTACATCGGCTTCGGTGCGCGGTCCGTCGAACGCACGGACGGTCACGTCGACCCGCTCGGCCAGCACCTTCGAGAGCTCTTCCGCGTGCACGCCTGCGCCACCATAGACATACGGCGGGTATTCGCGGGTGAGGATATCAACTTTCACGATTAAGGCCTCCTTCGTCGGTAACCTTGTTTGCGGCTACTGCCATATATAACTTTAGGGCATTGCACGTCGAAAAAACGCACAATGCCCATGTTCGTGTTGGCGAAAAAACACGCCATAATACCAGATAACTACCGGATACCAGGCTCTCACACCGCGGTGCCGTTGGCGTCCAGGTTCGGGTTGTTGCGGTAGTTGCCGGCCGTGAAGAACAGGCTGAGCACGCCGACGACGAACACGACGGACACGGTCAGGATCAGCCACAGCGGATGCGTGGGCAGCCACATCACCACGAAGAACGCGATGACCGACAGCGCGATCAGCGTCCAGCTGCCGACACGGAACCACTGCCGCACGGAGTGCGGTGCCTTGAACGCCTTGGGATCCTGATAGTTCGGGTTGGCCTCGAACACCGACTCCACTTCCTCATCGACCTCGGTGCGAGCGCTGGGCTTCCACACGCCGCTGTCATCCACGCCCTCCTGAATACGGCGGGACTTCTCCTGAAGCGCGTACTCGTCGAGCATGCCGGATCGGGCACGGCCACGGGTCTGGTCGTACTGCGACGGGACTCCCCGACGCTGATCTTTTGCTGCTTTGCGGCGTTCGGCACGGTTAGGCATCGTTACTTCTCCTGCTCGTTTGTGGATAACACTCCTATGTACTGTACTCCAAGCCGTGCCGTAGCGGCGGTTCGACTCGCACGACGAGACAGATCCGCAATCGTTGGCAATCACGACGTCCGAGCCGTGATCGCGACACGTACCACCCCGCACATAGCCGGCCTCCTTCTGCGGCTCACCCACATATGAGCGGGCCATTCCTCCGGCGAAAACCCACCGGCACACAACGGGACGGGACTTTCGCCAGAAATAGGGAACGCCCGATATGCGACTGGGGGCCGGAAGTCCCTTGAAGAGACTTCCGGCCCCCAGTAGATGTCGGTACGGCGAACCGCCGGACTATCGAATCATCGCGGCAGCATCATCGGACGCTGGGATGCGGTGATCGGCGCGGGCAGCTCGGTGACGCCGGTGAGGTACTCATCAACGGCGGCTGCGCAGGAGCGGCCCTCCGAAATGGCCCACACGACCAGGCTCTGGCCGCGGCCCGCGTCGCCGGCAACGAACACGCCATCCTGAGAGGTGGCGAACTTGTCGTTGCGGGCCACGTTGCCGCGCTTGTCCAATTCGACAGGCAGCTGGTCGAGCAGCGTGGAGGTGTCCGGGTGCAGGAAGCCGACCGAGATGAGCACCAGATCCGCGGGCAGCACGCGTTCGGTACCGGGCTGGCGGGTGAACGGCCCGTTCTCCCCCGGTGCCACATCCACGACCTTCAGACCGGTGACGTGGCCGTTCTCGTCGGCCACGAATCCTTCGGACGCGGTGGAATCCTCAATGTGCACACGGGCCTGTTCCTCGTCAGAGCCGACGAAGTTGACAGAATCGGTGCTGTACACATAGGTGCCGCCCTCCTCCATCGAGGAGGTCTTCTGGTAGAGACGCGCGAACGTCGGCCACGGCTGGTTGTCCGGGCGCTCGTCCGGCTCCTTCGGCATGATCTGCAGCACGGTCACGTCCTTCGCGCCTTGACGGATGGAGGTGCCGAGGCAGTCGGAACCGGTGTCGCCACCACCGATGATGATGACGTGCTTGTCCTTGGCGGTGATGTCGTGCACGGGCTTTACGCCGTACACGCGTCGGGTCGCGTCGGGCAGGAACTCCATCGCGAAGTGAATGCCCTTGAGCTCGCGGCCGGGAATCTTCATGTCACGCGGCACGGTGGATCCGATAGCGACGACCACGGCGTCATAGCGGTCGCGCAAATCGTCCCAGCTGATGTCCTTGCCGATCTCCACACCCGTGCGGAAGCGGGTGCCTTCGGCCTCCATCTGCTTGATACGACGGTCGATCAGTCGCTTGTCGAGCTTGAAGTTCGGGATGCCGTAGCGCATCAGACCGCCGATGGCGTCATCGCGCTCATAGACGACGACCGTGTGGCCGGCTCGGGTGAGCTGCTGGGCGCATGCCAGACCGGCGGGGCCGGATCCGACGACCGCCACAGTCTGGTCGGTCAGACGCTGCGGAGGCATGGGCTTGACGATATCCAGACCCCATGCCTGGTCGATGATCGTCTGCTCGTCGAGCTTGATCATCGTCGGCGGCTGGTGGATGCCGAGCACGCACGCCTTCTCGCACAGTGCCGGGCAGATGCGTCCGGTCACTTCGGGGAAGTTGTTGGTGGTGGACAGACGATTGTAGGCGTCCTCCCACTTCTCCTGACGAACCAGATCGTTGAACTCGGGGATGATGTTGCCGAGCGGGCATCCGGTCATGCAGAAAGGAGTGCCGCAATCCATGCAGCGGGCGGCCTGTTCGGTGGTCCACGGCTGCAAGCCGGACTCAGCATGGACGTCAAGCCAGTCCTTGATGCGCTCCTCGACGGGGCGTTCCGCCAGTTCGCGACGGGTACGGACCTTCAGGAATCCTCTGGGATCTCCCATGTCAGTGCGCTCCTTCCATCACCTGCTCGTACACCTGTTCCCAGGCGCCGGGCGTGTTGAAATCGATATTGTCTTCCTCGGCCTTCGCCATGGCGGCGGTCATGGCCAGATAGTGTTCCGGCACCACGTGCGTGAACCGGGCGACGGTGTGCTTCCAATCCTTGAGGAGTCCGGCGGCGAATGCGGAACCGGTCTCTTCGGCGTGACGCTTCACCAGATCGTGGACCAGTGCCTGTGCTTCGTCGTCCAGCGGTAGGAACAGCAGCGAGCCGTCCTTCGCCGCGGTCGGATTGACCTGGTTCATGTCCAGATCGAGCACGTACACGTTGCCGCCGGAGAAGCCGGCACCGAAGTTGCGGCCCATGGAGCCGAGCACCACGACGGTGCCTCCGGTCATGTACTCGCAGCCGTGGTCGCCCACGCCCTCGACCACGAACGTGGCGCCGGAGTTGCGCACGCCGAAACGCTCGCCTGCACGGCCGGCCACGAACAGCTCTCCGGAGGTCGCGCCGAAACCGGTCACGTTGCCCGCGATGACGTTCTCGTGCGGGTCGAAGGTGACGCCGTCCTCGGGGCGTACGATCAGGCGTCCGCCCGACAGGCCCTTGCCGGCGTAGTCGTTGACCTCGCCGTAGACGCGGATGGTCTCGCCACGCGGGATGAACGCGCCGATCGACTGGCCGCCGGCACCGTGGAACGTCATGTCGATGGTGTCGTCCGGCAGTCCTTCGGCACCGTAGCGGCGGGTGATCTCGTAGCCGACCATCGTGCCGAGCGTACGGTTGACGTTGCGGATCGGCATCTCGATGCGTACCGGCTCCTTGCGCTCCAGCGCGGGTTCGGCCATCTCGATGAGCTTGTTGTCGAGCGCCTTCTCCAGTTCGTGGTTCTGCTCGATGGTCTGGTGCAGAATCGTTCCGGGAACCGGGCCGGGCTGCATGAGCACGTTGCTCAGGTCGATGCCGTCGGACTTCCAGCGCTTGATCGCCTCGTTCTGGTCCAGGCATTCGACATGGCCGACGGCCTCCTCCAGCGTACGGAAACCGAGCTCGGCAAGCAGTTCGCGCACTTCCTCGGCGATGTACATGAAGAAGTTGATGACCGCTTCCGGCTTGCCCTTGAACCGGGCGCGCAGCTCGGGATCCTGGGTGGCGATGCCCTGCGGGCAGGTGTTCTTCTGGCACGCGCGCATCATGACGCAGCCCTCGACCATAAGCGCCGTGGTGGCGAAGCCGAATTCCTCGGCACCGAGCAGCGCGGCGATGACCACGTCGCGGCCGGTCTTGAGCTCGCCGTCGCACTGAACGACGATGCGGGAGCGCAGACCGTTCAGAATCAGCGTCTGCTGGGTTTCGGACAGGCCGATCTCCCACGGGGTGCCCGCGTGGCGAATCGCGTTGAGCGGCGCCGCACCGGTGCCGCCGTCATAGCCGGAGATCAGCACCACGTCGGCATGGCACTTGGCCACACCGGCCGCGATGGTGCCGACGCCGAACTCCGAGACGAGCTTGACGTGGATGCGCGCCTTCGGGTTGGCCATCTTCGCATCGTTGATCAGCTGCTTGAGATCCTCGATGGAGTAGATGTCGTGGTGAGGCGGCGGGGAGATGAGCTCCACGCCGGGGGTCGCGTGACGGACCTTGGCGATCCACGGCGGGACCTTGGCACCGGGCAGGTGGCCGCCCTCGCCGGGCTTGGCGCCCTGGGCGAGCTTGATCTGCAGGTCGGTGGCGTGCACCAGGTAATCGCTGGTGACGCCGAAGCGGGCGGATGCGATCTGCTTGATGCGGCTGTAACGCAGCGGATCCTCGATGCGGTCGTCGGATTCGCCGCCCTCGCCGGAGTTGGAACGCGCGTCGATCGTGTTCATGGCGATGGCGAGCGTCTCGTGCGCCTCTTGCGAGATGGAGCCGTAGCTCATTGCGCCGGTGGAGAACCGCTTGACGATCTCGGAGGCCGACTCGACCTCGGAGATGTCGATCGGCTTGCGGTCGTGCTTGAACTTCATGAGTCCGCGCAGCGTCATAATGCGGTTCGACGTGTCGTTGATGTGGTGCGAGTACTTCTTAAACATCTGGTAGTCGCCGCGAGCGGTCGACTGCTGCAGCAGGAAAATCGCCTCGGGGTCGTTCAGATGATCCTCGCCGGTGCGACGCCACTTGTATTCGCCGCCGGTTTCGAGGTTCATGTGCGGGGTGGCGGTCCACTGGTTCGGGTAGGCCACGCGGTGGCGAATCGCCACCTCCTCGGCCAGCTCGTCGAGCCCGATGCCGCCGACCTGCGAGACCGTGCCGGTGAAGTACTTGTCGACGATGTCCTTGCTCAGGCCGACCGCCTCGAACAGCTGCGCTCCGCGGTAGCTCATGATGGTGGAGACGCCCATCTTCGACATGATCTTCAGCACGCCGATGGACAGCGCCTTGGTCAGGTTCTTCACGGCTGTGTGCTCGTCGACCTTCAGGTAGCCGGTGCGGGCCAGGTCCTCGACGGATTCGAACGCCAGATACGGGTTGACGCATGCGGCACCGTATGCGATCAGCAGCGCGACATGATGGATCTCACGCACATCGCCGGCCTCGACGGCCATCGAGATCTGCGTGCGGTTGTGCTTGCGCAGCAGGTGGTGCTGCACGGCGCTGGTGAGCAGCAGTGACGGGATCGGGCCCCACGTGTGGTTGGAATCACGGTCGGACAGCACGATGAAGTTGCTGCCGCCCGCGATGGCCTCGTCGACTTCGGCAAAGATCTCCTCAAGGCGCTCGCCCAGCGCCTTGCCGCCGCCGGCCACCTGATACAGGCCCTTGACGACGAACGGACGGTAGTATCCGCCGAGCACCTTGGCCTTGTCGAGCCGCTTGAGCTGCGCCATCTCGTCGGAGTTGATGACGGGCAGCGGGATCAGGATCTTCTTGGCGTGCAGCTCGGAATCCTCCAGCAGGTTCGGCTCGGGGCCGATGGCGGATTCGAGCGAGGTGACGATCTCCTCGCGCTCCCAGTCCAGCGGAGGGTTGGTGACCTGCGCGAACTTCTGGTGGAAGTAGTCGAACAGCATGCGGCTGCGCTTGGAGAGCACCGGCAGCGGGTTGTCGTTGCCCATCGAGCCCAGCGGCTCCTTGCCGGTGTTGGCCATCGGCGTGAGCAGCATCTTGAGGTCTTCCTCGGTGTAGCCGAACGCGCGCTGACGACGCTGCACGGACTGGCCGGAATGGCTCACGTGCTCGCGGTGCGGCAGGTCGCTCATCTCCACGGAGTTGCCTTCGACCCACTTACGGTACGGGTGCTGCGAGGCAAGGTTCCTCTTGATCTCCTCGTCGGGGATGATGCGGCCCTCGTCGGTGTCGACAAGGAACATCTTTCCGGGCTCCAGACGGCCCTTGGAGACGATATGCTTGTCGTCGATCTCCGGCAGCACGCCGGCTTCGGAGGCGAGCACAAGGTAGCCGTCATCGGTGAGCTGCCAGCGGCCGGGGCGGAAGCCGTTGCGGTCGAGCAGGGCGCCCACCTGCGTGCCGTCGGTGAAGATGATGTCGGCCGGGCCGTCCCACGGTTCGATCAGTGTGTTGTTGTACTCGTAGAACGCGCGCACGTCGGGGTCGAGCTGGTCGTTGTTCTCCCATGCCGGCGGCAGCATCATCGAGATGGCGTGCGGCAGGGAGCGGCCGGCGAGGTGCAGCAGTTCGAGGCATTCGTCGAACGTGCCGGAATCCGAATAGCCGGGCGTGGTGATCGGCAGCAACGGCTCGAACTCGCCGAGCAGTTCGGAGCTCAGGCGGCCTTCGCGGGCCGACAGCCAGTTGCGGTTGCCCTGGATCGTGTTGATCTCGCCGTTGTGGGCGAGCAGGCGGAACGGCTGCGCGAGCGGCCAGCTCGGGAACGTGTTCGTGGAGAAGCGCGAGTGCACAATCGCGATCTTCGCCTTCATGCGCGAATCCGACAGGTCGGGGAAGAACGGGGTGAGCTGCATCGTGGTGAGCATGCCCTTGTAGGTGATGGTGCGGGCCGACAGCGACGCGAAGTAGATGCCGACCTCATGCTCGACGCGCTTGCGGATGCGGAAGGTCCTGCGGTCGAGCTCGATGCCCGCCAGCTTGCCTTCGGCGTCGGCGATGACCAGCGTCTTGAAGCTGGGCATCGAGGCGAGCGCCTGCAGGCCGAGCCCGTCCGGGTTGGTCGGCACCACTCGCCAGGCGAGCACTTCCAGACCCTCTTCGCGCACGATGCTCGCGATGGCCTGCTCCTGCTGGCCGGACGTGGCGATGTCGCGGTCGAGGAACGCGATGCCCGCCGCGTAATGGCCGGCCTCGGGCAGTTCGACGCCCGTGGTGGCCCGCATGAACTCGTCGGGCATGCTCATCAGGATGCCCGCACCGTCACCGGTGTTCTCCTCGGCGCCCACGGCGCCACGGTGGTTGAGATTGACGAGCACTTCGATGGCGTCGTCGATGATCTTACGTTCCGGCCGCTTGTTGAGTGTGGTGACCATACCTACGCCGCAAGCGTCATGTTCTGAGCTTGGGTCGTACAGACCTTGTGATTTATGTATGCTCAAATCGAGCGGGGCGTGGAAAGTCACCGAAACCACCTTCATATCGTTTTGGCAGGATCTTGACAACCTGCGGTTCTTTTGTTAGTGCGTAGGAAAGAGTACCGCTCGGCTATGTCAAACACGTTTCGCTGTCCATATACCGAGTCGAGGTGTTTGTCAATACCCAGTTTCAATGTTTCTCAAGCGATTCGGAAAATCTGCGGCACCCGTTTCGCATGTCAATGAGATGCCTCTTATGTGAATGGTGTGTTAAGTGTGACGAATATCACTGTCACTGCCGCCGGACCCCTTTGCCCGGCGAAGACGTCACTGCCCGGCGTCGTATGCGCGATCCAGATGCATGAAATCCGGCACCCGGTACCATTTGACCGTGTAACCGGCGCCATGCGCGCAGAACACTGAATCAGGGGTGTTTTCGAGATCGTCTCCCGGATCGTATCCCGCTTGTTCGATGACCTCGGCCGCATTGTGGCATGGCCGGTAGCCGTCGAACACGCACCCCAGATGGCCCGTGCCGTGGGTGTAGACGTTCACGTCCATGGCATAGTCGCGCATCTCGGATACCGGGCAGACTCCCGCCAGCACGGCGAACTGGCCGTCCATCTCGGGTGGGTCGAACGTGCCCGACATGCGTTGTATGTCGGACATGGCCCGGCCGAGCATGTCCTGCGGGATGTCGAGCCGGAAGCGGTACCACGGTTCGAGCACCCGGCACCAGCCGGGATCGCGGGCGGCCGCGGAGGCGAAGGCGCTGCCGTCCGACGGCTCCGATTCGTCCGTCCGGGCTGTTTTGGCATCGGCTACGGCCGCGTCTTCGGCGACGTCCTCCGCGGCGTCCTCGTCGAACAGGTCGTGCCGGGAGAAGTCTCCCTCGACCAGGGCGGTCATCAGCCCCTGTCGGATGGCCCGGTAGGTGGCTTGGCGGAAATCACCACCCTCCGTATGCTTCTCGTGCGCGCGGCCGGTGAGCAGCGTGAGCTTCATGTCGGTGATGGGGACGCCAATGAGCACGCCCAGATGCTCCTTCTCGGCGAAATGCGTCAGGATGAGCCTCTGCCAGTTGCGGGCCAGCACGTCTTCGGAACAGGATGTGGCGAAGGTCAGTCCGCTGCCCGGCTCGCCCGGCTCCAGCAGCACGTGCGCCTCGGCGTAGTGTCGTAGCGGCTCGAAGTGGCCGATGCCCTCCACCGCATGGGCGATCGTCTCCTTGTAGAGGATGGATCCGGGGCCGAAGCCGACGTTCAAGTTGAAACGGTCCCGCATGATCTGCTGGATGATCTCCAATTGAACCGCGCCCATGAGCTGCACATGGATCTCCTGCAGCCTCTCCTGCCATACCACATGCAGCAGAGGGTCCTCATCATCCAGTTCTCGCAGCGCGGTCAGGCAACGGTGAGGATCCTCCCCCTGCGGCAACAGCGTGTAGGTGAGCACCGGCTGCAGCACCGGGGCATCGGCGTCGCACTGGTCGCCCAGCCCCTGACCGGGGCGGCTGTGCGTCAGGCCGGTGACGGCGCAGACCGAGCCGGCGGGCAGTGCATCGACCGTGGTGAATTTCGCGCCGGAATACAGGCGCACCTGGTCGGCCTTCTCGTCGCCGTCAAGCACCATCTTCGCCTTGATCTCTCCCCCGGTGACGCGCAGCCACGTCAGACGGTTGCCATGCTCGTCATGCGACACCTTATATACACGTGCCCCGAAACGAGCACCCGGTTCGATCTCCTTGGTATACCGTTCAAAGCCGGCGAGGAAGCCATCGATGCCCTCCATGGCGAGGGCGGACCCGAAGAACACGGGGAACAGCGAGCGCGCGGATATCATGGCTTTCAGCCGCTTGTCCGCGACGGCGCCGGAGTCCAGGAACTCGTTCATGGCCGATTCGTCGAGCATCGCGATGTCTTCCATCGACCGGGTCGGAGCGCCGTTCTCGAAGTCCACGCAGCCGTCGGAGAACCTGTCACGCAGCTGGGCGAGCAGTGCGGCCCGGTCGGCACCGGGCGCGTCCATCTTGTTGACGAATATGAAGGTCGGCACGTTGTATCGCCGCAACAGGCGCCACAGCGTCTCGGTATGCCCCTGGATGCCGTCCGCCCCGGACACCACCAGTATGGCGTAATCCAGCACCGCCAGCACGCGCTCGGTCTCGGCGGAGAAATCGACGTGCCCCGGCGTATCGATGAGGGTGATCGTCAGATCGCCGGATCGGATGATGGCGGGCTCGGCGAATATCGTGATGCCTCGCGCCCGCTCCATCGCGTCGGTGTCGAGGAACGCATCGCCGTGATCGACGCGGCCGAGCCTGCGAATCTGCCCAGAACGGTAGAGCAGCGCTTCGGACAGCGTGGTCTTGCCCGCGTCCACATGAGCCAGAATGCCCGCGACGATGTGCTTTTTCATAGCGTCCATCCTATCGGCGGCGAGGACGTGACGGCGGGGAGCCTCGAGCCCCTCTCCGCTTTTCGACCCGTATTGTGATGCCCGCCAACTACTGCCGGTAGCAGCTGAGGAAGTCGGTGAGCTTCTCCGTCGCGTCCTTGAGCACTTCGATGCGCGGCAGGTAGACGATGCGGAAGTGGTCCGGCTCATGCCAGTTGAACCCG
Source organism: Bifidobacterium bifidum ATCC 29521 = JCM 1255 = DSM 20456 (assembly GCF_001025135.1). NCBI lineage: Bacteria > Bacillati > Actinomycetota > Actinomycetes > Bifidobacteriales > Bifidobacteriaceae > Bifidobacterium > Bifidobacterium bifidum. The sequence goes on along the minus strand of NZ_AP012323.1, from coordinate 1,042,783 downwards.
CCGCCGCGCGTGATGAGGATGCGCTTGTCATGCAGCAGGTCAAGCGCGAACTGCTCATCATCAGTGATGTTGAACTTCTTCACGTCGAGCTTGGGGAAGATGTAGAACGCGGCCTTCGGCTTGACCGCGGTGACGCCGGGAATCGAGTTCAACGCGTTGTAGATGTATTCGCGCTGCTCGTACAGACGGCCGCCGGGCACAATGTAGTCGTTGACGCTCTGGTGGCCGCCGAGGGCGGTCTGCACGATCGACTGGGCGGGCACGTTCGAGCAGATGCGCATGTTGGTGAGCATGTTGATGCCCTCGATGTAGTCCTTCGCGATGGACTTGTTGCCGCTGAGCACCATCCATCCGATGCGGTAGCCCGCGATCATGTGCGACTTCGACAGGCCGGAGAACGTGACACAGAACAGGTCCGGGGCCATGGACGCGATCGAGACGTGCTGGAGACCGTCCATCACCAGACGGTCGTAGATCTCGTCGGAGAAGATCATCAGCTGGTGTTCGCGGGCCAGGTCGACGATCTGCTGCAGCACCTCCTTCGGGTAGAGGGCGCCGGTCGGATTGTTCGGGTTGATCAGGACGATGGCGACGGTGCGGTCGGTAATCTTGCTGCGCATGTCATCGATGTCCGGGTACCATTCGGATTCCTCGTCGCACACGTAGTGCACGGCGGTGCCGCCGGCCAGGTTGACGCAGGCGGTCCACAGCGGGTAGTCGGGGCTGGGCACCAGCACCTCGTCGCCGTTGTCGAGCAGGGCGGACAACGACAGGTTGATCAGCTCGCTGACGCCGTTGCCGGTGTAGATGTCTTCGATGCCGACATTGGGCAGGTTCTTGAGCTGCGCGTACTGCATGATCGCCTTGCGCGCCGAGAACAGGCCCTTGGACGCGGAGTAGCCTTCCGTGTCGCTGAGTTGCCGGGACATGTCGTAGACGACCTCGTCCGGCGTGCGGAAGCCGAACGGCGCGGGATTGCCGATGTTGAGCTTGAGCACGTGCATGCCGGACTGCTCCATGCGGGCGGCCTCGTCGACGACCGGTCCGCGCACGTCGTACAGCACGTTGTCAAGTTTGGTGGATTTGTTGAAGTGACGCATGGGTGTTCCTTCCAGTTCGTGTGATGGTGACGTTGTCTGAGGTGCTGCCGCTTGGGATGATGGCGTGCGTGGCGCGTCGGCTCGGCCGCCGGGATTGTCCGGCACCCGTTTCGGCTGCGCCGGCATGTCGGGCCGTCCGCGATCATGGCCGAGCAGCCATTGCTCGTCGACCTGCAGTGTATCGGCGAGGAACCTGAGCGTATCCGCGCGGGGCGTGGTCTTGCCGCTGACATATTGGCTGATGTGGCTTTTGCCGAGTTTGACACCTGACGCCTGGGCGGCACGCACGATGTCGACCTGTCTGAGGTGACGGGCGTTCATGGCGGTTCTCAGCCGCGTCGCGAAGCTCTCCAATGACTTCCTCAATTCACGTTGGTTCAAAGTTCAAATTCTGGTTCAAAAGAATATCACGGCTTTGTCAGCAAAACAACCTGAGTTCAATTTTATCTGTATTGAACTTTTCTCCGATGGACATATTTAGTTTGCTTACAACCCAAAAGGTGCTAGCACGGCAGCGAAGCTGCACGGTACGAGACCGCGGCGGAACGCGAGAGACTGCGAAGCTCTCTGCGCAAGGTAATCGAGAATCTTCAAGCCTGACGCAACAGGCATCCCGTCGACCTGCCTTCCAGCACTACATCGGGCAGAACACACGAAAGGAGTCATGATTCATGCCGTATTTCATCAAGCGGCTGATATGCTTTCTGGCGGGAATCGCCATCGGATCCTTCGGCATCGCACTCATCACGAAAAGCGACCTCGGAACCTCGCCGATCTCCAGCATAGCCTGGGTGACGCATTCTCCATCGTGAGCAAGGTGAAGTTCGGCACGGTCAAGGTCTGCTTCGACGTTTCACTGCCGGAGCCACTACAGGCCGACCGCGCCGAACATGCGCTCGATGACGGCGTCGTTGAGCAACCGGCCTCTCCTCGTGGCGACGGCATGGCCCGTCGTCGGGTCGAGGGTGATGAGGCCATCCCCGACCAGCGGCGTGAGGCACGCGTCGTCGATGATGCGCAGCGTTCCCTGCGCCGCATCCTGCGCCCGGTTCACCGCTTCGATATGCCGATTGACGCGGCCGATGTCGAGCCCTTCCCGAATGCGCAGGCCAAGCATGATGAGCTCTTCAAGGTTCTCCGTGGGCGATATGGTCTCATCGCCCGACCACGGCACACGCCCGTCGTTGATGGCCATCCCCCACATGCGCGGATGCGCGATGTCCCAACCGCGCATCGATGTGGAGGTTACGGAAGCCGAAACGTCTCCAGCGGCGTCGCTGTTCGCGGCGTCACCGTCTGTGGAGCTGCCCATAACCATGTTGTAATGGCTGTGCGCTCCAGGGCCCAGGCCGGCCCAGTCGACGTTGCGCCAATACCCGAGATTGTGCCGGCTCTCATAGCCCGGACGCGACCAGTTCGATATCTCGTACCATTCTAGGCCCGCCGCGGCGAACAGGTCATCGGCGATCTCGTATTTCGCTGCCTCGTCGTCATCGTCGGGCTTGGGCAATGTGCCCGCCGCGATCTGTCGACCCATCTTCGTGGTCGGTTCCACGGTAAGTGCATAGGCGGAGACATGGTTCACGCCAAGATCGACTGCCGTGCGCACCGAGTCTCGCCAATCGTCAAGGCTCTCCCCCGGCGCCCCGTAGATCAGGTCCACGCTGGAGCGCAGGCCGGCCCTGTCGGCCGCCCTGACACCGGCCTCCACATTGGCGGGCGTATGCGTGCGGTCGAGGGTTTTCAACACATGCGGCACGGTTGACTGCATGCCGAATGACACGCGGGTGAACCCTCCTTCCGCGAGCGCGCCGATATAGCGCTCGTCGACCGTGTCGGGATTCGCCTCGGTGGTGATCTCCGCCTCCGGTTCGATGCCCCACAGGCCGCGGACCGCGTCCAGCATCATGACCAGATCGCGCGCCGGCAGAATAGTGGGCGTGCCGCCGCCGAAGAACACCGTGGAGACGGGCGGCTCCTCGATGCCGTGCACGAGCTGCCAATCGCGCACGAGACGCATCTCACGCACCACCATGTTCGCGTAATTGCCACGGGACGCGCCCGCGCCCATGTCCGTGGCCGTGTATGTGTTGAAATCGCAGTAGCCGCAACGCCGCATGCAGAACGGCACATGGATGTAGATTTCGTAGCCTGCCGCATCGCCCGCGTTGGCGGGGGTTGTCGGCGTAGCCGGCTGAAGGCGGTCATTCGCTGGACCACCCCCAGCCAGCCTTCGGCTGTCAGCCCCCGCCAGCGGGGGCATATCAAAGACCTCCATCAGCCTTCCGTCTTCTGCGCGGCGCGGATCTTATCCTTGGTGTCGCGGTCGTTGCCGGCCTCGCCGGTGGACAGGGCCGCGATGAACGCCTCCTGCGGCACCTCGACGTGGCCGAGCATCTTCATGCGCTTCTTGCCGGCCTTCTGCTTTTCGAGCAGCTTGCGCTTACGGGTGATGTCGCCGCCGTAGCATTTGGCGAGCACGTCCTTGCGCAGTGCACGGATGTTCTCGCGTGCGATGATGCGCGATCCGATCGCCGCCTGAATCGGGATCTCGAACTGCTGGCGGGGAATCAGCTCGCGCAGCTTCTTGGTCATCATCACGCCGTAGCTGTATGCCTTGTCGCGATGCACGATGGCGCTGAACGCGTCGACCTTCTCGCCCTGGATGAGGATGTCGACCTTGACGAGGTCCGCGGCCTGCTCGCCGTCCTCATGGTAGTCGAGTGACGCGTAGCCCTTGGTGCGGGACTTGAGCTGGTCGAAGAAGTCGAACACAATCTCGGCGAGCGGGATGCGGTAGTGCATCTCCACGCGGTCGGTGGAGATGTATTCCATCGTGCCCATGATGCCGCGGTGGTCCTGACACAGGTCCATCACCGAACCAATGAAATCCTTCGGCGTGATGATGTCGGCAGCGACCATCGGCTCGACGATCTTCTTGATCTTGCCGTCCGGGAATTCACTCGGGTTGGTCACCCGGTGCACGGTGTTGTCCTCGGCGGTCACCTCATACGGAACGTTCGGCGCGGTGGAGATCAGGTCGAGACCGAACTCGCGTTCCAGACGCTCCGAGACGATCTCCATGTGCAGCAAGCCGAGGAACCCGCATCGAAAGCCGAAGCCCAGCGCCACCGACGTCTCGGGCTCGTAGATGAGCGCGGCGTCGTTGAGCTTGAGCTTGTCGAGCGCGTCGCGCAGTTCGGGGAACTGGGCGTTGTCGATCGGGAAGAGACCCGCGTACACCATGGGCTGGGGGTCGCGATAGCCGGGCAGCGCCTCGGCTGCAGGGCGGACGGCGGAGGTCACGGTGTCGCCGACCTTGGACTGGCTGACGTCCTTCGCGCCGGTGATGATGTAGCCGACCTCGCCGGCGCCGAGCGCCTTGGTGGGGGTCATGTCGGGGCTGATGACGCCAATCTCGATGGGCTCGTGCGTCATGCCGATGCCCATCATGTGCACCTTCTCACGCGACTTGAGCTCACCGTCCTCCATACGGATATAGGTGACGATGCCGCGGTACGAGTCGTACACCGAGTCGAAGATCAGCGCACGCGCCGGCGCCTTCGGGTCGCCGTGCGGAGCGGGAACCTCCATGACGATGTGGTCGAGCAGATCGGCGACGCCTTCGCCGGTCTTGCCCGACACGCGCAGCACGTCACTCGGCTTGCATCCGATCAGTCCCGCGATCTCCTCCGCGTGCTTGTCCGGCTCGGCACTGGGCAGGTCGATCTTGTTGAGCACGGGGATGATGGCCAGATCATGGTCGATGGCCATGTACAGGTTGGACAGCGTCTGCGCCTCGATGCCCTGCGTCGCGTCGACGAGCAGCACCGCGCCCTCGCATGCGGCCAGCGCGCGCGACACCTCATACGTGAAATCCACGTGGCCGGGGGTGTCGATCATGCCGAGCGTGTACTCGGTGCCCTCGAAGGTCCACGGCACGCGCACGGCCTGCGATTTGATGGTGATGCCGCGCTCCTGCTCGATGTCCATGCGGTCGAGGAAGCGGTCACGCATCTCGCGCTCAGGAACGATGCCGCTCAGTTGCAGGATGCGGTCGGCCACCGTGGACTTGCCGTGGTCGATGTGTGCGATGATGCAGAAATTCCGGATTAGCGACTGATCGGTAAACCCTGGCTTGTTCTTCGGCTCAATCACCCTGATCCGGTTCCTTTCGTCCGTGGTGCTCGTTCGTCGCGGGCCTTTGGCATCGTAAATGTGACGCCATGTGCCGCAAGTCACCAAGTTTACCGGTCACCGTCGGCAATTTCCCGACGACACACGGAACACGGGGTCGGTTTTATCCGAACATCGTGGTAGCATGACTCCCTGTATGTCCTTATAGCAAACGTCGTTTGGAGAAAACGTGGCAAACATTAAGTCGCAGAAGAAGCGCGTGCTCACCAATGAGAAGGCGCACAAGCGTAACGTGGCCGTCAAGTCCAGCCTGAAGACCGCCATCCGCGCAACCCGTGAGGCCATCGCCGCCGGCGATAAGGCCGCTGCCGAAGCCGCCTACAAGGTCGCTTCCCAGAAGCTCGACAAGGCCGCTGGCGCTGGCGTGATTCACAAGAACCAGGCCGCCAACCGCAAGTCGGGCATGGCAGTCGCCATCAACAACATGTGAGCATGACCGTCTGACGGTCGTCACAGCATAAGACCCCCGCGGAACCGCAAGGTTCCCGGGGGTTCTTTCGTGTTAGCCGGCCACCCCCACCCGCCAGCGGGGGCTCCCGCGAAGCGGGTGGGGGTGGTCCGAAAGCGTCAAGCCCGAGACTGGTCTTTGTCGTCATCGCCGCCATCGTGGGCATCGGGATGGATGACCGGGCGTTTCAGATACCGCGACTCGCTGGGAAGATACGTGTTGTGCCGCTTGACCGCACCGGGAAGCATGATGCTGAACTTGACCGACAGCAGACGCATGACCACGACCAGCACGACGATCGCGCAGTCGAGCACCACCTCGGCCGTGAAATCCAGCATCTTCCATTGCACTCCCCTGCACACGAACACGGTGAGCACGCATCCGACCGCGGAAGGAACCGCGTACAGGTGCTTGTCGCGGATGATCATCGGCACGTCGTTCAGGAGCATGTCCCGGACCAGACCGCCGCCCAGCGCGGTGAACATGCCCATGAACACCGCCGTCATGCCGGAGGTTCCCAAATCGAGCGCCTTCGAGGTGCCGTTCACCGCGAACAAGCCGACCGCCAAGGCGTCGATGGTCAGCATCGACCATCTGAGCTTGTCCACTTCCGGATGGATCACGGCGATAGCCAGGCCCGACACCAGTGCGGTCAGCACGAACCCGCGGTCGGAGATGCCCACCGGCGGCAGGGAGCCGAGCATCACGTCACGGATGATGCCGCCGCCCAACGCGGTCAGCCACGCGGTGATCAGCATGGCGAACAGGTCATAGTTCTTGCGAACCGCGCATAGACCGCCCATCAGCCCGCTGCAGAACACCGCAAGATATTCGATGCCCATGAAAAAGGCATTGCTTTCCAGTGCCAGTTCCTCCACGTGCCACTCCTCGCCAACATCACAACCATCCGGCCGTACATGAGCCTACCGCAAGCCGGCTACCCGAAACTAGAATCGGCTCCGATCCGGGTCAGGATCTCGCCGACCTTGATCCGATGTCGCGTTCCTTGAACGTCTGTCGCTCATAGGTCAGGTCGATGCCGTTCTCCTTGCGCTCCACGCGCACGGGGAACGATCCCGGGGATGTGTCGCCGTGCGCGACCACCGTGTCATACTTCAGAGCCCGCGGGCGTTGATCGTGCGCGTGTTCCAACGTCCTTCGAGGAACGCCTCTCGAGTGAAATTGCAGGCGAATACGTCGCTCTCGCCGCGCACCGGTGTGACCCGGACGTACGGGTCGGCGATCATGCGTTTAAGCAGGTTGCCGTTCGGGTCTTCGGGATTGAGCGGGCGGAACATCACGTGGTGGAACCGCTTCCACGACGAGCGGATGTACTCCTCCGGCACATGGTCGGCGCGCGGCCGGGCCTCGTTGCGGCGCAGCAGCTCGTCCAGGGGCACGTCGAAATCCTCCGTCCGCCAGATTGCCCCGTGCCGTGTGGCGAGCCGCGCCAGCTCATTCGCATACTCCGGGTTCGCATGCTGCGCGTCGGCGACCACATCCCAGCCGGCGTCGAGCGAGATCACGCAATGCGGCCACGTGTTGGCGGGGTCGGACACCCAGTTCTGCGCCCATGTCGACTTACCGGAGCCCGGCAGTCCGCGCAGAATTGACGTTGAGCGATTCCGGCCGCGCACCCGCGGCAGACAGCTGATGCGTGTGACCGTACAGCAGCTTGCGTCCGTCGAACGGCAGCGCCTGATCGTGGAATCGGACCGCGTCATCGGGCCATCCGTACGCGAGGTCTTCGCGATATGGGAAGTGCGACAGGTTGACCGTTCCAAGTCCTTCCAGTTCAACGGTGCCGTTCGGTTCGATGCTCTCGAACAGGTTCAGCGCCGGCTTGTTGTCCATCCACCAGTCATCATGGTTGCCGATGGCCGCGTGCAGATGACGGCAACGCAGCTGCCGCAGGCAATCCTTATGGGCATATAAAAACCACCCTCAGTCTCGCTACGCTCGACAGCTCCCGCCAGCGGGAGCGGGTTCTATACGAAAAGCCCCGCCGGGCTCGATCGAGCCGATGGGCGGGGCTTCACGTAGAACTGGACTGCGCTCAGCAGACCTTCCACATCCAGTTGTGCGGGTCTTCGACCTCGCCGAGCTGGATGCCGAGCAGCTGGTCGCGCAGGTCGATCGTGAGCTTGCCGGATTCGCCGTTGGCCACGGTCACGTCGAACTCCTTGGACTTGAAGCGGCCGATCGGGGTGATGATGGCGGCGGTACCGCAGGCGAACACCTCGGTGACCTCGCCGGACTTGATGTCGTCGAGCAGGTCGGTGAGCTTGATCATCGTCTCGACCACGTCGATGCCGCGATCCTGCATGAGCTGGATCAGGGAACGGCGGGTCACGCCCGGCAGGATGTTGCCGGTCAGGGACGGGGTCTCCACGTGGCCGTCCTTGTGCACGACCATCATGTTCATGCCGCCGAGCTCCTCAAGGTAGGTCTTGGTGGCGGCGTCCACGAAGCACACCTGCTCGCAGCCGTTGTCGATGCCGGTGTATTCGCCGAGCAGCGAGGCGGCGTAGTTGCCGCCGCACTTGGCGAAGCCGGTGCCGCCGGGGCCGGTGCGGAACCACTTGTCTTCCACCCAGATGCTCACCGGCTTGACGCCGCCCGGGAAGTACGGGCCGGACGGGGAGGCGATCACGCAGTAGTCGACCTCGTGCGGGGCACGCACGCCGAGGAACGGCTCGGAGGCGAACATGAACGGACGCATGTACAGCGTGTACTCGCGGCGGGTGGGCACCCAGTTGACGTCGCGCTTGACGAGGGCCGCCACGGAGCCGAGGAAGTCGTCCACGGACAGCTCGGGCAGGTACAGGCGCTTGGCGGAGTTCTGGAAACGCTCGGCGTTCGCGTCCGGGCGGAACAGCCAGGTGGAGCCGTCGGCGTGGCGGTATGCCTTCAGACCTTCGAAGACCTCCTGGGCGTAGTGCAGCACGGATGCGCCCGGATCCAGCTTCAGCGGCGCGTACGGCTCGATGCGACGGTCGCCCCAGCCCTCGCCCTTGGTCCAGCTCATGTGGGCCATGTTGTCGGAGAAGACCTGACCGAATGCCGGCTTGTCGATGAGCTCCTGGCGCTTCGCGTCGGATGCGGGATTGTCGTTCGGCAGCACGGTGAACGGCTCGGTGAGCTTGTCCAGCGCGGCGGAATCGTGATGATTGTTTTCTGTCATAACCACTTCTTTGATAACGTCGCCGTTTGCGTCACGGCGGCCAGATGGGGCAGTCGGCGCTTCTGGCACCGGCTCTGAGAGATACTTTCTCACACCGATGACGCATTCGGCGTGAGCTCGTTCACATTATGAAAAAAGCCCACGCTTGTGGTGGGCTTTTCTCAAGCGTCACTCCCGTGTGTCACGCGGGAATCCGATGTGCTGTGCGAGACGGATCACTTGGCGTCCGCATCGGCGGCCGGAGCGGCAGCAGCGGCATCGGCGTCAGCGGCCGGAGCGGCAGCAGCGGACTCGGTGGTGTCCTCAGGCACCTCGACGCTGACGACGGAGGTCTCCGGATCGTCCATGTCGAGCTCGGCGCCTTCCGGCAGCACGACGTCCTTGAGCAGCACCTTGGTGCCGTCGGTCAGGCCGTCAACGTTGACCACGATGCGCTCGGGCAGGTTGGTGACATCGGCGCGGACCTTGAGCTCCTGCAGGTCGACGAACGCGACGGCGGCACCCTTCGGCGTGCCCTCGACGAACACCGGCACCTCGATGTCGATCTTCTCGCCGGCCTTGACCTCGTAGAAGTCGATGTGTTCAACGATGCGCTTGACGGGGTTGCGCTGCACATCCTTGACGACGGCCAGCTTGGTCTGGCCACCGAAGGAGATCGAGAACAGCGCGTTCGTGTGGCGCAGGGCCAGCGTGGTCTCCTTCATCGGGAGCTTCACGAACGTCGGCTGGTCGCCGCCCGCGTACAAGGTGGCGGGGATGAGCTTGGCCACGCGCATGCGGCGCGCAGCACCCTTGCCGAATTCGTCACGGATGTCACCGGCGATCTTGATGGTGTTTGCCATAATGGTTCTCCTTGAGTGTTACTTGTCGTTCTGTCTATTTGACGCCACGACGCGCCGCAGAACTCCCCAAGGAGGGGTGGTATTCAACGCCGAGTCGATTACGGCAGACCCGTTCTCGCGAATCGGAATGCCCTCGCCAAAGCAACGAGAAACAATTATACGGCCGCGCGGGACATTCGATGGAACGTCTATCCCGGCAAACGAATCGAACGCCCGATCCGCCCGGCTGTTTCGTCGTCATGCCGTCATCGACCCCGGCGAGGCCCTACAATGGACGCAATGGGACATGCACCGAATCGGCTGGGAGGTTTGCAATGGCGCGTAACACATCACGGATAGTAGTGGGAGGCGGAATCGCGGCCTCCGTGGTAGCCGGCGCCACTTACGGGCTGGCGAATCTCATGTTCTCGTATGCGCTGAATGCACAGGCGAAGCACTCGATGCTCAGATCCGGCAGGGATGACGGCAAAGTCGCGGACAAGGGACCCCGGCTCGACGCGGCCGAAGAGGTCGAGGCGGCGGATTGGTTCGACCAGTCCAAGCAGCCGGTGGTCATCTCGGCGGAGGACGGCATCCAGCTTCATGGCTGGCTGTTCGATCCCGATTGCGCCGGTGCGAAGCCCCACCTGTATGCGATATGCTGCCACGGGTATTCGGGGCAACCGCAGGATATGGCGAAGTACGCGCATCGTTTCGCCCGTCTCGGGTTCACCGTGCTGGTTCCGGCGCTGCGCGGCCACGGGCTCAGCGAAGGCCGCTATGCGGGCATGGGATGGCTGGACCGCCGTGACCTGATGCGGTGGATATCGCTGATCATCGACAGCGACGCGGACGCCCGCATCCTGCTGCAGGGCAAGTCCATGGGCGCGGCCGCGGTCATGATGACCGTCGGCGAGCCGGACCTGCCCAGGAACGTCGTGGCGGCGGTCGAGGATTGCGGCTATGCGTCGGTCGGCCAGCAGTTCATCGACTGCGCGCGATCGATGTTTCACCTGCCGAAGTTCCTCGCCAAGCCGATCGTGACGACGATGGGGGCGATCGCGCGGCGGCGTGCCGGGTACGGTTTCCAGGAAGCCTCGTGCGTGGAACAGCTGAAGCATGCCACGATTCCGATGCTGTTCATCCACGGCGGCGCGGACGATTTCGTGCCATCCAGGGCTTTGGACGAGAACTTCGACGCCTGCGCGAGCATCGACCGGCAGAAACTGCTGATTCCCTCGGCAGGTCATTCCATGAGCGCCAGCACGGCACCGGTGGTGTACTGGAAGACGGTGACGAATTTCGTCACCCGCGTGTTCGGACTCTGACGGCAGCTTCCCGGCCGAAGCCGCCATGCACTCCGTCGAGCTGAATATGAATTGGGAGTGGCCCGCTGGAAATCCATCCAGCGGGCCACTCCCGTATCGTTTCGCTCCGTCCGCACCGGTGAGCCGGCGCGGTGACGGTTACGAGATGAGCTCCTTCACGGCGGCGATGACGGACTGCAGGCCGGCCTTGGCGTCGCCGAACAGCATCTGCGTGTTGGGCTCGAAGTACAGCTCGTTCTCGATGCCGGCATAGCCCTTGCCGCGACCGCGCTTCATGACGACCACGTTCTGCGCCTTGTCGACGTCGAGAATCGGCATGCCGGAGACCGGGGTGCCGGGGCGACGCGCGGCCGGGTTGGTCACGTCGTTGGCGCCGACGACCAGGGCCACGTTGGCGGACGGGAACTGCGGGTTGATATCGTCGAGGTCGATCAGCTCCTCGTACGGCACGTTGGCCTCGGCGAGCAGCACGTTCATGTGACCGGGCATACGTCCCGCGACCGGGTGGATCGCGTACGACACCTCGATGCCATGACCTTTGAGCAGGTCGCCCAGATCGGCCAGCTCGCGCTGCGCCTGGGCCTGCGCCAGACCGAAACCCGGCACGAAGATGACCTTGTCGGCGTACACCAGCTGCACGGCGACGTCATCGGCGCTGGTCTCCTTCATCGTGCCCTCGGGGCCGTCGGCGTCGCCGCCGGCCGAGGCGCCACCGCCGAAGCCGCCGGCGAGCACGCTCATCAGCGGACGGTTCATGGCCTTGGACATCGCCAGGGAGAGCGTGACCCCGGCCGCGCCGACGAGTGCGCCGGCGACGATCAGCGCGATGTTGTTGATCGCCAGACCGCTCATGGCGACGGCGGTGCCAGTGCAGGCGTTAAGCACCGAGATGACGACGGGCATGTCAGCGCCGCCGATCGGGATGACGAACACCAGACCGTAGCACAGCGCGAACACCGTGGTCAGCACACACCACAGCAGACGCTGCTCGGGCTGCACGCACAGCATGACGAACGAGACGACGGTGAGCACAATGAAGCCGATGTTCCACACGCCCTTCGCGGGGAGGGTGAGCTTGCGCAGGAACTTGACGCCCTGCAGCTTGCCGGCGGCGATCAGCGAGCCGGTGAACGTGACGGAACCGATCATGATGCCAAGTCCGGCGGTGATCAGCACGACCAGCGTCGGCAGCTCCTCGGAGGTGAGGATGTCGTTGAGCGCGACGAGGGCCGCCGCGCCGCCGCCGACCGTGTTGAACACGGAGACGAGCTGCGGCATGTCGGTCATCTTGACCTTCTTCGCGCTCCACACGCCGACGATCGTGCCGATGAGGATGCCGACGATCAGCAGCACGACGGCGACGAGATGCTCGAAGCCGTTGCCGATCTCGGTGACGAACAGCACGATGAACGCCATAGCCACCGCCATGACCATGCCGGCCGCGGAGATCAGGTTGCCCTTGCGCGCGGTCTTCGGCGAGTTCATCATGTGCAGGCCGACGACGAACAACACGGCGGCCAGCAGATACACGAACCATTCAACGACGCCAAGCGGGTTGCTCAGCACTTCAGCAAGGGTACCCATTACTTGGCCTCCTCATTCTTGTCGGCGGACTTCTTCGATTTGTCGGACTTGAACATCTCCAGCATGCGGTCGGTGACCACGTAACCGCCGACGACGTTCATCGTGCCGAGCACGGCGGCGAGGAAGATGAACACCCAGGCCAGGAGCGAGGTGGCGTGCGCGGCGACGATGACGACACCGACGATGACGATGCCGTGGATGGAGTTGGCTCCCGACATCAGCGGCGTATGCAGGGTGGCGGGCACCTTGCCGATGACCTCGACGCCGATGAGCAGCGCGAGTATGAACAGTGTGATGGCAACGATGATGTCCATGGATTATTCCTTGCTTTCTGCGGCGGGACGTCCGGCTACGATGAGGGCGTCGTCAAGTTCCTCGTTCAGGTCGATGCTCAGACGACCGTCATGCACGAAGTGGGCGAGCACGTCGCCCACGTTGCGGGCGAGCAGGTTCGAGGCGGTGTTGGAAACCTCGCTGGCGAGATACGGGGCACCGATGATGGTCACTCCCCCATCGGTCACCTGCGTGCCGACGCGGGATCCCTCGACGTTGCCGCCCAGGTCGCTGGCCGCACAGTCGACGATGACGGCACCGCGCTTGAGGCCGTCCACGCCGGCCTTGGTCAGCAGCATCGGAGGCTTGCGGCCGGGAACCTTGGCCGTGGTGATGATGACGTCGAACCCGGCTGCCTTCTGGTCGACGGCCGTCTGCTGGGCGGCCTGCTCCTCGGCGCTGAGCTGGCGGGCGTATCCGCCCTCGCCCTGCCCCTTGGAGAAGTCGAGACCGAGATCGAGGAACTTCGCGCCCAGCGACTCTACTTCGCCGCGCGAAGCGGGACGCACGTCGTACGCGGTGACCACGGCGCCCAGACGGCGGGCGGTGCCGATGGCCTGCAGGCCGGCGATGCCCGCGCCCAGGATCAGCACCTTGGCCGGGCGGATCGTGCCGGCGGCGGTCGTCATCATCGGGAAGAACGAGCCATAGGCGTTCGCCGCCACCAGCGCGGCTTTGTACCCCATGACCGAATTCTGGGACGTCATCTCGTCCATGGACTGCGCGGAGCTGAGCTGGCGAGGCAGCTTCTCCATCGCGACACCGACAAGACCGGCCGCCTGGAGGGCGTCCACATACGCGGCATCGGTGAACGAGCCGAGCATGCCGATCACCCATGTGCCGGCCTTGAGCCGCGCGACCGTCTCGGCAGACGGACGGTCCACGAATCCGAGCACGTCGGCGCGCGCGATCACATCGTCCGCGGCGACGACCTCGGCCCCCGCCTTGGCGTAATCATCGTCGGTATATTGTGCGGCGATTCCGGCGCCGCTCTGCACCAGGCAGGACACACCTGCTTTCTTCAACCGTGTGACGATATCCGGCGTCAATGCGACGCGGGTTTCGTCCTGCGATGTCTCGTTGAGGACACCGAACACCACGGTGGCTTTCTGGGTTTCAGCCATGAGAGCCCTTTCTTCGTCGAACTCAAGCGTTCTTTGCTTACCGTTGCAAGTGTACCGAAGGAATCGACTTTTGGCGCGTTCCATTTCACCTGACGAATGGCCGCGGGCGAGCGGGCGACCCGCACGACGCTGTTTCCTACGCTACCGTAAGGTGAAAAAAGGCGTTTCTACGGGTAATATTCATGTGTTAAGCGTTATCAGGTCTCCAAGGAGCGTCACGTGTCATTGTTCACCTCAGTAAGACAGCAAGCTGCGAATATCACGCAGAAGGCACTTCGTTTGGGAGGTGACTTCGCGCACCCGGTCAGCGACGATTCCTCCAACGGCCCGGATTACGCGGAGAACAACGCTCTTGCCGCGAACGGCGAGATCAGCCTCCCGAACACCGCCGAATGGGGGCCAGGATACCCGACCACGACGCTGATCGACAGCACGACGGGCCTGCTCACCACGAAGACCGAGGGCAACCCGCCGCTTGACGAGGGCATGTCCATCTACGACATCTATGCGGACCGCGCCGAACGCATGGGCGACGAGCCGCTGTACACCTACAAGGACGACTCCGGCAAGTGGGTCACCAGCACAGCGAACGAGACGCTCGCCGACATCCGCAGCGTCGCCAAGGGCCTGCTGCACTACGGGCTGAAGAAGGGCGACGGCGTGGCGTTCATGTGCCGCACCTCCTACGCGTGGGATGTCACGGACGCCGCGATCATGGCTTGCGGCGGCGTGCTCGCCACCATCTACGACACCGACTCCGCCGAGCAGATCCGCAACATCGTCAACAATTCGGACGCGCGGCTGCTGATCGTCGAGACCGCCGACATGCGCGACAAGGCAGAGGGCGCGATCGAGGAATGCCCGTCGCTGGAGACCATCCTGTGCATCGAGACCGGCGGCCTGGAGGAGATCAAGGCGTACGGGGCCGCGGTGAGCGACGAGGAGCTCGACGAGCGCATCGACTCGATCAAGAAGACCGACCTGTGCTCCATCGTGTACACGTCGGGTTCCACGGCGGCACCCAAGGGCGTGGAGATGACGCACGAGCACTACTGCACGACCGCGCTGAACCTGCCCGTCTACATGCCGGACCTGCTGCACAACAAGAAGAACTCCGTGCTGCTGTTCCTGCCGCAGGCGCACTCGTTCGCCCGCGCGATCAACTACATCTGCGTGGCGAGCAACATCAGGATCTACATCGCCCAGGGTATCAAGACGCTGATCGCCGACCTTCAGGTCGCCCGGCCGTCCGTGATGATCGTCGTGCCGCGCGTGCTGGAGAAGGTGTACAACGCGGCGTCCCAGAAGGCCGGCCACGGGCCGAAGGGCGTGGCGTTCGCCGCCGCGGTGGTCGCCGCGCAGAACTACATGAAGGAGCTGGGTGCCAAGGGCAAGGTCGGTGTGCTGGCCAAGACCCGCCGCGCCGCCTTCGACCCGATCGTCTACAAGACGCTGCGCGACGTGCTCGGCGGCCGCGCCCAGTGGATCGTCGCCGGCGGCGCCCCGCTGGACCCCGAACTGCTCGCGTTCTTCCGCGGCGCGAACGTGCCCGTGTACGAGGGCTACGGACTGACGGAGACGACCGCGCCGTGCGCGTTCAACCCGCTCGGCGTGCCGTACCATCAGGGTTCCGTCGGCATCGCCTTCCCCGGGTTCGAGCTGCGTGTCGCCGAGGACGAGGAGATTCAGGTCAAGGGCACCGCGGTGTTCCCGAAGTACCACAAGAACGAGGAGGCGACCGAAGGCTCGTTCACCGATGACGGATGGTACCGCACCGGCGACCTGGGCAGGCTCGACAACGACGGCTTCCTGTACATCACCGGCCGCAAGAAGGATCTGATCATCACCGCCGGCGGCAAGAACGTCGCTCCCGGCCCGATCGAAGAGGTCATCCAGCGCTGCGAGTTCGTCTCGCAGGTGCTGGTGCTCGGCGACAAGCGCCCGTTCATCTCCGCGCTGGTGACGCTTGACGAGGAGTCGCTGCGCCCCTGGCTGGAATCCAAGGGCCTCAACCGCGATATGACGATGGAGGAGGCCGCCTCCAACGCCGCGGTGCGCGCCGAAGTGCAGAAGTGGGTGGATCAGGCGAACGAGGGTGTGTCCCGCGCCGAATCGGTGCGTAAGTTCATCATCCTGCCCGAGGAGTTCAGCCAGGCGAACGGCCTGCTGACCGCATCGATGAAGGTGATCCGACCCAAGGTCATCCGGCGTTACGCCACACTGCTGAACACGCAGATGTACACCAAGAAGAAGTGACGCTCGACATCCTTCACGCGTGAGGCGGGTGGTTCAACACGATTGTTGAACCACCCGCCTCACGCCGTTTTATCGGTGCCAACGCCCGCGCGGCGCGCAATCAGAAGCCGAGCCTCTCCAGCTGCTTGGGGTCGGACTGCCAGCCCTTGGCGACCTTGACATGCAGATCGAGCTTGGCCTTGCCTCCGACGATGCGGTTGACCGGGGTGCGCAGCTTCTTCTTGACGCGCACCAGATGCTCGGCGCCGCGTCCGATGATGATCGGCTTCTGCGAGTCGCGCTCCACGTACACGGAGACCATGACCTGGATCTTGCCTTCGTATGACTGCCCGCTCTCGTTGTCTTCGGGCCGTTCGATGGAGTCCACGACGACGGCCAGCGAATGGGGCAGCTCGTCATCAAGCTCTTCGAGGAACGCGCCGCGGATCAGCTCGGCGATGGTGTCTTCCGGACGCTCCTCACTGACCTGGTCGTCCGGGTACATCTGCGGCCCCTCAGGGGTGTTGTCGATCAGCACCTGGCGGACCTCGTCGAGATTGTCGTGTTCCAGGGCGCTGACGGGCACGATGTCGGAGAAGTCGGCGAACTCGTTGATCTCGATCAGTTTGTCGATGAGCTGCTGGCGGCCCAGCTGGTCGATTTTGGTGACGATGGCGATCAGCGGAACCTTCCACGCGAACGTCCCGTCCTCGCCCTTGGTGGCGAAATCGGTGCGCAGACGGCTTAGGATGCGCTTGTCGCCGGGGCCGATCTCCTGGTCGGCGGGCAGCAGGAACGCGATGGCGTCGATATCCGACAGCGATTCCTCGACGATGTCGTTGA
The DNA here is from genome assembly GCF_001025135.1 of Bifidobacterium bifidum ATCC 29521 = JCM 1255 = DSM 20456. Classification (NCBI taxonomy): domain Bacteria; kingdom Bacillati; phylum Actinomycetota; class Actinomycetes; order Bifidobacteriales; family Bifidobacteriaceae; genus Bifidobacterium; species Bifidobacterium bifidum. Next base: position 1,025,586 of record NZ_AP012323.1, on the reverse strand, counting down.
GACGCTGGCCGAGCAGTGTGCGAGGGCGGTGGATGCCGGGCGTATCAACCAGCACGAGCTGCGCGTGGTCGGTGGTGAGGATGCCGCGAATCGCCTTTCGCGTGGTCTCCGGGCGCGATGAGGCGATGGCCACCTGCTTGCCGATCAGCGCGTTGATCAGCGTCGACTTGCCGACGTTCGGTCTGCCGACAACCGCTATGAATCCGGAACGGTACGCCGGCTGGGATTCCTGCTCGTCAGTATTGGTCATATTCGTGTCATGCCTTTTCTTCGCGTTCGGTTTGGTCATTGTTTCTCTACGGTAGCGGTTCACCTTGTCATTGGGCGGACGGCTCCGTCATTTCCCTTGCGGGGAGGCGGACTCGCCGTCCTGTTCGTCGCTGCGGGGCTCATCGTCGTCGGCTGCGGGACCCTGCGACCCGGCGGCCGGCTCCACGACGATCATCGACACCCTCTTGCGTCGGCCTGCGGTGTCGACGGCGGTGAGGCGCAGGCCGCGCGTCACCGCGCTGGAGCCGACGATCGGGACGCGGCCCAGCAGCTTGGTGAGCAGGCCATATACGGTGTCGACGTCGTCCTCGTCGATGTCGATCTCGAACATCTCCTCAAGGGTGGCGATGGGAGTCCTCGCCGGCATCTTCCACTTGCGTTCGCCGATCTTCTCGGGCTCGGAATGCTGCGTGCGGTCGTGCTCGTCCTCAAGTTCGCCGACGATCTGCTCGATGGTGTCCTCGATGGTGACCAGTCCGGCGATGCCGCCGTATTCGTCGACGACGATCGCCACATGCTGCCGGGTCTGCTGCATGGCGTGGAACAGGTCATCCACCGGCTTCGACTCGGGAACCAGCATCGGCTGCCTGACAATGGAGGCGACATCGCGCTGCGAGGCGGCGGGATTGAACGCCGTGGCGCGCACGGCGTCCTTGAGATACGCCACGCCGATCAGATCGTCGACGTCGTCGCCGATCACCGGCACGCGGGAGAAACCGGACCGGGAGCACAGACGCAGCATGTCGGCAAGTGTGGCCGTGCGGTCCATGCAGATCATGTCGGTGCGCGGCACCATGATCTCGCGGGTCAGCGTCTCCGACAACGTCAGCACGTTGCGCAGCATCTCGGAGACTTCCGGATCGAAATCATTGGCCTCCACCAGGCGGTCGATGGTGGCACGCCCCTGTTCGAGCTGAATCTTCTCCAGCTCCTCGTCGTCGGACAGGTCCGATTCCTTGGAGCGACGCTTCTGACCCTTCTGCTCGCCCGCCTTCGCAAACGGCGTGATCGCGGTGGCGAACCTGACCAGTCCCGCCAAATTGAGCATGATGTCGATCGGCTTGCTGGCTCCCGCGGACCGCGGGCGGACCAGCACCGAGACGATGCCGACGATCAGCGCGAACAGGAAGCCGCACAGCAGCTGCAGCCAGATCGGCGCATCAAGCAGCGACGCCACGCACGCCACCAGCACGCCGTCGAACACGTTGCATGTGATGCGGAAGAACGCGCAGCTGCCCGAGGTGGCATACCGGTTGGCGATGAGCCGCTGCACGGTATGGATCTTGCCGATCTTCTTCATCCGGATGAACTGGCTCGTCTCGGTGTCGGTCTGCACTTCGAGGATCTTGTTGTTCAGTCCTGCCCGTGTGACGCGCCCGACCGCACTTTCCGCGGCGGCCATGCTCAACGACAGCCAGACCAGCAGTGCGGCGACGACGACCAACGCGACAACCAGGATAATCGTGGACGTATCGGTCAACGGCATAGGAATCCTTCGTTTGAGTTCATGTGTTCAGCGCCGGTGACGGCATTGCCGCCGAACGGCGACGGGAAAAGACGCGTCATTCCGTTATCTGCCGTCCGCCGCCGTGCGACGCGTCGTATTCGGCAAGCGCGTCGGCCGCGCCCTTCGGCAATGTGGCCGGTTCGATGGTGATGCGGCGCACGGCCAGGAACGTGAGCAGCAGCTGCCGCTGCAGACCGAACATCTGCCTTTCCTGCTCCGGCGTGACATGGTCGTAGCCGAGCAGGTGGAGGATGCCGTGAATGGTGAGCAGCATCATCTCCTGCATGGTGCTGTGACCTGCCGCGGCCGCCTGCTGGGCCGCGACCCAGGGGCATATGACGAGGTCGCCGAGCACGCCCTCCATCGTGGTCTTGCCGTCGCCGGGCCTCAGCTCGTCCATCGGGAAGCTCATCACGTCGGTCGGGCCTTCCAGCGACATCCACCGCTCATGCAGCTCGGCTATGGGATCGGGATCCACGAACAGGATGGTCAGATCGGACTGGGTACTCACGCGCATCTGGTCCATCACCCACAGGCCCAGGTCGGAGAACGCCTTTGCGTCGATGTCCCAGATGGTCTCGTTGGTCACTTCCACGCTCATCGTGCGTCCTCCCGCGATTCCTTGCCTCGGTTGCGCCTGACACGGGTGGCGTCATGACGGTCGTATGCCTCGACGATGCGCCCGACCAGCTCATGGCGGACCACGTCCCCGGCGTCGAGATGGGCGAATGCTATGTCGTCGATGCCGCCCAGAATGCCCTCGATGGTGGCCAGACCGGATCGTGGCACGGCGAGGTCGACCTGCGTGACGTCTCCGGTGATGATCATCGTCGTGTTGAATCCGAGACGGGTGAGGAACATCTTCATCTGCTGTTCCGTCGTGTTCTGCGCCTCGTCGAGAATCACGTAGGCGTCGTTGAGCGTGCGTCCGCGCATGTACGCGAGCGGCGCGACCTCGATGGTGCCGTCGTCGAGATAGCGGTGCAGCTGGTCGGGGCCGAGCATGTCGGACAGCGCGTCATACAGCGGGCGCAGATAAGGGTCGACTTTGTCGTTGAGCGTGCCGGGGAGGAAACCGAGGCTCTCCCCCGCCTCGACCGCCGGGCGCGTCAGGATGATGCGGCGAATACGCCTGTCCTGGAACGCGCGCACCGCCTTGGCCACGGCGAGGTAGGTCTTGCCCGTGCCGGCCGGGCCGATCGCGAAGGTGATGGTGTGGGCGTCCACGGCGTTGACGTAGGCGATCTGCCCCGCCGTCTTGGCACGCACGGGCTGCCCGGCCGCGAAAGTGATGACGCCGGGTATGCGAGGCTTGCGCGCATCCCCTGAACGCGCTGCACCGAGCGACGCACGGCCCCGCTCGGCGGACCTGCCGTATCCGGGGTGTTCGGCGCGGACCTTGTTGGGCAGCACGTCCTGGTCGAGCAGCCTGCGCACGGTGTCGGCGTCCATCGGGGCGCTGTACGCGGCCTGGATAATCGTATGGATGACGTCTTCGGCGCGAGAGGCCTGCGATTCGGTGGACTTCGAATGGGAGACGATGGCCACCCTGTCGCCGCGTACGATGATGGTCAGGTCAGGGAACGCGTGCTCGACCTGCCGGATGACCTCGTCGACCGGGCCGAAGACGGCCACCGGGTCAAGCTGCGACGGGATGGTGATGGTACGGGTCGTCGTTGTCACGAATCGCCCTACTCGTCGAGCTTCTCGCCGGTGAGCACATGCGCGTGCACGTGGAACACGGTCTGCCCGGCGTCGAGGCCAGTGTTGAACACCAGACGGTACGCGCCCGAGAACTCCTTGTCGGCGATGCCCTGAGCGAGCCCGACGATATGGGCCAGTTCCGCGGGATCGGCGGCGGCCAGCTCGGCGACGTTCGCGTAGTGGTCCTTGGGCACGATCAGCACATGCACCTTCGCCTTGGGATTGATGTCCTTGAACGCGTATGTGGTGTCGTCCTCATATACCTTCTCGCTGGGAATACGCCCGTCGATGATCTTGCAGAACAGGCAGTCCTCGGACTTGCTCATATGCTCGCCGCTCCTTGCTGGCCGTGATGGAAATCTGCTTCCATGCTATTGCGTATTGAGGATATTCTCGGCTTCACGCGAAACGCCCCAACGCCCTCGACAGCAGCGACAGCGCCACCGGGCCCGCCGTCGATGCGCGCAGGATGTTCGAGCCGAGCACCACGCTCTGGGCGCCGGCCCCGACGAAATCGGACACCTCCTGCTCGCTGATGCCGCCCTCAGGCCCCACGACGACATTGATGCTGCGCGGCCGCCCGTCGGCGAGACAACGGTCGGCGAGCCGCGAGACCTCGTCCTCCACGGACGACCATGACATGGTGGCGTCCTGGTGCAGCACGATCACCAGATCGCCATGCACGCACGCCTGCAGATGGCGACGACCTGCTTGCTTGAGACGCACTGCGCCAGTTCCGGCGACCACACGCGGCGCGACTGCTCGGTCGCCGCGTCGAGGACCTGCCGCCATTTGCGATCAGTACGGCCCGCCTTCCACTTGGCGATGGAACGATTGGCCTGCCAGGGGATTACCTCGTCGACGCCGATCTGGGTCGCCATGTCGATGGCCGCCTCGTCGTGACCGGTCTTCGCCAGCGCCTGGATGAGCACGAGCCGCGTGACCGGCTGCGGCTGCCGCCCGACGCGCTCGACGCTGACGAGACCGGCCTGCGCGTCGACGAGCGTGGTCTTGACGCACAGCCCCCGACCGTCGGTCAGCGACAGCCCGTCGCCCTCGGCGAGGCGCATGGCCCCCAAGGCATGGCGCTTCACCGAGGCCGGCAGCGTGATCGTCCACCCCGCGTTGAGACCATCGCCGTTCACCGGCACATCATCGGTGTCAGGGTCGAAAAGGAATACAGGATCAGTCATGGATACAAGGCTACAACATCCCCGCAAACACAGGCGACACGCCATGATTTGGCATCATCCGAAAATACCGATATAGTGTTTATTCGTTGTCTGAAAACGACACCTGTCCGGGTGGCGGAATGGTAGACGCGCAAGCTTGAGGTGCTTGTGCCTATTTTATACAGGCGTGTGGGTTCAAGTCCCATCCCGGACACCAGCGAAGACCCCTTGGAAACAAGGGGTCTTTCCATATATACATACCGTATGCGCAGACGGCCGCGCGCAATCGGGCCGACGACGGTACGACGACATGAGAACCCGAGGCACGCCCATGCAATTCATCACCATCGACTCCATCGACGACGAGCGGGTTGCCGCATACACGAACCTCACCGAAATCCAGCTGCGCAACCGGCTCGAACCCGAGCGTGGCCTGTTCATCGCCGAATCGCCCAAGGTCATCGACCGCGCGCTCGCCGCGGGCCGCGAACCGATCTCGCTGCTGGTCGAAGAGCCGTGGATCGAGGGCATGTCACAGACCTTCGACGTCGTCGACAAACGGTGGGGAACGGACATCCCCGTATACGTGGCCTCCCCCGAACAACTGCGCCAGCTCACCGGATACCGCCTCCACCGAGGGGCGCTTTCGGCGATGCGGCGCTGGCCGCTGCCGAGCGTCGAGGAGACATGCCGCGACGCTCGCCGCGTGGCGGTCATGGAGAACATCGTCGACCACACCAACGTGGGCGCACTGATGCGCTCGGCGGCCGCGTTGGATGTCGACGCGGTGCTGGTCACCCCGTCGTGCGGCGACCCGCTGTACCGGCGCGCCGCGCGCGTGTCCATGGGCACCGTCTTCCAGATACCGTGGACGCGCATCGGAGGCGACGACAAGCATTTCTGGCCGCGCCGAGGACTGGAGGAACTGCGCTCGCTGGGATTCACCACGGTGGCGATGGCGCTGAGCGACGACTCGATATCGCTGGACGAGCTGACACGCCGGCTGAACAACAGTCCCGAATCCGCGGACCACATCGACAAACTGGCGCTGATCTTCGGCACGGAAGGCGACGGCCTGTCACGTCACACCATCGCGGGCGCAGACCTGACCGTGAAAATCCCGATGTCCCACGGCGTCGACAGCCTCAACGTCGCCGCGTCCAGCGCCGTCGCCTTCTACGCGACATCCCCGAAGCGCGCGGAACAATAAGAACAGATCGGATATTTTTCATGACTTTTTCATGACGCGCAACGCCATTTCCTTGCGCTCACGGGGAAATGTGCAATTATTGTTTCTGTAGGCTCCGGCAACGAAGCAGGGGCGGACAGGCAGACGGTGTCATCAGACGCTGTGAACAACGAGAGGAGCACTCAGATGGCGAAGAACAAGCAGAAGATTCTCTCCATCGTCCTGGCAGGTGGCGAAGGCACGCGCCTCATGCCGCTGACACGTGACCGTGCGAAGCCGGCCGTACCGTTCGGCGGCGTATTCAGACTGATCGACTTCCCCTTGAGCAACCTGGTGAATTCGGATTACCGCCATATCATTGTGCTGACCCAGTACAAGTCGCATTCCCTTGACCGTCACATCTCGCAGATGTGGCGTTTCTCGTCGTTGCTCGGCAACTATGTCTCCCCTGTGCCCGCACAGCAGCGTCTGGGCAAGCACTGGTATCTCGGGTCGGCCGACGCGATCTATCAGACCATCAACATCATCGAGGACGTCCAGCCCGACATCGTGGTCATCGTCGGCGCCGACCACGTCTACCGCATGGACTTCGGCCAGATGGTCGAGCAGCACATCGAATCGGGTGCGGAGTTCACCGTGGCAGGCATCCGCCAGCCGCTTGAGGAGTCCAACCAGTTCGGCGTGATCAACGTTGACCCGAACCACCCCAACATGATCCGCGAATTCCAGGAGAAGCCGGCGACGACCGAAGGCCTGCCCGACGACCCGAATTCGTTCCTCGCTTCGATGGGCAACTACGTCGCCAACACGGACGCGCTGTTCGATGCGCTCGCCAAGGACGAGAAGGCCGCGGACACCAAGCACGACATGGGCGGCGACATCGCGCCGTACTTCGCCTCGCGCGGCGAGGCCGGCGTGTACGACTTCAACTCCAACGTCATTCCCGGCTCCACGCCGACCGACCACGCCTACTGGCGCGACGTGGGTACGATCAAGCAGTTCTATGACGCTCACATGGACCTGATCGCCTACGTGCCGGAGTTCAACCTCTACAACCAGGCATGGCCCATCTACACGAACTCGGGCACGCTGCCCCCCGCGAAGTTCGTGCATGCCGGCCGCGATCGTCTCGGCCACGCGACCGACTCCATCGTCTCCCCCGGCGTCATCGTCTCGGGCGGTGAGGTGCATCATTCCGTGCTGTCGCCGAACGTGCGCATCCATTCGTGGGCCCAGGTGGTCGACTCCGTGCTGTTCGACGGCGTCATCGTCAACCGTCGCGCCCGCGTGTACAAGGCGATTCTCGACAAGAACGTTGTGCTGACCGAGAACTCCACGGTCGGCATCGACACCGAGAAGGACCTCGCCCGCGGCTTCACCGTGACGCCGGAAGGCATCACCGTCGTGCCGAAGGGCACCATCGTGGACGACTGATCGGCTCGGATATACGTTGAGGGGGTTTGCCGGATTCACGGCAAACCCCCTCGACTATATTCACGTGTCTTCGACCGTACAGAGAAGCCGCAGACACGGATGAGGTCAGTACTTCGGCATGTTGTCGAAATTGAAACCGAGCGCGGCCAGCTGCTCGCGCCCCTCGGGCGTGATCTTGTCCATCGTCCAGCGAGGCTGCCACGTCCAGTCAATGCGGAACTCCTCCACAAGACCCGCCAGCGTGCTCGCGCACTCGTCCTCGATGAGGTCGGTCAGCGGGCATGCGGGCGTCGTCAGCGTCATCGTGATGATCGCGCGTCCAAGCTCATCGATCTCGATGCCGTAGACCAGACCGAGGTCGATGACGTCGATGCCCAGCTCCGGGTCGATAACCTGATGCAGGGCCTCCTTCACATCCTCGGCGGTGGCACGGCCGATATCGTCGATGGCCTTGAGCGGAATGTCATCCTCGCTGCTGTGCTCGCCATCCTCGCACTCGCTCTTCGGATGGCGGCCGCACGCGCACATCTCGACGCCGCCATCGCTTTTGGGGGCAGGATGGCCGTTGGGGAACCCAGCCGCAAGCTGCGGGTTCGCCATCACGCGGCGCGCCGCCTCCTCGTCGCCCAGAACCTTGCTCACCGAATCGAACACGGAAGCCTGCGGCTCAGGAACCAGATTGTCGCTCATATCTCTCCAGTCGTTAATCGCGAAACCGTTAAATCAAGAGTACAACTCGGACCGCTCTCATGGCAGTGCGGTGACCGTTTATTTCGCCGCCAGCGCCTTGGCGACGGAGTCGCGCATGCCCTCCCAGCCAAGCAGCGCGCACTTGATGCGCATCGGGTACTTGGACACGCCCTGGAACACCACGGCGTCCTCCAGCTTCTCCTCCTTGGCCTCGTCCTGCAATCCAGCACCGCGCGACTCCATGAGCTCATGGAAGTCGCGGAACAGCTCCATCGCCTCGTCGACGGTCTTGCCGGCGCACAGGTCAACCATGACGGACAGGCTCGCCTGCGAGATCGAGCAGCCGTGGCCGTCCCACACCAGACGCTCGATGGTGTGCGGCTCGCTGTCGGAGACCTCGGCGTGAACCGTCGCCTCGTCACCGCAAGTGGGGTTGAACTGGTGGGATTCGCCCGGCGTGCAGTATTCGTGGCTGGCGCGCACGGTCGTGTCGACCGGTGCGGAGCCCTGTTCCTTGGACACGTCCGCCGCGAAATGCTCACGACCATGCGGGTCACGCGCGGCCTCAAGAATCACTTCCTGATACATCTGCTCAAGATCGTCGCCGCTCATGCCGAAATCACCCATCGGTCAATCCCTTCCCATGCATAGCGCTCGATAGCGCTCGATATCATTCACGAACACGCGAAACGCCGTCCGCGTGAGATTCCGTGGATATTATGCCACATGCCGTGACAGTATCCCGTGGGAGTCATACGCGAACGGCGTAAACGCGACACGTATCACAGTCCGAAGAACGGACGAACCTTCGCCACGGCCTCGACCAGGGCGTGAGCGTCGTCGACGCTGTTGTACACGCCGGAGGATGCGCGGTTCGACGCATACAGACCGAAGTGGCGGTGCACCGGCTGGGCGCAGTGATGGCCGACGCGGATGGCGATGCCTTGCGCGTCGATGAACTGCCCGACGTCATGCGGGTGTACGCCCGCAACGTCGAACGCCACCGTGCCGATGCGGTTCACGTTCTCGCGCGGCCCGAGAATCCGCACGCCGTCGATGTCGCCCATCTTGAGCAGTTCGGCGGCGATCGTGCGCTCATGCGCCTCGATGTTCTCAAGCCCCACGTTCATCATCCATTCGGCGGCCACACCGGCTGCGACCACCTGGGCGACCGGCTGCGTACCGGCCTCGAAACGGGCCGGAGGCACCATGTACTGCGCGGGCTGGTCCATCCACGCGAGCTCGACCATGGAACCGCCGAAGTTCGCCGGCGGCAGGGCCTCCAACAGCTCACGGCGCCCGTACAGGAATCCCACCCCGGTGGGACCGTACATCTTGTGGGCGCTCCACGCGGCGAAATCGACGTCAAGCGCGTGGAAGTCGACCTTGAGGTGAGGCACCGACTGGCATGCGTCAAGGATGAAGATCGCGCCGACCTCATGGGCACGGCGGATGATGGGCGCGATGTCGGTGATGGCACCCGTGGTGTTGCCCACGTGCGTGATGGCGACGACCTTGGTGTGTTCCGTGATCACCTCATCGGCGGTATCCGAGCGGATGCGGCCGTCTTCGGTCAGATCGAACCATTTGAGCGTGGCACCGGTGCGGTATGCCAGCTCCTGGAACGGCAGCAGCACGGAATGGTGCTCGGCCTTGGATACGACGATCTCGTCGCCGGGCTTGAGAGCGAACCGTTTCGCCGCCTCTCCCCCACGGCCCAGACTCGCGTTGCCGAACGCGGTGGCAAGAAGATTCAGTCCCGCGGTGGCCCCGGCGGTGACGACGATCTCCTCGTTGCCCTCCTCGGCGTTGGCTCCGACCAGGCGGGCGACCTTCGCGCGGGCGTCCTCGAACGCCATGGTGCTGCGGGCCGCCAGCTCATGCGCCCCGCGGTGCACGCCGGCGTTGATCGTGCGGTAGAACTCGCTCTCCGCATCGATCACGCACTGCGGCTTCTGCGAGGTGGCCGCGGAATCCAGATAGACGAGCGGATGCCCGTGGATCTGCTGATCCAGAATCGGGAACTGCGCCCGAATCGCCGTAAAATCAACCATTGTTTCCCTTAGATTCAATGTCCTGCCGATATGTCGTTTTTCAGTTATCCGCTTATTCGCTCGCCGCTTCCAGCGGTGGATCATGCTTCCGGCGGTGGCCGCGGGGTGCAGGGATGTCCTGTTCCCGGGATCGCTCCAGGCCGCTCGGGCCAAGTTTACGGTCGGGAATAGTACACCCCCCGGCAATGCGACCACACCTCAAACGCAACGAAACGAAGAAATCAGGCCAGAGCCGATTCGGAGTCGGAGCCTTCGGGCAGGTACTTGTCGTAGCCGGTCTCTTCGAGTTCGTCGGCAAGCTCGGGACCGCCGGTCTTGACGAAGTGGCCGTCTGCGAACACATGCACGATGTCGGGCTTGATGTACTTGAGGATGCGCGTGTAGTGCGTGACCATCAGGATGCCCAGTCCGGTGCTCTCCTTGGCGCGGTTCACGCCTTCGGACACGATGCGCAGGGCGTCCACGTCGAGGCCGGAATCGGTCTCGTCCATGATGGCGAACTTCGGCTTGAGCAGTTCGAGCTGGAGCACTTCGGCGCGCTTCTTCTCGCCGCCGGAGAAACCTTCGTTGACGGAACGCGACGCGAACTTCGGGTCCATGCGCAGCTTCTTCATCGCGACGCCGAGCTCTTTGGTCCAGGTGCGGATGGCGGGAGCCTTGCCGTCGACCTCGGTCTTGGCGGTGCGCAGGAAGTTGGTCATCGACACGCCAGGAACCTCGACCGGGTACTGCATGGCGAGGAAGAGCCCTTCCTTGGCGCGCAGGTCGGGGGTCTGCTTGAGGATGTCGACGCCGTCGAGCAGCGCCTCGCCCGAGTCGACCTCGTACTTGGGGTGGCCGGCCAGCGTGTAGGCGAGCGTGGACTTGCCGGAGCCGTTGGGGCCCATGATCGCGTGGGTCTCGCCGGAATGCACGGTGAGGTTCACGCCTTTGAGAATCTGCTTGCGACCCTCCTTGGTCTCCACGGATGCGTAGAGGTCCTTGATTTCGAGAGTGTGCTGTTCGGCCATCGTTACTTATCCTCCAATACGGCTTTCATGGCGTCGCTTTCGCCGCGGGCGAGGCGGCGGTCGATTACGTTCATCAGGTGTTCGGCGATGAATGGCACGCCGATCTCTTCGACGAGTTCTCCGAAGAACCCGCGTACGACGAGCTTGCGGGCCTCCGTTTCGGGGATACCTCGCGACTGCAGATAGAACAGTTCCTCGTCGTCGAAACGGCCCACGGAGCTCGCGTGTCCGGCGCCGATGATGTTGCCGTTCTCGATTTCGAGGTTCGGCTCCGAATCGGCGATCGCGCCCGGGGTGAGCACGAGGTTGCGGTTGAGCTCATACGAGTCGGTGCCCGGCGCGGTCGGCGCGATCAGCGCATTGCCCACCCAGGTGGAGTGCGCGTCCTTGCCGTCGAGCGCGCCCTTGTAGACCACACGGGACTTGCACTCGGGATGGTTGTGCACCACCATCGTGCGGTGCTCGATGTGCTCGCCGGGGTCGACGAAGTAGATGCCGAGCATGTTGAGGTCGCCCTGCTCGCCGCCGAAGTCCTGATCCATGCGGATACGGACCACGTCGCCGCCGAGTGTGACGACGGAGTGGCGCAGGGATGCGCCCTCGCCGACGTGGATGCGCTGGTTGCCGACGTGCTTGGAGCCCTTCTCCCACTCCTGCACGAAGGTGGTGGAGACGTGGGAGTTCTTGCCGGTGACGATTTCCACGCCTTCGGCGAGACGGGCCAGACCGTGGTGCTCGACGATGACGTCGGCGTGGGCCTCATCGGCCGTCGAGATGACCAGATGCAGGGCATCGAGGTCGTCGCCGCTGCCGATCACGTTGACCAGCACCGGCTGGGCGATCTCGCCCGACAGCTCGATCACCGTTGCGGTACGCCCGGAATTCCACTCGACGGCGGCCGCCCGATCGCTGGGCTTGGAGACCGTGCCGGAGACTCCTTCGCCGAGGGCGCACTGGCTGACGGCCACGTGCTTTTCGTCGACCGCGGTGCCATCGGCGTAACTGATCGCGATGATCGTCTCCCCGCTCGGCTTGAACACGTCGAAGAACTCTCCGATGCGATCGAGCGGCGTGTAGCGCCAATCGTCCTGCTTGCGCTCCGGCACGGCGAAATCGTTCACGTCGAACGAGCGCGGCTCCCTGTCGGCGCTCGACGGCATGGCCGCCGGCACCGCGTACGGGTCGTTCGGATCCGCGACGGGAATGGTGATTTCAGTATTGTTCGATGCCATGGGAATCAGCCCACCGATCCTTCCATCTGCAGTTCGACCAAACGGTTCAGTTCGAGCGCGTACTCCATCGGCAGCTCGCGGCTGATCGGCTCGACGAAGCCACGCACGATCATGCCCATGGCCTCCTTCTCCTCAAGGCCGCGGCTCATCAGATAGAACAGCTGATCCTCGGAGACCTTGGAGACCGTGGCCTCGTGGGCCATCGTCACGTCGTCCTCACGCACGTCCACATGCGGGTACGTGTCGGAACGGCTGAAGTCGTCCACCAGCAGGGCGTCGCACACGGTGGAGTTCGACGAGCCTTCGGCTCCGTCGACGATCTTGACCAGTCCGCGGTACGCGGAGCGGCCACCGCCGCGCGAGATCGACTTGGCGACGATCGTGGAGCTGGTGTGCGGAGCGAGATGAATCATCTTCGCGCCGGTATCCTGATACTGGCCCTTACCGGCGAAGCCGAGGGACATGGTCTCGGCCTTGGCGTACGGCTCGGCAAGAATGCACGCCGGGTACTTCATCGTGGCCTTGGAGCCGATGTTGCCGTCAACCCATTCCATCGTGCCGCCCTCGCGCACGTAGGCGCGCTGGGTGACGAGGTTGTAGACGTTGTTCGACCAGTTCTGCACGGTGGTGTAGCGCACGCGCGCATGCTTCTCGACGATGATCTCGACGATGGCGGCGTGCAGCGAGTCCTCGGACCAGATCGGGGCGGTGCATCCCTCGACGTAGTGCACGTAGGAGCCTTCGTCGGCGATGATCAGCGTACGCTCGAACTGGCCCATGGCCGGCGTGTTGATGCGGAAGTAGGCCTGTAGCGGGATGTCCACGTGCACGCCCTTCGGCACGTACACGAACGAGCCACCGGACCATGCGGCAGTGTTGAGGGCGCCGAACTTGTTGTCTTCGGGGCTCACGACGGTGCCGAAGTACTTCTTCACCAGGTCGGGGTATTCGCGCACGGCGGTGTCGGTGTCCACGAAGATCACGCCCTGGTCGGCGAGGTCCTTCTGGATGGAGTTGTAAATCACTTCGGACTCGTACTGCGCGGCCACGCCGGAGACCAGACGGCTTTTCTCGGCCTCGGGGATGCCCAGTCGGTCGTAGGTGGAGCGGATGTCGTCCGGCAGCTCCTCCCACGTCTTGGCCTGCTTGTCGATCGGCTTGACGTAGTACTTGAAGTCGTCGGCGTTGAATCCGCTCAGGTCCACGCCCCAATCGGGCATCGGCTTCTCAAGGAACGCCTTGAATCCGCGCAGACGCATGTCGAGCATCCACTGCGGCTCGCCCTTGTCCGCGCTGATGTCACGCACGACCTGTTCATCGATGCCGCGCTTCGCGGCCTCGCCGGCCGCGTCGGAATCATGCCAGCCGTAGGTGTAATCACCGAATTGCTGGATGATCTCGTCATCCTTTTTGAGTTTCTCTTCGTCCACACGCTGGCGATCGGCCACATACTGGCTCATCTCCACGTCGGACGCGGCGTTGGGCGCCTGCTGGGTGTCGCTCACCTTGACGCTGCCTCCTATTCATCACATAGTTCCTACGTTAAGTTAGCAGAACCTCACGGCGAACTCCACAGCAGACCCGCATGTTGGCTTAGCGCAAAACGTGAGCTTGCTTATATTGCGATTTCTCCGCAATGATCGCCGGACCCGCACTAAACAACGATGGGGATGCCCTTTCGAGCATCCCCATCGTCACGTATCAGTCTACTCTTAAAGCCACACGCTCAGGCCTGACGGGCTTCCTGGTGATCCAGCGCGGCCTTGACGAGCCCCGCGAACAGGGGGTGGGGCTTGGTCGGGCGGGACTTGAACTCCGGGTGAGCCTGGGTGCCGACATAGAACGGGTGCACATCCTGCGGCAGCTCAACGAACTCGGTGAGCTCGCCGTCCGGGCTCTGACCGGAAATGCGCAGGCCCCCCTCGCGCAGGAGATCCTTGTAGGCCACGTTCACCTCATAGCGGTGGCGGTGACGCTCGGTGACATGCGTGGTGCCGTACAGCTGCGCAACGAGGGAGTCCTCCTCCAGCTCGGCCGGGTAGCTGCCCAGACGCATGGTGTGGCCCATGTCGCCGTGGCCGGCGACGATGTCCTTCTGCTCCTCCATCGTGGCGATGACCGGGTTGGAGCAGTCGGGCTCGAACTCGGAGGAGTTCGCGTCCTCGATGCCCAGCACGTGGCGAGAGTATTCGATGACCATGGACTGCAGGCCGAGGCACAGGCCGAGAGCAGGCAGCTTGTTTTCGCGCGCGTACTTGAGCGCGCCGATCTTGCCGTCGATGCCGCGGATGCCGAAACCGCCGGGGATGACGATGCCGTCGACCTGGTCAAGCGCGGCGGCCGCGCCCTCCTCGGTCTCGCACTTGTCGGCGGCGACCCACTTGACGTTGACCTTGGCCCAGTTGGCGAAGCCGCCGGCCTTGATGGCCTCGGTGACGGACAGGTAGGCGTCCGGCAGGTCGATGTACTTGCCGACGATCGCCACGTTGACCTCGTGCTTGGGGTGGTGCACGCGCTCCAGCAGGTCAGCCCACTCGTCCCAGTCGACGTCGTGGAACGGCAGCCCCAGCTCGCGCACCACGTAGGCGTCAAGGCCCTCGTCGAACAGGATGCGCGGCACGTCGTAGATGCTCGGCGCGTCCACGCAGTTGACCACGCCCTCCTCATCCACGTCGCACATCAGGGAGATCTTGTCCTTGATGGACTTGTTGAGCGGGCGGTCGGAACGCAGCACCAGCGCATCCGGGGAAATGCCGAACTGGCGCAGCATCATCACGGAGTGCTGGGTCGGCTTGGTCTTGAGCTCGTGCGCGGCGGAGATGTAGGGCACCAGGGAGACGTGCACGAACATGCAGTTCTCGGCGCCGAGGTCGCGACGCACCTCACGGGCCGCCTCCAGGAACGGCTGGGATTCGATGTCGCCGACCGTGCCGCCGATTTCGGTGATGATCACGTCGACATCATCGCTCGCCTGGGCGCGCATGCGGGACTTGATCTCGTTGGTGATGTGCGGGATGACCTGCACGCACTGGCCGAGGTACTCCCCCGCGCGTTCCTTGCGCAGCACCTCCTGATAAATCTGCCCGGTGGTGACGTTGGCCTTCTGGGAGAGGAACACGTCGAGGAAGCGCTCGTAGTGGCCGATGTCGAGATCGGTCTCGGCACCGTCTTCGGTCACATAGACCTCGCCGTGCTGGAACGGGTTCATGGTGCCCGGGTCGACGTTGATGTACGGGTCGAGCTTCTGCTGCAGCACATGGATGCCGCGGCTGCGCAGCAGACGACCGAGCGAGGAGGCGGTCAGGCCTTTTCCGAGGGATGAGACCACGCCACCGGTAACGAAAATGTGCTTGGTGATGTGTTCTTGAGAATTGCCATGTTGTCTTCTAACCATGGAATTTCACTGTATCATCTGCCTATGACGGATTCCTGTGCGGCATGATCGGGCCGCCGCCAGCGCAACGGCTCGCCGGCCGTCTCGGACTGCGGGCTGCGGCGGTCGCGGTCATGGCGACGTTGGCCATGTTGCCGCAGGTCATGTCCATCAGCGCGTTGCGCTCGGAGCCCGCGCATGCAGCGACGAGCGGCATCACGCTTCGCGCCGGGGAGAATCTCACGCTTGCGGGTCATGCGTTCACGGTGACGCGCATCGGCCGATATGACGATGTCAGGCATGCCGGCGGTACAGTGACCGGATTCGATGTCGTCGGCGACACGGCATGGAGAACCGCGTCCTCCATGCAATCGTCGCCTCGAAACGAAACCGGCATGACGAACGAAACCGGAATGACGGTTGACGAAGCACAGGCATACAACCGGAGGCTCATTGATTCAGGACAATACGATCTCGGGCAACCGGATGCCGAGCAACAGAACGGCTCCGGAGATTCGGGCACGGTCATCGGCAGGATACTGATCCCGACCATATCGACTGACTTGCCCATCCGCCAGAGCTCTGACGCAGAGACGCTGCGGCGCGGTGCCGGCCTGCTACACGACACCAGTCTGCCCGTCGGAGGCCCCGGAACCGCAGGATGCACCGCAAGACGATCGATCCCGATATATGGGCTTCATGCCGACGATCCCGGCAACGACGATTCCCCTCGTGACGTTCACACACGCAATCGGCACGGAACTTCAAAGGCTGTTACGGAATCGTACCAATAGCCTCATATCCCGCCATGCCACACGAACAACGGCCTCTGCCTCATCCCGCCAAAGCCCCATCCCGACACCATCAAATGGGACTTTGGCAGGATGAGGCTTACAGCAACAATGCACCCTCATATCCTGGCATCAAACATGGGGGCATGGATGCAACACCCGTTGATTTTGACGGGGGTATATAAGGGGGTTACTATGGGGGGAAACCTGAAAGCATATGATGAGGTATGTGATTGTATGGGGATTTTCGATGACCTGACTGGGACAATCGGCATGGTTGATGATGACAGGCGGTCATTGGATTCGCTGGAGCGTCTCGTTCTCGAAATGACACCTGGACTGCGCATAGCCTGGTCGGTCATCGACGGGCCGCGCGCCGTGAGCCTGACGCTGGACGCCCGGACGAGACCAGATCTGGTCCTGGTCGACCTGTCGATGGAATCCATGTCGGGCGTCATGGTATGCCGTCGTATCCGCCGACGCGACAGCATGGTGAAGCTTCTGGCCATGACCTCGTTCGCCAAGGAGACGTTCGGATTCGACGTGGCGCAGGCCGGCGCCCAAGGACTGGTCAGCAAGAACGACGAGCAGGAAATACTCGAAGGCTTGGCGACGGTACTTGGCGGAGGCGTTTACGGTGATTTCGGGTTCGTTGACGCCCGTGCCTCATTCGACCAGCTCGCGCATGAGACGCCGAAACGGGCTGACCTGGTCTCCAACCGCGAAGTGCAGGTGCTCGATCTTATGTCGCGTGGGCTGACCGACCTATCGATAGCGAAACGACTCGGCATTAAAGCGGCCACCGTGCGCAAGCACGCGCAGTCATCCATGCAGAAGCTCAACGCCGAAAACCGCGTCCAGGCGGTGCTCAAATGGACCGGGCATCATACCGAAGACGGCATGCGCCGTCAGGGATGATGCCCGCGTCACACAATCTACCGGTCGAACGCGGTCAGCCGCGTCGAGCCGGCCGACACCTCGTTCGACGCGGATCAGTAGCCCGTCGAATCGTAGGAATCACCGTACGAATCATAGGAGTCGCCATACGAATCGTACGAATTCTGGTTGTCATACGAGCTTGAGCCGCCGTACTTCTTCTTGTAGTTGTCGAGTTCCTGCTGCAGCTCCTGCTTCTTTTTGTCCAGCTCCTGCTTCTTCTGCTGGTAGTCCTTGTTGATGGAGTCGTAGGAGTCGTCGTCGGAGTTTCCGTTCGAGTCGCCGCGCGGAACCTCGATGTAGCCATCTTTGTTCTTGTTGTTCGAACCGCCGTTCGTCGTCTGCGACGTTTCGGTGCCCTTGCCGTCCTTGCCGTCGCCTCCCTTGGACGTCAACGCCCAAACCAGCACGCCGATCAGGGCCAACGCGACGACGATGGAGACGACGATGGCGATGATCTTGCCCGTGTTGTTCTTCTTCGGAGGCTGACCGTACGGCTGGTACGGAGTACGCTGATACGCACCCTGCTGCGGATAGCCGCCGGCGTATGGCTGCTGCCGTTGGCCTGCTCCCACCGGAGGATAGACGGGCTGCCCGCCTGCCGGCGGACGCTGGCCGCCGGCGTAGCCGCCCTGACCCTGCCAGGAGTCATGTTGCGGGTAACCGGGCTGCGCGTAACCGGGCTGATGCTCCCCGGGCTGCGAAGCAGCTCCATACTGCGGATAATCGTTGTTGCCGTTGTGTGCATCGCCCTGAACCCCGTAAAGCGATGCACCGTTCGGATAACCGCCATTGGCCGGACCTTGCGGGTACCCCTGATTCGCTTCATCGTTCATGGACACCACACTAGGCGCAGCAAGCCCGACGCGCAAGCGCACCAGCAATGATGACCACCCGTTGAAACGGTTCTGCGACTGCGGATCAGCCGATAAGATGCGCGATGGCGTCCAGCGCGAGCTTGTACCCGTAGAATCCCATTCCCGTGATGGTGCCGGTGGCGACCGGGCTGATGACCGAACGCTTGCGGAACTCATCACGGGCGGAGGGATTGGAGATGTGCACCTCTATCAGCGGCAGTCCGGCATCGCCCACCATGTGCGCGGCGTCGGCCAGCGCGTACGAGTAATGCGTGAATGCGGCCGGGTTCATCACCACCGGGGTCTGCTCGTCGACGGCCTGATGCATCCAGCGCACCATCTCGGCCTCGTCGTCGGTCTGGCGCACCTCGACCTTCAGCCCGAGCGCGGCGCCCCACTGGGAGCATTGCGTGCGCAGCGTCTCAAGATCCTGCCTGCCGTAGACGTCCGGCTGACGCACTCCGAGGCGGCCCAGATTCGGTCCGTTGACGACTATCACCTTGGTCATGATGCACTTTCCTTTGGCTGATGATTGATATTGCTGGGGTGGGCGAAAACACGACTCGGACCGGTCATGTGGAGACCGGTCCGGCGTCGTCACGCCTGGATACGTCTGAACGCCTCCTCGACCGCGTCCGCCGGCGGATCGTCCAGATGCACCGGATGGCCGATCGAATCGAGCACGACGAACCGCAGCTTGTTGCCACGAGCCTTCTTGTCGCGGTGCATCAGCGCCAGCACTTCGTCGAACGTGCCGCCGTTCCATGAGGTCGGCAGACCGAGCGAGCCAAGCAGAGAGCGGTGATAATCGACCAGATCCTGGTCGATATAGCCCAGCAGATGACCCAATTCCGCCGCATACACGCATCCGACCGCGACCGCGTTGCCGTGGCGCCAGCGGAAATGCTCAAGTTTTTCGATGGCGTGGGCGAGTGTATGGCCGTAGTTGAGGAATTCACGCAGGCCCGCTTCCTTGAGGTCCGCGGAGACGTGGTACGCCTTGACCCGGACCGTGCGCTCGATCAGCTCGGCGACCACGTTCTCCAGACCGCTGCCAAGGAACGTAGCCCCGTCGAATGCGCGAAGTTCGGCCGCATGCTCTTCAAGGATGTGCAGGATTTCGGGGTCCTTGATGAATCCCGATTTGGCGACCTCGCCCAGCCCTTCGATGAAGATGTCGTTGGGCAGCGAGACGAGTGTCTTGAGGTCGGCGAGCACGCCGGCAGGCGTGTAGAACGACCCGACGAGGTTCTTGCCCTGCGGCGTGTTGATGCCGGTCTTGCCGCCCGTGGAGGCGTCCACCATGGCGAGCAGCGACGTGGGGCAATTGACGTACCGCACGCCGCGCATCCATGTGGCGGCCACGAAACCGGCCAGATCCGTGGCGGCGCCTCCGCCGACGCCCACCACGGCGTCGGAGCGTGTGAAGCCCTCGTCGCCGAGCCGCTGCCAGATGCCGTTGGCGACCTCGATCGTCTTGCCCGCTTCGGCGTCGGGGATCACGATGTCCGACACCTGGTAGCCGCCTTGTCGCAGCAGCGTGCGGGCACGGTCGGAATGACGCTGCACCGGCTGCGTGTGGATCAGGGCTATCCGGACCGGCTTCGGCCCCAGCACCTCGGAGAGGTGGTTCATCGCCCCTTCCCCGATGCTCACGTCATAATCCTCGATGGTCGCGCCGGTCACATGAACCGTTCGTTCGGTAATCATATCCATCATCTTCCTCGCCGCGGCGAGCGGCGTCTGCCCGTATGTTTCGACATGGACGTTCGCCACCCGGTAGTACACCGGGTCGCGCTGGCGGTACAGCTTCTTCCAGCGGGCATCGGCGTCCCCCTGCAGCATCGGCCGGCCACCACCGCGATGGGCCCGTTCCATGGCCTCGCGCGGGTCGGCCATGAGATACACGACCTTGCCGCCGTCCTCGATGTATTCCTTGAGATCGTCCTGCACCGCGGGCGTCATCGGAGCGCCGCCGCCCAGGGCGAAGACGCCTCCGAACCCGTGCAGCATCCCGGCGATGACCTCGGATTCGACCTCGCGGAACGCGGGTTCGCCGTGACGCTCGAAATATTCGGGGATGCGCATGCCGACCTCGTGCTCGATTTCGACGTCGGCATCCGCGAACGGCAGCGACATCAGCTGCGCGACCTCCTTGCCGACACGGGTCTTCCCGGCGCCCATCATACCGATGATGACGGCGACTGGTCGAGTGGGCATGGTTTCTCTCCCTTGGTTCAGGACGTACGGTTCGTTGCGGATGACGTTACCGCGCCGTCAGCGCATGTGCTCCGGCCAGGAGGCGACGTACTGCTCGAAGTTGCGGCGCGTCTCCGCTACGCTGTCTCCGCCGAACTTGTCAAGGGCGTATCGCGCCAAGGTGAGTCGGACCATGGCCTCGGCCACGACGGAGGCCGCAGGCACGGCCGTGGTGTCGGAACGCTGGTTGATGGCGGATGCGGCCTCGCCGTCGGTGACGTCGACCGTGCGAAGGGCGCGCGGAATCGAGGGGATCGGCTTCATCGCGGCCCGTACGCGAATCGGCTGGCCGTTCGACATGCCGCCTTCGATGCCGCCCGCACGGTTGGTCAGTCGCGTGATGCGCCCATCTGCGCCGGGGACCATCTCGTCATGCGCCTGCGATCCGGGGCGCACGGCCTCCAGGAACCCGTCGCCGATCTCCACGCCCTTGATGGCCTGGATGCCCATGACCGCCGAGGCCAAGGCAGCGTCGAGCCGGCGATCCGATTCGACGTAGGTGCCGATGCCGGCGGGCACGCCGTATGCGAGCACTTCGATCACGCCGCCGACGGTATCGGCGGTGGACTTGATCTCGTCGATGCGCGCGATCATCCTCTCCTCGGCCGCCTTGTCCAGCGTACGCACCGGGGATGCGTCCAGCGCTTCGACGTCGTCGGGGGTCGGCAACGCTGCGTCATCGGCGTCCTCGACGCCCGCCCCTCCGATGGAGATCACATGCGACACGGTGCGAATGCCGAACGCCTGCTCAAGGAACCGCGCGGCGACCGCGCCCAGCGCCACGCGGGACGCGGTCTCGCGCGCGCTGGAGCGCTCCAGCACGGGTCTCGCGTCGTCGAACCCGTATTTGCGCATGCCGGTGAGGTCGGCGTGTCCCGGCCGCGGCCTGCTCAGCGGGGCGTTGCGCCCCTCACGCGGCAGATCGTGGTCGAGTGGATCCGCGCTCATCACCTCGGTCCATTTCGGCCATTCGGTGTTCGCGATCTCGATGGCCACCGGTGATCCCAGGGTCTCGCCGAAACGCACGCCGGTGAGCAGACGCACCTTATCCTGCTCGAACTTCATGCGCGCGCCGCGCCCGTATCCCAGGCGCCGTCTCGCCAATGCATCGACGACGTCATCGCTGGTGACCCGAACGCCCGCAGGCAACCCCTCGATCATCGCGACCAGCGCCTCGCCGTGTGATTCCCCCGCCGTCTGCCAGCGCAACATGCCATGCTCCTTTGATTCAATCGGTAACTTCGCTATATCTTATGTCATGACCTACCTTGCATACCTTCCCAGCTTGATATGTGGTATCGCCGTGAGTGTCGAGGACATTCGGCGCCGGCGCGTGCCGCGCCTGTGGATCGCCATCGGGTGCCTGGCACAGCTGGTGGCGGTCATCATCGTCGCCGTCATGGCGAACACGATGTTCCTGCTGGTGCAGGCCCCTCTGTTCGCCGTGCTCAGTGCCGTGCTGCAGGCCGGGCTGGCGATGGTCAAGCCCGGATCGATGGGGTTCGGCGACGTGACCTGCACGCTGGCCATGGGCCTGGCCGTGGGGATGGCCGGGCTGACCGCCGTGGTGGTCTGGTGGCTGGCCATGGGTCTGCTGGGATTGGCATGGATGGCGCTGTGGCTAAGGTTCGATCCCCAGCGCCGATCCGACCATGCGGGCAAGGTCCCGTTCGCACCCGCGATCGTCTGCGCGGCGGTGGTCGCGGTCATCGCGACGACGCTGCTTTAGTTCGCGCTCTTGTTGTTGTCCTTGTATTCCTTGACGTACTGCTCGAACTGCGCGTTCTGCTCCTCGACGGAGCCGGTGGTGAATTTCGTCTCGCCGGTACTCAGGTTCACGGTGACGAAATACAGCCAGTCGCCCTGCTCCGGGTTCATCGCCGCCTGGATGGCGCTGTCTCCCGGATTGCTGATGGGCGTGGGGGTGAGTCCCTTGTTGACGCGCGTGTTGTATTTGTTCGACGAGTCGTTGAGCTGCGCGTTGGTCAGCTGTGTGCCGTTGATGCCCAGACCGTACGCGGTGGTCGAATCCATGCCCAGCGTCATGTCGCGGTCGAGACGGTTGAGGATGACGCGGGTCACCTTGCCGTAGTAATCGGACGAATTGACCTCGGCCTCCGCGATGGAGGCGATGATCAGCAGCCGCTGCCGCTCGTTGCCGGTGGGCACGTGCATCTCGTTGAGCTTGGAGACGCGCTTGTCGACGATGGTCTTCAGGATCTTCTGCGCGGAGCCGAGTCCCTTGACGTCGTACTTGCCGGGTTCCAGCCATCCCTCGAAGTTGCCGCCGGCTTCCGCGGGCAGTATTCCCTCGCCTTTGGCGTCGATGATCTTCTGGAATTCGGATTCGTCGATCTCGCTGAGCGCCGCGGCCTTCTTGATGACGTCGGACACCCGCTCCCCCGCGTTGACGTCGAGGAAGCCCTCCGCCTTGCTCTGATCGGACAGGATCGCCGCCACGGACGACGCGGGCATGTGCTTGCGCAGCTGATAGGTGCCCGGGTACAGCGTCATACCCGATGAGACACCGGTGAACGCGTCCGCGGACTTGACCACTTCGGCCTCGACGAGACGCTTGGCGATGCTGGACGGGCTCTCGCCCTGCGAGACGGTGAACTCCACGGACCCGTATCCCTGACCGCTGTAGTCCTGCACGGAGTAGGTGTCGCCGTCGTTGCGGTCCCTGATGGCGCGCAACGCCCTGACTCCGAAGAACCCGCCGGCTATGACCACGACGAGCACCGCGACGACCATGGTCAGCACGATGATGGTCTTGCGGCGGCGGACATTGCGCCGACGGCGCATTTCACGCCGTGATTTCGGCGGTTTGGGGGGCTTTACCGACGTGGTGTTGCCTTTGGAGTCGACCCAATGGGTGTTCTCCTCGAAAAAATCGGCGAGGTCATCTGACACTAGCTCTCTCCTCACACTTTCATGGCGCCGTCCAGCGCGGTCTGCAATATCACGACAGCTGATTGCTGATCGACCACCGGACGATGACGGCGGGACCCGAGTTGTGCTTCCAGCAATTGCCGATGCGCGCTGACCGTGGTCAGCCGTTCATCCAATAATGTTACCTGAGGAATGTGGTACAACGCGAAATCGTGTTCATCCATCAAGTTGCGCATGCGCTTTTCCAGGTTCGCGCTCCAACGGCGAGCCTTCTTCGCGCTTTTTCCTTCGGTGCCGTCAAGTTGAAGCGGCAGTCCCACCACAATGTGGTCCACCGCTTCGTCCTCGATGACGGTAATGACGTCATCCAGCGCACGGAACGAATCGCCGTATGCCTGGATGTTGCCATAGGGATGGGCAAAGGTGAGCTCAGGGTCGGACAATGCGAGCCCGACCCTGGCGTCGCCCAAATCAACGCCTAGCCATACCACCGGATGGTTCAGCCCTTCAGCGCCTCGGCCTCAAGTGCCTTCAGCGCCTCGTCGATGCGGCTCGCGTCGGAGCCGCCGCCCTGGGCGAAGTCCGGCTTGCCGCCGCCACCGCCGCCGAGCATCTTGGATGCCCCGCGAACCAGGTCGCCGGCCTTGATGCCGTTCTTGCGGGCGACCTCGTTCGTGGCCACGGCGACCATCGGCTTGTCGTCCTCGGAGACGCCGGCAAGCGCGACGACGACCGGCGCGTCCTCGCCGAGCTGGGCGCGGACGTCCATCACGGTCTTGCGCAGCGCGTCGAACGAGCCGAAGTGGCCGACGTTCTTCGCAGCGACCTTGACACGCGCCGCGGACGTCTTCGCGGCCGCGACGAGCTGGGGCACGGACGCGGCCAGCTGGCCTTCGTACATGGCGGCCAGACGGCGGTCGGATTCCTTGAGCTTGGCCAGCAGCGTGTTGACGCGCTCCGCCAGCTCGTCCGGGCGTGCGTTGAGCTTGTCGGACAGCTGGGAGACCAGGGCGTGCTCGCGGGCGTTGAACTCGTAGGCGCCCTGGCCGACGACGGCATCCACACGGCGCACGCCGGAGCCGATCGAGGCTTCGGACATGATGTTGATCGAGCCGATCTTGCCGACGTGGTCGACGTGGGTGCCGCCGCACAGCTCGCGGCTCCAGCCGTCCTCGCCGATGGAGACCACGCGCACGACGTCGCCGTACTTCTCACCGAACAGGTGCATCGCGCCGAGCGCGATCGCGTCGTCGAACTTCATTTCGGTGGTGGTGACGATCAGGTTGTCGCGCAGACGGTCGTTGACTCGCGCCTCGACGGTGTTCATCACGTCCTTGCTCGGTGCCGACGACCACTGGAAGTCGAAGCGCAGGCGGTTCGGCGCATCCTCGGATCCACGCTGCGTAGCCTGGGGGCCGAGCTCCTCGCGCAGGGCCTTGTGGACCATGTGCGTGGCGGTGTGCGAGCGGGCGATGGCGCCGCGGCGGGCGAGATCGATGCTCGCGCTCACCTCGGTGCCGACGGCCAGCGTGCCTTCGGTCAGACGGCACTGGTGGACGATGAGATCCTTGATCGGCTTCTGCACGTCGTCGACTTCGAGCACCGCGCCATCGTCGGACAGGATCTCGCCCTGATCGGCGAGCTGGCCGCCGGCCTCGGCGTAGAACGGCGTACGGTCGAGGATGACCTCGACGTTCGCGGGGGCGCTGACGGCCGGAACCGACCCCTTGCCCTCCTGCATGATGCCGAGGACGCGGCCGCGAGCGGACATGTCGGTGTAGCCGAGGAAGTCGATGGGCTGCACGAGCGTCTTCTTGAAGTCGTCGTACACGCTCAGGTCAACGTTGTGGCGCTTCTTCAGCGCATCGGCACGGGCGCGGGACTTCTGCTCGCTCATCAGCTCGCGGAACTTGGCCTCATCGACCTTGACGCCCTGGTCGGCCGCCATCTCCAGCGTCAGCTCGATCGGGAAGCCGTAGGTGTCGTGCAGCGTGAACGCATCGTCGCCGGAGACGACCGGGTCGGAGGTCTTCTTCGCCTTGTTGACGGCGACGTCGAGGATTTCGATGCCGTTGTCGAGCGTGCGGCGGAACGCGTCCTCCTCGCCGTAGGCGGATTCGGAGACGTCATGGAACGTCTTTTCGAGCTCCGGGTAGCTGGCGACCATCGCGTCCTTGGAGACGGGAAGCAGGTGCGGGATCACCGGCTCGGTGACGCCCAGCACGCGCATGGCCTGGATGGTGCGGCGCAGCAGTCGGCGCAGCACGTAGCCGCGGCCGACGTTGGACGGGCGCACGCCGTCGGACATGATCATCAGCGCGGAACGCACGTGGTCGGCCACGACGCGGAACTTGACGTCCGCGGCCGCGTCCTCGCCGTACTTGCGGCCGGAAAGCTGCTCAGCCGCTTCGATGACCGGGTAGACCTCGTCGGTCTCGTAGATGTTCTGCTTGCCCTGCATCAGGTAGGCCAGACGCTCCAGACCGGCACCGGTATCGATGTTCTTCTGGTTGAGCTCGCCGACGATGTGCAGGTCGGTCTTGGACTTGACGTTGTCGACCTCGTAGTTCTCGAACACGAGATCCCAGATCTCGATGAAACGGGTCTCGTCGGCCGCGGGGCCGCCGTCCTTGCCGTATTCGGGTCCGCGGTCCACGTAGATCTCGGAGCAGGGGCCGCCGGGGCCGGGGCCGCCGGTGGTCCAGAAGTTGTCTTCCATGCCGAAGATCTGCATGTGCTCGGGGTCGAAGCCCTCGTTCTTCCAGATCGAGCGGGCTTCCTCATCATCGGTGTACGTGGTGACCCACAGCTTCTCGGGATCGAAGCCGTAACCACCTTCGGGCTGCGGCGTGGTCAGCAGCTCCCAGGCGTAGTGGATCGCCTCCTCCTTGAAGTAGTCGCCGAAGGAGAAGTTGCCGAGCATCTGGAAGAAGGTGCCGTGACGGGTGGTCTTGCCGACCTCGTCGATGTCGAGCGTGCGCACGCACTTCTGGTTGGAGGCCATGCGCTTGTGGGGAGGGGTCTGCTCGCCGAGCAGGTACGGGATGAACGGCACCATGCCGGCGATGGTGAACAGCGTGGTCGGGTTCGGCGAGATCAGTGACGCCGAAGGCATGACCAGATGGTCGTGCTTGGAGAAGTAATCCAGATAGCGCTTCGCGATTTCTGAAGTGCGCATGAGTTGGTGAGCTCCCTTGTGGGTTGGGGCCGTGCTGGCCCGCATGCAAAATGATAGATAAAAATTTGAACAGCTGTTATGCGTGTGAAAGTGGGGGGCATGCCCCGGATTCGCTACCGCGCGGCGCGGTCGATGTAATGTTGGTTGAGCTCAGCCTCGCGGGCTCGGCGGGTGGCGTTGAACTCGTTGACCAGGCCTTCCAGCGTCCTCATGCCCACATGGTCCTGATCCGGGCCGAACACGAACGCTCGTGCGGCGTCAGGGGTGTTGGCCTTGACGTAGGCCTGGGCTTTGATGACGGCTAGGGCGCCGACGGTCACGCCGACACCGATCCAGAACAATCGTTTGAACATCACTGAGCCTTGCTTTCCTGCTGTCCGGAGCCTTCGACGGAGTCACGGCCGGTGCTCTTCTTGGCGACGAACGACTGCGCGGTGGATTTCAGCGCATAGAAGAACGACGCGATCTTGATGACGGGCTTGCCGAGGAACGAACCGTAAAGATCGGTCAGGGCGCCTACGTTGTTGGCAGTGGACGACGCGGCCGCGGAGATCCTGTTGACATCCTCAAGCGATTTGTTGACCTGCTTGACGGTGGTGACGCCCTCATCGAGGGCCGGGATGGCGTGCTCCCCCGACTCGCGCACGGTGTCCGCGATCTGGTCGAACAGCTTGCCGAGGCGAATCAACGGATAGATCATGAAGCCTGCAAGCACGGCGAATGCTATTGCCGCGATAAGGCCGGCGATCTGGCCAACACCCATGTGTACCTCTTTTCCGTCCCACAGGCATACGCCCGTGCACACAATACCCGCAACACACTAGCCGTCACCCGAGACCGACGCTGCCGGCGGCATGCGGGTCGGCCGGCCCGGTCGCGCGTCTCACTGATTGTATGACACGACGGTGAGAGCCACTTCGAACGGCTTGGTCGTATCGAAATCAAGGCACGTAACCGACCCGTTAGCCGGCCTCTCGCTCAGGTCATACCCTTCCGGCGCGAAGCGGTGCATGAGGCTGAGCAGCGTATTGCCATGGGATATCTGCAGCACGTCGTCGCCGTCCTTGAGATCCGGGTTGGACGCGATCAGGGAAAACGCCCCGTGCACGCGGGCCCAGTATTCGGCGTCGGATTCCGCGTCGTGGAACGGGTCGGCCTCCTTGAGGAAGTCGCGGGTCGCGGCGAGGCCGTACTTGGCGACGATGTCGTTGTAGTCCTTCGCGCCGTGGGGCCCTCCCGCGGCCGTCCAGGCGAGCGACATGTCCTGACCTTCGAAATAGCCGTAGCACTGCTCGCGGAAATGCATGTCCGACACGAGCACCGGCCGGGCGTTGCCGACCTCCTCGTTCACGTCGAGGATGCGCTTCGCGGTGATCTGCGCACGCGACGTATCGGAGCAGTACGCGGCAGCGAACCGCACGTACTTGAGTTTTTCCGCCGCCTTGTCGGCGTCCGCCAACCCCGCTTCGGTCAGCGGCGCATTGCACCATCCCTGAAGTCGGTTATACCTGTTGAACGTGGTCTGTCCGTGGCGGACAAGATGCAGATGGAGAATCATACTGACGATTATTCCATGCTTCCCGCATGCCACAAAACCCGCCGCGCCCATCGCCACAGACCCCTCCAGTCTGCTAACGCCCCCGCTGGCGGGGGGGGGCTGGCATGCGCGGCATGACTGGGGGGGGGGTGGTTCTCAGCTCAATGGAACAGCCCATACTCAGTCCCTACCCATCCGTCCGGCTGATTCGCTCCCATCCCGTGTGCCACACCAGGCGAAAAACACCCCAAAATCGCATGGTGTGGCACAGCAGAGAGCCACACCATGCGATGTGAGCCTTCACATCACGTGGTGTGGCAAAGCACGGGTCGCGGAAACCGCCATTTTCCAATGACCGGTGAATGGGCCCGGAATCGCCCTTGGCCACACCAGCCCCAAAACCGTCAAAAATCGCATGGTGTGGTACAGGCGATAGCCGGATGGCGGTCGGCAGGGAATCATCCCCACGCCTTTCCCGCGAAAGTTCCATCAGGCGACGCGCAAACGGGACTTTCGCCGGATGAACACATATGAACACATATGAACACAGGTAAACACAAGTGCAAGAACACCAATGATCGCGAACGCGGGTTCAGGTCACAACTATAGCCATGAAACCCGCGGTGAAGTAGACTAGGCCACATGAGAGAGCAAGAACAGAAGGGGCTGCCTGACAGCCAGCGGCAAATCCGTTTCGACGGCATCGACGGCCTGCGTGCCGTGGCGATACTCGGCGTGGTCGCATTCCACACCCGCCCATCGCTGCTTGAGGGTGGTTTCATCGGTGTCACCATGTTCTTCGTGATCACCGGCTTCCTAGCGACTCGTTCGGTGATTCGCGCAGTGGACAGCCATGGCACGTTCCAGTATGGAAGGTATCTGGGGCGCCGGATCAAGAGGCTGTGGCCGGCAACACTGGCCACAATCGCCCTGACCGCTCCGTTCGCATGGCTGTTCGCCCCGAGCCTTCTCGACAAGGTGCGCACCGACGCGCTTCCAGGCGCGCTGTTCGCCAGCAACTGGGTGAACATCTTCCGCAAACTTCCCTATTTCGCGGCGGCCGGACTCCCCTCCCCTCTGACGCACCTGTGGTTCCTTGCGCTGGTCATGCAGTTCTATCTCGTATGGCCGCTGCTGATCATGGCGATCGGCCGTCTCGTTCGCGCCAAATGGGCTCGGACCGTCGTGATGGTGATAATCGTGCTTGCGTCGAGCGCGGCGATGTGGCTGCTGTTCGATCCCGACGACACGTCGCGCGTGTATTACGGTACGGATACGAGGCTCGCGGAGCTGGCGATGGGGGCGATGCTGGCGATGCTGATGCAGCGTGCCGACCGGACCGCTGACGATCGCAAACAGACAGACGACGGTCGCGGCGCGTCCGCTATCATCCTGGACGTGTTCGGCTGGCTGTCGTTGCTGGCCCTATGCGCCGGTTTCTGGTTCATGAACGGCTATGACGACACGATGTATCACGGCGGGTACCTTGTCGCCGCCATATTGGGCGCCTTGGCCCTCGCCGGCGCCATCAGAGGAGTGAGCCTACCGCGTGTGCTCGGCTGCGCTCCGCTGCGTTACCTAGGGTCGCGCTCGTATTCGCTGTATCTCATGCATTACCCGCTGCTGCAGTTCATGAATCCCGCCACCCGCACCGAAGCACTGCCGTGGTGGGGATGGCTGATTGAGGCAGCCGTGATATGGACGGCGACGGAGGCGTTCTACCAGCTGGTCGAGGCCACTCGCATGTACGAGCCGACGCCGCGCAGCAGGCATGCGAGGGCATCGGTGGAGCCGAGCGGACGGCTGAGGCCGGGGTCATGGGTGATGGCGGCTCTCGGCATCGTCACCGTGGCCGCGCTCACCTGGGCGCCGGTGAATTGGGAGCAGATCGCCCACGACCGCATGATCCAACTCCGGCCCGAACTCGCCGAGCCGGCGAAGCCTCTCGCCCTGCCCAAGCCGAAGAGCATCGAAAAGCCCTCGGACGACGGCACGGCGAGCAACAATGCCACGGCGAATCAGACGAATGACGACGGCTCCGAGCGGAACGGAGACAGCGCAAAGCCGACGTCTCCATCTGTCACGCCCATTGCAGAGAAGGTGCCCGACAACCTGGATGTTTCGGAATACCACTATGACCCCAATACAGGAAGCTGCAACGCCGACATCATGATGATCGGCGATTCCGTCACCTCCGGCACGAAGGATGCGATCCAGGCGGCGTTCCCGAACGGATACATCAATGGCAAGCCGAACCGTCAGATGCCTCAGGCCGTCAGCGTGTTCCAGCAGGCGACCACTGCCGGGCACAGCGGCAGCGTCATCATTTACGGGCTCGGAACGAACGGCATCATCCGCAACGAACAGGTGGTCCAGCAGCTGATCGACCTTGCGGGCGGCAAGCCGGTGTATTTCGTGACGATCCGTATGCCCTATCCGAACCAGGAGAAGAACAACAACTCGATGATGCGTGCCGCAGCCAGCCACAACGGCAATGTGGGCATCATCGACTGGTACAAGTACAGCGAGGGCCACGGCGAATACCTGTACGACGACGGCATCCATCCCAACATGACCGGCGCTTATGCGTATGCGACGATGCTGCGGCAGGCGGTGTGCGGCCAGTGACGATGAACGCAGCCGATGGCCGGCCGAACCCGTGAGAACAGGACCGGAATACACGAACGCCCCGGGCGCAATGCCACGGGGCGTTCGTGTGTATGTATGTCCTTACGCTGTAAATTACAGGTGGTGGATCCAGATCAGCGAGCGTAGAACTCGACGACGTACTGGATGTTGACCTGAACCGGGATCTCCTCGACTTCAGGCTTGCGGGTCAGGGTGGCCTTCAGGGAAGCCAGGTTCACGTCGAGGTAGCCGGGGACGGGCGGCAGCACATCGCGGTGCACGCCTTCGGCGGCGATCTGGAACGGAACCATGGTCTGGCTCTTAGCCCTCACCTGAATGGTCTGGCCGGGCTTGACACGGTAGGACGGACGATCCACGATGTTGCCGTCGACGAGGATGTGACGGTGCACCACGAACTGACGGGCCTGAGCGGTGGTACGGGCGATGCCGGCACGCAGCACGAGGTTGTCAAGACGGACTTCGAGATCGGTGAGCATCGCGTTACCGGTCTGGCCGGCGGTGCGGGTCGCCTTCTCGTAAGCGGAGCGAAGCTGCTTCTCGGAGACGCCGTACTGGGCGCGCAGGCGCTGCTTCTCGCGCAGACGAACCGCGTAATCGGATTCGGTGCGACGACGGGTGCGGCCGTGCTCACCGGGAGCGTACGGGCGCTTTTCGAAGATGCGCTGAGCCTTGGGGGTCAGTGCGATGCCGAGGGCGCGGGAAAGGCGCACCTGACGGCGAGAACGCTGAACGTTGGTCATTCTTGTTCCTTTATTCTGTCGTTATCTGAACGGAACGCGAGGCTGTCCCCGCGCTGAGTCGGCCTCCCCAGTGCTTCGTCGTGACGTGCACGAACGGCGGAAAACCGCCGCCGACCCACTGATGGGCTAAGACTCCAGATAGCATCCGCCTTATGGCAGACACAATCGTTTATAATCGCATACCCTATGGACGACCCTGCGTGTCAGGCTCCGCCGGCCGGGGTGAGCCGCCCCGCGTCCATGGCATACACGCGGTCAGCGTATGGCAACGTGTCGCCGTCATGGGTCACGATAAGCACCGCCGCCGTCTCATCGGCGACGTTGCGCAGCAGACGCATGACCATCGTGGTGCTCGTCGCGTCGAGATCGCCGGTCGGCTCGTCGAGGATCAGCAGCTTCGGCCCGTTCATGAGCGCCCGGGCGATGGAGACACGGCGCATCTCGCCACCCGACAGCTCCTTGGGATAGCTGTCGGACAGGTCAGCCACGCCGAGTCGATCCAGCAGCATCGTCGCCCGTCGCTCCAGGGCGTCGGGCTCGTGCTCCGCCGTGAGATCATCGTCGATGACGTCGGGCATGTCGGCATCGTCCTGCTCACGTGCGGAATCGGCCGCGCCGGCGGCATCGGCTTCGCCGGGCGCCGCAACATCATCCGGCACCACCGTTTTCTTCGCCGGGCCAAACAGCACGGCCGGAAGAATGACGTTGTCGAGCACGGTGAGGTTGCCGAGCAGCGTCTGTCCCTGCGTGACGAACCCGAGCGTCGCGTTGCGCAGCTGCGAGAGCTCCTTGTCCGACAGCTTGGAGACGTTTCGGCCGTCGATCTCGACGGTGCCGGACGTCGGCTTGAGCAGGCCAGCGATCAGATTGAGCAGCGTGCTTTTGCCGTTGCCGGAACGTCCGATGATGGCGACCAGTTCGCCCTGGTCCATGGAGAAGCTCACGTGGTCGACGGCGGCGAAACGCGCGCCGCGCCGGGTGAATTCACGGGTCAGATCATTGATCTCAAGCATCGCCATGATGAATCACTCCCCCTCGCGCAACGTGAGATAGGTTTCGGGCGCGGACAGCTTGACCGCGGTGACGATTGATGCCAGCAGTCCGGTCGCGACGGCGAACACGAGGCTTATGGCGACGAGCGCGACGACCTTGAGCGCGTCGGTCTGCAGGTATGGCAGCTGCAGCTGCCTGCTGATCAACGTGTTGAACGGGAACACCGCCAGAGACGCGCCCGCGATGCCGATGACGCCACCGACCAGTCCGATCAGCGCCGATTCCTTGACGATGAGCGCAATCAGTGTGCCGCGCGTGGCGCCCATGATGCGGTAGGCCGCGAATTCCTTCTTCCGCTCGTTCATCGCGGATGCGAACACTGCCAGCAGCACGATGAGGCCCATGATCCAGAACACTGCGACGAACAGCGTGACGTACCCGACCAGCGCGTCGAGGTTGGTCTTGGTGGTGGCTGTCACGCCGCCCGGATACACGAATCCGAGCCCTTCGAGACCGGATTCCTTGGTGATGTTGAGCGAGACCTGCTTGGCGTCATACCCGTCCTTGACCTTGATGAGGATCGCGGAGACCGCCTTGTCGGCGTATTCGGCGGGGATGGCCGCGTGTCCCACCGACGACGAGTACGAGATGATCGAGGGGATGGTGGACATATTGACGAACACCGAATTGTCCAGGCTGGTGCCGGTCGAGCCGAGCTGGGCGGCGACCGGGAACTCATGCCCGTACAGCTTGATCGTGTTGTTGCCGGATACGCTGATGTTCGAGCCGGCTACGACTTCTCCGTCTTTCAGCGTCCCGTCGAACTGCGATGTGATCCAGGGGGTGATGACGAAGTCGGTCGCGGGGTTGAAGCCTATGATCTGCACCTTCTCGTCGCAGCATGCGGCCGCGAGCGATGATATGTACGTCTGGGCCGTAACTCGGGAGATGCCATCGGCCTTGGAGACCAGGTTCTCGATGTCGTTGGTGAAATAGAACGTGTTGGATCCGCCGTTAGTGAGCAGGGCCTCGGCTTTGGCGCCGGTATCCTGCGGCACCACCATGAGGTCGGCTCCCATGCGTTCCTGCATGCTGCGCAATCCGTTGCGCAGGTTCATGGACAGCAGCGAGCCGCCGAAGAACGCGAGCGTCAGCATCATGACGACGATGACGAGCGCAGCCGTGCGAAACGGCTTGCGCTTCAGGTTCTCCAGTGGCAGTCGTTTGAGAGTGATTCGTGTGATCATCGCTTGACGGGCTTGGAGTCGAGGTAGATGGCGACGACGGCGAACAGCAGTGCCAGAATGCCGATCACGATGAGCGTCGGCCTGGTGACCATATGGCAATGCATCATGGCGCCCTTGCACACGCCGATCAGCACCGTCGGCACGGCCAGCGACAGCAGTGCGTTCAAAGCGACAGCGATATTGAGACCTGTACGTATCTTCGGGCTGCAGAACAAAGCGATGATACCCAGCAGGGCGATGACCACGCCGATGCCAAGCTCCGCCTGCGCGGTGTAATGGCACGCCATGGGCATATTATCCTTGACCTCGCACACATGGGCGAATGCCTGCGGGGCGACGGCGATAAGCACGCCGAACACGATGGCCGGCAGCGATGCGAATAGTCTACGGAACATTGTTGTCTCCTCTCGGTTGAAGATGGACATCGACGATTATGTCAACCGTTTCCGGGAAACACAAGCCTTGACTTTTCAACGCTTTTCATATATGCGCCGGTCATCCGCCGGTAAGGTCCCACCACCATCCTCCCGCTGGCGGGAGGTGGCGCGAAGCCGCCGGTGGGTGGTTACCTCAGAGCTTCTCCAGCGGCGCCACGCGCAGCATCAGCCGCTTGACGCCCGACGAGCCGAAATCGACCGTGATTACGGAGTTGCGGCCCTTGTCCTGCGTGTCGACGACGGTGCCCAGCCCGTACTGGTCATGCGTGACCTTGTCACCGGCATGGAAGTCGGCGATGTTGAGGTTGTTGTCCTTGCTGAGCGACGAGGCCGGTCTGGCCGACGAGAGAGATGACTTGGGAGCGGTGCGGCGCGTCGTGACCTTGCCGCCACGCGACAATCCCGTGGATGAGCCGAACCGGCTGCCCGACCCGTACTGCTGTCCGGAGCCCTGACGGCCGGAACCGCCGTGGCGCGAAGATGAGCCGAATCCCCTGGCCCCGCCATATGACGAGCCCGATCCACCGCGCGAACCGGAGCCGAACGACGAGGAACCACCGTACGAGGAATGTCCACGAGAACCGTATGACGAGGAACCACCGTACGAGGACGACCCGCCGTATGTGGTGCCGCCGAAGTCGTCATCGTCCCATCCGCCGAACTCGTCGTCGAAGCCGCGGCGCGACCAGCCGGAGCGCATGCCCTCCATGCCGGTTTCGCGCCGTTTCCAGTCGATGAGCCGGTCGGGGATCTCATCGAGGAACTGGCTGGGCATCATCTCGTTGGCCTGCCCCCACTGCGCGCGCACGGCGGCACGGGTGACGTACAAACGACGCTTGGCACGCGTGATGCCCACATATGCCAGACGACGCTCCTCGGAAAGCTCGTCGGCGTCCTCCATCGCCCGCGAGTGCGGGAACGTGCCCTGCTCCATGCCGGTGAGGAACACGACGGGGTATTCCAGGCCCTTGGCGGTGTGCAGAGTCATCAGCGTGACCTTGCCGGAGTCCTCGCCCTCGGAGGGCAGCTGGTCGGAGTCCGCCACCAGCGCCGTGGTCTCCAGGAATCCCGCGAGTGTGGCGTCCGGCGTGTTCTGCTCGAATTCGGCGGCGACGGACTGCAACTGCGACAGGTTCTCCACGCGGGAGGCATCCTGTGGATCCTCGGACCGCTGCAGTTCTTCGAGCAGACCGGACTGCGAGAGCACCTCCCCCACCACTTCGGACGGCTTGCCGTCATGTTCGGCCGCGAACGCGCTCAGGGAGCGCATCAGGTCCCTGAATGCGGCGAGCTGCTTGCCGGTGCGGGTGGGCACGCCGTCGATCTGGTCAAGATGTTCGATGCCGTCCCAGAACGTGGTCGCATGAGCATCGGCATATGAGACGATGATCGATTCGGCACGAGGTCCGAGACCGCGCTTGGGCACGTTGAGGATGCGCCGCATGTTGACGTTGTCGGCCGGATTGACGATGGCCTGCAGATACGCGATGGCGTCCTTGACCTCCCGCCGCTCGTAGAACCGCGTGCCGCCGACCAGCTGATACGGCAGTCCGGCATGCACGAGCGCGCCTTCAAGCGCACGCGACTGCGCGTTGGCACGGTACATGATGGCCATGTCCGAATACGGCGTGCCCTCCTCGGCGCGGACGCGAGCGATCTCCCCCGCTATCCACGCGGCCTCCTGCTCGGCGTTGTCCGCGGCATAGCCGACGATCGGGTCCCCGCTGCCCAATGCGGTCCACAGCTTTTTGGGCTTGCGACCCTGGTTGTTGGCGATGACCGCGTTGGCCGCGTCGAGGATGGTCTGCGTGGAACGGTAGTTCTGTTCGAGCATGATGGTCTTCGCGTTGGGGAAATCCTGCTCGAAATCCTGGATGTTGCGGATGTCCGCGCCGCGGAACGCATAGATCGACTGGTCGGAGTCGCCGACGACGGTGATCCATGCCGGGCCGGCCCGCCCCGCCGAGGGGGCGTCCGGCACGACCTGCCCGGCCGCGTCCACGCCCGCCAGCTCGCGGATCAGCTCGTATTGGGCATGGTTCGTGTCCTGGTATTCGTCGACGAGGATATAACGGAACTTATGACGGTAATAGTCGGCCACCTGCGGTTGGGTGCGCAGCAGTTCGACCGTCCGGCCGATCAGATCGTCGAAGTCGACGGCGTTCGCCATGGCCAGACGATGCTGGTATTCGGCGTAGATGACGGAATACAGCACCTCGATGTCGCCGAAATTGCCGATCTGATAACCGCGCTGGCCGGGCCGGTAGTCGGGCGCGTAGCGCTTGAGCTGCTCCTGCCAGCCGATCAGTGAGTTCTTGTAGTCGGAGATGCGCGAGAGGATCGCGCGCGGCGTGTAGCGCTTGAGGTCGATGTTGAGATCGGCGCCGATCAGCTTGACGAGGCGCTCGCAGTCGGCGGTGTCATAGATGGAGAAGCCCGACGCCAGCCCTATCGACTGGCCGTCACGCCTGAGGATGCGCACGCATGCGGAATGGAACGTCGACACCCACATGCGCTGGGCGACCGGTCCGATCAGACCTTCGAGGCGTTCGCGCATTTCAGCGGCCGCCTTGTTGGTGAAGGTGATGGCGAGGATCTGGCTCGGCCATGCTCCGAATTGCGTGAGGATCCACGCGATGCGCCGGGTGAGCACGCGTGTCTTGCCAGATCCTGCGCCGGCGCCGATCAGCAGTGCGGGCCCCCGGTACTGCACCGCCTCGGCTTGCTGCGGGTTGAGGTCGCCGACGAGTTCCTCGGCGCTTCTTGCGATGAGATCCGGATCCTGCTGCACGCTGTTCCCCCTGACGGTTGACGATGATTCGGCTTTCCTGTTTACCACATGGTTCGGTCAGTGTCACTCGATATGGGCGACCTCCCATTCCGCCAACGCGTTCCTCAGACCGGAGGCATACAGGTCTTCGCCTTGTCCGGCCTGCGGGTGGATGCCGTCCGGTCCGAGCCAATCGGTGTGTGCCGCGATAGCACTGTTCCAGTCGACCAGAATCGAATCGGTGGGATGCTTGCGCACATAGTCGGAGGCCGCCTGATTGGCCACGGGAATCCACTCGCGGTCGCCATACGCATTGATGATGACCAGCACATGCCCATCACCCGCCGCGGCCGCAATCCGCTCGTATTCGCCGACCGTGGTCGCGCTGTTCGTGTTCAGCGAGATCACCACGTACTTGCGCAGACGGCCTTCCGCCTTCATCTGCGCGACGATACCGGGCGCGGTCAGGATGGACCGCGACACCTGGGCGTCCACGGCGATGCCGGGCAGTGACTTCTGCAATGCCGCCGACGCGCCCACGGTGACGGAGTCGCCGATCACGGAGACGTCCTCGCCGTTCAGGGTCTTCTCGATGGCTGCCTTGGCCTCCTCGCGGCGCTTGCGCTCCTCCTCGGCGCGTTTCTTCGCCTCGGCCGCGGCCTTGGCGTCCATCTTGCGCTGACGTTCCTTCTTGGCGAGCGCGCTCTGGTTCTTCTCCAGCATGATCTGTGTCTGCGTCTTCGCCGGGGCCTGGGCCACACCCATGAAGAACCCGATGACGATCAGTACCACAACCGACACGGTGACGACCATGCGCATCGTCTTCGCGGTACGGGAGCTGCGGGATGCGACGACCGGCGCGTCTTGCGGCGAGGGCAGGGGCGCAGCCTGAGAGTACGGCTGAGTGAACTCGACGTTGTTGAGGTGCGTCCCATACACGCCACGTGCCCGCGCGCTGCCGACCCGTCGCGGAGCCGAACGTTGCGCCACCGTGCGGCGGGGAGCCGACTTGTCGCGCTTGGACTTGATCCATTCCGCGACCGGATTCTCCACCATCCACCATGACACCGCGGTCATCACGAGGCTCAGCAGCAACGTGAGCGCCTGGACCACCCACAATCCGCTGCCACGATAACCGGGAAGCATGAGCTGCAGCAGCAGGTACAACGGCCAATGCCACAGGTACATGCCATACGAGTATTTGCCCAGCAGCGCGAGCGGACGCCAGCCGAACAGGCCGATCATCCATGAATCCTTGGAAATGCTGCCGCCGATCAGCACTACGGTGAGCACAGAGGCCAGAATCAGACCGCCGCGGAACGCTGACGCATCCTGCCCGACGCGCGGCATCATCATGATCAACACGACCAGTGCGCCAGTGGCCAGCCAGGGCATAACCATGGTGAACAGGCGGCGCGGCTCGGCGTCAGACTCCTCGCTGTGCCGCACGACGAACGCCAGCGCGACACCCAACAGCATGCCAAAACAGTGCGTGTCCGTGCCGAAATACACGCGTGTGGGGTCGGCGGACGGGTTGTACAGCACCCACATGCCACACGCGGACAGCGCGGCGAGCAGCACCGGCACCAACGCCTGCACGAACGTGGAGCCGATTCTGTGCAGCATGGCCGTCAAAAGCGGCAGCACCAGCGTCGCTTGGCCCAGCAGCGCCACGAACCATAAGTGCCGCAGCAATTGCGGCGACGTCGCCGCGAAATAGCTGTCTCCGGAGAAGATCTCCCCCCAATTCGACGTGAATGTCAGCGCGGAGACGCTTTTGCCCGGCACACCCACCAGAATGTCATGGTTGACGAACAGGCCGAGCGACACCGAGCCGGCGATCATGAACGCCATCGCCGGCCACAGTCGAGACAACCTGCGCAGATAGAAATTGCCAAGACGCAGTCTGCCGGTACGGTCGATCTCACGAAGGACGCTCAGGGCGAGCAGGAAGCCGGATACGGTGAAGAACACGTCCACGCCAATGAAACCGCCGGGCAGCGAGCGTTGCGACAGGTGATACCAGATGATGCCGATCAGGGCGAATCCCTTGATGCC
This sequence comes from Bifidobacterium bifidum ATCC 29521 = JCM 1255 = DSM 20456, assembly GCF_001025135.1. Taxonomy (NCBI): domain Bacteria; kingdom Bacillati; phylum Actinomycetota; class Actinomycetes; order Bifidobacteriales; family Bifidobacteriaceae; genus Bifidobacterium; species Bifidobacterium bifidum. Next base: position 986,607 of record NZ_AP012323.1, on the reverse strand, counting down.
GTCCAGGCTCTCATAGCGGTCATTGCGCATGCTGACACTCCTTACACGACTTCCCGTTCCGTCGAGGTTATGCTAGAGCATCCCCCTCCCAAAAAAACATTTTGGAATCACAAAGTGTTCGTCAAGGACTCGTGGCGGATTCATACAGGTCGCCGCGGTCATCTGCATGGCGTATGCTGTCCCTCTGTCCTATTCATTGACGGTACAGGCAAAGGGGACTTATGAAGGAGCTGGAAGAGCGCATTCGGCGTGATGGAACGGTCAAGACCGGTGACGTGCTCAAGGTGGACGCGTTCTTGAACCATCAGTGTGACGTGCGTCTGTTCGACCATATGGGGCAGGAGTGGGCCCGGCATTTCGCCGGCAAGACCATCACCAAGATCCTGACCATCGAGGCGTCGGGCATTGGCATCGCCTGTTGCGCCGCGCGCCACTTCGGCGATGTTCCGGTGGTGTTCGCCAAGAAGGCCCAATCCATCAACCTCGACGGCGACCAGTACACCACCACGGTGTACTCGTTCACCAAGCGCAAGGAGTTTCCCGTCATCGTGTCCAAGAAGTATTTGGACGCCGACGACCACGTGCTGCTCATCGATGATTTCCTGGCGAACGGCAAGGCGTTGCACGGGCTCATCGAGCTGTGCCATGCGGCGGGGGCGAGTGTCGAGGGAATCGGCATCGCGGTCGAGAAGGGGTTCCAGGGCGGCGGTGACAAACTGCGCGCGCAGGGCTATGACGTGGATTCGCTGTCCATCGTCGAGTCCATGAATCCCGAGACCGGCGAGATCACGTTCAGGGACTGAGTCCGGAACAGCAGAGAGCAGAGGAGAGAAAAGGAAACCATGTCGCAGAAGAAAACGAAGAATTCCGTATCGTTCGAGGCGCTGTCCTCGCTGGACGCGCCCGTGTCGTTCTGGAAGGGCATTCCGTTCGGCCTGCAGCATGTGATGGCGATGTTCGTCGCCAATCTAGCCCCGATATTCATCGTCGCCAACGCGGCGAAGATGACGTCCGCGCAATCGGCGGCCGTGATTCAGTCGGGTCTGCTGGTGGCGGGTCTCGGCACCTGCCTGCAGTTGTATAGCGCGTGGCTGATCGGCTCGCGGCTGCCGATGGTGACGGGCATCTCGTTCACCTATGTGGCCGCCGCGGCCGCGATCTGCGCCGACAAGGGTTACGGAGCCGTGGTCGGCGCGGTGATCGTCGGCGGTCTGCTTGAGCTGGTGCTGGGCCTGACCGCCCGGTACTGGCGCCGTTTCGTGCCTCCGATCGTCTCCGCCATCGTGGTGACGTCCATCGGCTTCTCGCTGCTGACCGTGGGCGCCACGAGTTTCGGCGGCGGTGACGCGTCCGCCGCGGACTTCGGATCCTGGCAGAACCTGACGCTGGGTCTCATTTCGCTGGTCGCCTGTCTGGCGTTCCAATTGCTGATGAAGGGCACCGCCAAACAGCTGTCCGTGCTGTTCGGCCTGGTGGTCGGCTATGTGGTGGCGATTTGCATGGGCAAGGTCGATTTTTCCGGGTTCCAGGAGCTTTCCGTCGTTTCGCTGCCGCAGTTCATGCCGTTCAAGCCCGAGTTCGATTGGGGCGCGATCATCTCCATCGGACTGCTGTACGTGGTCTCGTCCGTCGAGGTTCTGGGAGACACCGCCGCGCTGACCAAGGTGGGTCTGAACCGTACGCCGACCGAGCGTGAGACGGCCGGAGCGATCGCCGGCGACGGCCTGATCTCCTCGGTCTCCGGACTGTTCGGATGCCTGCCGCTGACCAGTTTCGCCCAGAACATCGGACTGGTGGCGATGACGAAGGTCGTCAACCGCAAGGTGATCCTGTCCGGCGGACTGATCCTGATTCTGGCGAGCTTCGTGCCTGCCGTGGCGGAGGTGTTCAACTCGCTGCCGCAAGCGGTGCTCGGCGGCTGCACGATCATGATGTTCGGCAACATCATTCTTTCCGGATTCCAGATGATCGCCGAAGCCGGCTTCACCCAGCGCAACATCACCATCGCCGCGTTGAGCCTGACCATCGGCATCGGCTTCACGCAGGTGAGCGACATCTTCGCGCAGTTCCCGGCCCTGTTCCGCCAGATCTTTGCCTCGAACTGCATCGCCGTGGCTTTCGTGGTGGCCGTGATCCTCAACGCCGTGCTGCCCGGCGAAGAACGATTCCTCTCCGCCCCCGCCAAGAACGAGGACTAAAAAAACTAAGCTGCAGAGCATCTGCCATCTCCAGTCGCGAAGCGACTGGAGATGGTCATTGGCAATCAAATCACGACCTCGCCGAAACATTCCGCGTCATGCACCTTGCCGGCTGATTCCGCCCTTGTGACCGGTCGCCTTGAACGGTTTGGCGGATCTTCCCCTCACCGGGCGAAAACCGGCCCGATCTTTCGGCGGGTTTGCCTCCGGGTCGTCATGACGGTGCCTGCCGGCACGCCCGACCTCATCCTGCGTCGTGCGGATCCCCTTGGCCTGCAATGCGCGCAGCCACTTGTCTTTGTTGTTCGTCATCTCTCGTCCTTCGCCATCGCGTCACTCAACCGTGACGGATCTGGCGAGATTGCGCGGCTTGTCCACGTCATACCCCTTGATCTCGGCCATATCCATGGCGAACAGCTGCAATGGGACCACGTCGACGAGCGGGCTCATCAACGTCGGGCATTCGGGACGCCGGAACATGACATCCGCATAACGTTCATCATCCCGGTCGCCCTGTTCGGCGACGGCGATGATGAACGCGCCTCTGCTCTTGACCTCCTCGATGCCGGACCGCACCTTGGCGTGCAGCACGTCACGGCCGCGCTCGAGCGGCATGATGAACACCACCAGCTCTCCCTCATCGACCAGCGCTATCGGGCCGTGCCTGCCTGCGTGTCGAGCACCCATTGGATCTTGGCCGGCATGCCCTTGAGCGAGTCGATGATCTGACGGCATCGGATTCGCGCGGTATCGACGCCACCTGCGTGTTGCAGATCGACAGCACCATGGATCCCTGCTCGCACACGTGGCGCAGGGCCATCAGCGTGTCCATAGTCTCTCCGGACTGCGATATCGCCACGACCAGCGTACGCGGGGGGGGTGGGGATGGGCGTTCACGTCGGAGGGCGCCCCGTTCGTGGCCCAGCTGGTGTGTCCGGTGGCGGCCGTCGCGGGCGGCATCGGGTTACGTTCCACGCTTTCGACGAGATTGGCGAGCCTTCCGGCCTTCTTGCGCACCACTGCATGCCCCATGCCCGAAGCGACGAGCGCCACTCCCGCAGAGTCGTACCCGCGGTATTCCAGGCGTTGCAATCCCTGAAGACACACCTGAGGGGGCTTGCCGCACGTGGCCGAAACATTACCTGCATATCCGACGATTCCGCACATGGTCTCAAAGCTTAGCCCAGACGCCACCAAGCCGCCAACATCGCAATCCGCCATGTAGGACAAGTACGAATAATAAGTCATCTCAAGCTGTTCAGCATTCCGGGCATACACCGGCACGGCATTGTCATATATGAGATCGCTTCCATAACCCGACTTTGCTGAAATATCCTCGATGCGCCGTTCCACATCGTCATATCGGCGAAGCGCATCATTCAATCGTTCTACAGGGGAAGAATCAATATATCGCGTTGGATGACGCAGAGCGGAGCATCATCAATGATGTATGTACGGCTCTGGGAGGGCAAACCGGGAACCGGCTTAGTGCGCGTACCCACAGTGAATCACCGTGGCTCAACGCTCGAAATGGTATGCCCAATACTGCCCCGTGCAATGCAATCATCAGCAAAGATTCCATATCGGCCTATTACCGATTGAATCCCATCATTACAGCTTAGCGATGGAATGATCAGCCGACTTCGGCAGCGACGGTGGAAAGATAACGATTCGCCGGGTGCCGTATCATCGTAGGCATCGACGCAATCGCAGATTCGTGATGACCGGAGGAACGCTTATGGAAAACAGGGGCAGCCGTCCGTTCGGCTACTGGGATTCGAGTTACCGGGCCAAACTGCGCAGGACATGGATCGCGTTGCCCTTCTGCATCGTCGCGGCCGTCGCCATGCCGATATTCACCGCTGTCAAATACGGTGACGTGGTATCGGGACTCGCATTTTCCGTTGTGCTCGCCGTCGTCTGGGCATGTCAGCTGATGTACGCCAAGAGCAAGGCGAAGGCGGAGGCGGAAACCAGAAACGCCGTGCCCCGATACGATGACAATGAGCTGCCCCGGTGAGTCCCGATCCGGCTGTCGGGCGCGCCGTTTATAGGGGCTTATGCGGTTGGCATCGGTCGCTTATGATGGGAAACGTCAGTCGAATCGAACGATGATGGGAGCATGACATGGCCAAGGCGCTGATTGTGGTGGATGTGCAGCCGACATTCTGCGAAGGCGGCGAGCTGGGGGTCGAAGGCGGCAACGCGGTCGCCGGGAGGATCGCCGACTATGTGAACGCGCATCGCGGCGAGTATGCGTATACCGCCACCACGCAGGATTGGCATATCGAGCCGGGCGCACACTGGTCGGGCAATCCGGATTTCGTGGATACGTGGCCCAAGCATGGCGCGGCGGGCACGCCGAACGCCGAGCTTCATCCGGCCATCGCGGTTCTGGGCATCGCCCATCATTTCAAGAAGGGCCAGTATTCGGCGGCATACTCCGGTTTTGAAGGCATCGAAGACAATACCGACCGTATCCAGACGCGCGAGGAGGTCACGGCCGAACAGTCCGCCGGCAAGACGCTGGCCAATGCGCTGAAGGCCGCAGGCGTCACGCAGGTGGATGTGGTGGGCATCGCCGAATCGCATTGCGTCAAGGACACCGCGCTTGACGCGAAACGTCTCGGCTTTGATGTCACCGTGTTCGAGGATCTGACCGTTCCGGTCAGCGAGGAGTTGGGTGTCGCGGCCCGCAAACAGATGGCCGATGCCGGCATCATATTGGCGGAGGCTCGCTGAGCTTTCGTCGTGTGGCCTCCCGGTATGAAAGGGAGGCCACACGACGGGGCGCATGTCAACGGCAAGTCGGTGTAGTGGTATCACCGGATCAATCGTGCGGTCGTGTTTCCTTGAGCGCGGATTTGACGGCCCATTTGGTCAGCGCGTATTGCGCGTAGATGCTCGCCGCGACGATGACGGCCGAGACGGCCACACCGATGATGTTGACCGCGGTGTCGCCCTTGCCGAGTCGTTTCAGTGGGCAATGCGCGGCCTTGCCGCAGCCCTCGGATTGGTACACCAGCTCGTCGGCGTCGCCGTTGTCGCCGGCGCCGTCCGGTATGTGTTCGTTGTAATCACTCATGATGTTCCCGATTCATTTGGCCGTTGTGGCCTTATGGTCACGTACGCAATGTATCAAGCCAAGCTGGAAGAACGCTACTCATTGGCGCTGCCGAAGCAACTTCGCGATGCGGTTCAACAGACGGCCATATGCTCTCCGAGGGGAAGAGCGTGACGATCAGCGCCACGGAACAGGAACTCACGACGGAACAAGCCGCGCACACTGGGAGTATCGCGACAGACGCTGGTCAGAATGTTAGATAAAGGACTCATTCCTTTTTCCCGCCCATCACGTCATCGCAGAATCCGCCTGACAGACTTGCTGGAATACGAACGGGCTTCCCGCAGCCGCCGTGATTCCTCCATCAGGCAAATCACGTTGATTGCGTCGTAATTGTCGTACTTGGGGTAATCCTCGGGCTTATAGCGTTTCACGAGGATAAGTTCGTCGTGACGTTTTCTGATGTCCAGATTCGTGAACCACGAGGCAGCGCCGATGCTTCGCCAGTTCTGCCCCGATTCGTCCGTCCAGAATCACTTGTCATTCTCGCTGTGAGCCTCATAATCGCCCGGCACCCGAAACTCCATGTTCCCCGAGTAGCAGCCAAGCCAGATTCGGTTCTCTTTGATGAGTGGGAACACTTCCTTATAGGTAACAGCGTTCTGATTGCCGATGACGACGAACTTCTTATCATGCTCCATGAGTTGAGCAATGTACTCACGGAAGAGGCTAAACGGTGGGTTAGTGACCACGATGTCCGCTTCGTCCAGCAACTCCACGCACTCGGGTGAGCGGAAGTCCCCATTACCCTCAAGGCATGCAATGTGAAGTGGCCTGATTTTTGTTCCGTCCTTATAGTGGGGCGGCTTGTGCCGCTTGATGTTGATGATACTCGGTTTCCACCGCTTCGGGTGTCCTGTAGCCCAGGGACTGGTGCAGGCGCTTCGAGTTCCACCACGAGACCCACCGGAACGTCGCCAATTCCAGGTCCTTCAGATCCGCGAAGGGTCTGCGCCGCCATACCAGCTCGGTCCTGTACGCGCCGTCGGCGCTTTCGGCCATGGCGTTGTCACACGAGTCGCCGACGGTGCCGGTCGACGGCAGCACCCCATATTCCATAACCCCGGTGGCGTACACCGTGCCGGTGCACTGCGTGCCATGGTCGCCGTGGCGGATAAGACCATCCGCGCCGCCGCGGGACGCGGCCCATGAGATCGCCTGCCCCAACGCCTGCAACGGCAGCTCCTGCGTGTTCATGGTCATGGCGCACGCCCATCCCACGATCCGACGGGCGTACACGCCGTCGGCGAACGCCGTGCAGCCGAACGAGCCGTTGGCCATGCGCACGTAGGTGATGCCGGCCACGTGCAGGCGGTTCGGCGCACAAGCCTCGAACCTCCCGTCCACCAGATCCGGCCTGCCGCCCGTGCCCTTGGCGGGTTTCGTCGTCACCGGGGTTCTGCCGCGGCGCACGCCCCGGATGCCAAGCCCGCGCATGATGTTCATCACCCGGTCGCGGCCGACCCCGGCCGGATCCCAGCCCTGGGCGACCAGCTGCGCGTGCATCTTCCCGCAGCCGTACACGGCCATGAAGAAATCCGAGCGGATCTGGAGGACGGCGCGGGCCAGCGCCTCACGCCCCGCCCGCATGCGGCTGACGGGACGTGTTCTGAACATGCGGCAGCCGCGCGGCGTGAGAAACCCGCAGTCCAACGATTCGGAAAGGACCCTGCAGATCGGCCCGACCCTGAAACGGCTTCTGTGCTCGTCGATGTACGCGGCCATCAACGCCGTGTCGGGTCGAGCCTGGCCGCGAAAAAAGCCGACGCCGTCGTCAAGATCTCGTTCGCCCGACGCAATTGCGCGTTCTCGGCCCGCAGCTTCTTCAGCTCCGCCATCGCGTCCTCGGCCGACTGCCTCGTCTCCTCCGCGACCGTCGCGTCCGACTGGTTGCGCCAACGCCGCAGTGATTCCGGCGCTATCCCCAGATCCTTCGCCACCGCGGAGATCGCGTTCGTCTCCGACGAATACGAGGAACGCGATTCCGCCAGCAGCCTGACCGCCTTCGCCTTGAACTCCGGCGTATATCGAGTGCCCTTTGCCATGGTTCCATCATCCCCCATCGAGTTAGAGGAAATGCGGAACAAAAATCAGTTCATATCACCAGAACGGCGAGCGGATACCGGTCATAGACCCCGCCACCGGCGAGCAGAAGACCGGGGCCAAGAACCGTAAGGTCTGGAAGCGCGTGGACGTGTCGAACAACCCCTTGGACTCCACGGAATTCCTCGAACGGCTGCGCGCCGACTGGGCCAAACAGTGCAACCTCATGCTGCCCGAGGGCGTGCGCATCGACCACCGCAGCCTTGAGGCGCAGGGCATCGAACGTATCCCCACCATCCACGAGGGCCACGCCAGCCGCGAGATCACCAAACGAGGTGGGCACAGCATCCTCAATGCGATCAACCGGCGCATCGCCACGGCCAACCGGTACCTGACGGCCATCCGCAAACAGATGGGCGACCCGACCGGCCTGCTCGGACAATTCAAGGAGCAGGCCAGGAAGGAACTCGACACGGCGATGAGCCGGTTCCGGGAATCACTGTGTTCGATCGCCAGCCCATAGCGTCGCGTGGCCGGCAACTGGTCGAAGCGCCCACGCCCCCCCCCAGGAGCACGTCCGGCAGGAGCTTGGAATCCAAGCCTGATCCCGTGCCGCGGGAGATCGGACGCGAACCGCGGCGTCCCGAGCCGGAACCGGTGGACGAACTGGACGAGGCCAGGCGTGAGCTCGCCGACCTCACCGAATGGTGGAAGACCGAGCCTCCACGGGAAGTCAGGGACGTGCAACGGATCATCGACGTGGCGCGCGAGGCCAGCGAAAAGGCCGAGCACGCGAACCCGTTCACGCGCGGATGGCTCCGACACGCGGCCGAGAGGACCGCCGCCGAGCAATCCCAGCTTCTGAAGCAAACGGCGCCGTGGCTTGAGAACACGACCATCCCGGCTACCTACGCCGAGGCCAACGCCTTCCGCACCAACGCATCCAAGGCCACGCTCGACCACATGCGTAAACCCTACGAGGATCGCGTGCGCAGACTCAACCGCAGCCGCTTCAACGAACGAATCAAACAAAGACTGGCTGAGAACATCGAAAAAGCAAAGACAACACACGAACCGATTCCGCAGCCACATCACCGGCACAGCCGCTAGGAACGCGGAGGGCCGGTGCCCGAAGACACCGGCCCTCCGTCTAAAGGTGTTGTAGGGAAAGGATGTGCTCTCCCATAGGTTTTAGTAACGGGTGACGTAGAAGCCGTCGACAGAACCGTTTGGCGTGAATTTGCGGTTTGCAGCAATCTGGCTTACGTACACCCGTTCTCCTTTCCAGGTGAAACCGATGTCCGCTGACTTGTTATTGGAGTAGAAGCTGCTCCGGCTGGGCCAATTGCCATTAACCGCGCCAGTACCCGTAAACTCCATGTCGCCGAGCGCTCCGCCGCCTGCCCAGCAAGCGGAAGTATTGTTGGTGCAACCACGGCTTGGCTTAAGCGTGCGTCCGTTCGGGAGAACAATGTCAGTGAACGTCTTCGTCTCAAGGTCAAAGATCAACTCTGACCCTTCAGGAGCGTTGGGGGCAACGACAACGGTGGCGTTCGCCTCATAGGGAACGCTATCGGTGCCGTTGGCCAGTGCAACGCTGGGAACAAGGGCAAAAGCAACGGACGCGACTGCCGCCGCGAGCGTTGAAGCAATCTTTTTCATATAGCTCATAATTCCCTCCTTGGAATCGATCAACGCTACAAGATAATTGTATCTCCCCTACCGGTTGCTTGACAAACGCCCCGTTGTCTAATTGAAAGTGCAACACCCCGTTAGATTGGAGATTGTCTAGAAAACCAGTCCGGAAGGGATGTTGCACCTATGGGGGAAGTGTATTCGCACCTGTCGGAAGAGGAACGCCAGGTCATCCAGATCGAGATCGGCAACGGGGCCGGCATACGGGCGATCGGCGCGATGATCGGGCGCAGCCCGTCCACCGTCAGCCGTGAGATCAAACGCAACACGTGGTTCCCGTCCAACGAGAGCGAATCCTACCGTCCCTATCGGCCCAGGCGGCTCAAGACCGGGCCTTGGATGAGCCGTTATTACATCGCCGGGCCGGCCCGGCGCAAGGCCGCCCGGAGGTGCGCCAAAGCGCGCAAGCCGCATCGCCTGTCGCCTGACCGGCTGTGGGCGTGGGTGGCGGAGAGACTGGGCTGCGGCTGGTCGCCGCCGCCCGTCAGCGGCAGGCTGCGCGTCCTGTTCCCCGGCGACGATGCCATGCGCGTGTGCCCGGAGACCGTCTACCGATGGATCTATTCCAGCAAGCCGCGCCGCGAACGCCGGGCCCGATGCCTGCCGCGCGGCCACCGGCGGCGGCGCAAGCATGCGGGCCGTCGGGTGTCGAGGTTCCCTATCCCCGGAAGGGTCTCCATCGCCGGTCGTCCGCCGGAGGCGGACGCTCGCAGCGGGTTCGGCCATTGGGAGGCCGACAGCGTCATCGGCATGGGATGCGACCTGCACACCGAGGTCGAAAGGAGGACCCGCTTCCTCATGGCCCGTGTTATCCCCGACAAGACCGCCGAGCGGAGCGTCGGGGCGCGGCTGGCGATGTTCGCCCCGCTGCCGGCGGCCGCCAGGCTCAGCGTCACGCACGGCAACGGCACCGGGTTCGCCCGCCACGCGCGGCTGCGCGACGAGCCGGGCATGGCCACGTGCTTCGCCGACCCCTATTCCAGCTGGCAGCGGGGCGGCAACGAGAACCGCAACGGCATGATCCGCCGTTACCTGCCCAAACGCACGATCATCGAACCGGGCATGGCGAGGGAGCTCCAGGAGATCGTCGACGAGACCGACAACCGGCCCATGCGAGCGCTCGGCTACCGCACACCCGCCGAGGCGTTTGCCGACGAGCTGCCAGACTTACAACTCTGACGAAGGCGTTGCACTTACAAATAGACAACGGGACCTCGTACTGCACCAATGAAAACAACAGTCTTATGCGCACCCCAACCGCGTGAATTTTCAATGAATTGACGGAGGACGTGGGCGCGGGAGGCTTCGGCAGACAGCCGGCCGCGGGACAATGGTGTCAAGGAGGACCGCCATGGTTGACGACTACACCGCGAAGATGACCGAGCTGATCGAGCTGATGCGCATGATCGGCAACGATACGCAGCAGTGCGAGGTCAAGGAATGCAAGCGCAAGATCTCCTCGACCATCACCGATACGCTGTCCGCGTTCTCCAACGGCTCCGGCGGCTGGATCATCCTTGGCCTGTCCGAAAAGAACGGGTTCACGCCGGTCGAGGGATTCGACGCGCGCGCCATGCAGGAGGCGCTGAGCCAGGCGTGCGAGAAGATGACGCCGGTGGTGCGGCCCGTGATCGTCACCTGCCCGTTCGAAGGCGCGAATCTGGTGTTCGCGCGCATCGACGAAATGCTGCCGCGCGACAAGCCCTGCTTCACCACCGCGCTCGGACCGCACGGCGGCTCGTTCATCCGCACCGGCGACGGCGACCGGCGCATGACCTCCTATGAGGTCGACCGGCTCATCGAGGAGCATCTGCAGCCCACATACGATCTGGATATCGTGCCCGGCGCCACGACCGATGACCTCGACCCGCAGCTTGTTGCCGGATTGTTGGCACGCGTGCGCGAACAGCATCCGCGCGTGTTCGCCGACCGGGACGGCATCGATGTGCTGCTGGATCTACAGGTGTTGCGCCATGATGATTCCGACGAGTCGGAGGTCGGCGGAATACTGCGTCCCACCTTGGCCGGACTGCTGGCGTTGGGCCGCTATCCGCAGAAGTTCTATCCGCGGCTCGGCATTTCGATAGCCGTGTTTCCGGGGACGAGCCGGGACGATGTGTTCCGGGGCGACGAACGATTGGTCGCCTCGAAGTCGGTGGTCGGTTCGATTCCGGTGATGATCGACGATGCGGTCGACTCGTTGATGCGTTGGATTGGCGCGAAGAAGCCCGATTATCCGCCACTCGTGTTGCGCGAGGCGATTGCGAACGCGCTCACCCACCGTGATTATTCGCCCGATGCGCGCGGCACGCAGGTGCATATCAGCGTGTTCACCGATCGCATCGAGATCACCAATCCGGGTGGCCTGTACGGCATGGTGACACATGATGTGCTGGCGAGCCCGCATCCGGTGACGGGCGCGCCGTTCGTCTCCACCCGAAACCAGTTCCTGTTCACGCTGCTGGAGTCCACGCCGTATCCGGGCGGCGGGTTTGTGAACCCAGAAGGCGGCGACGGCTACCAGCGCATCGCCGCCGCGTTGCGCGAGGCCGGCATCGAGCCGGCGACCACGCGCAACGACATCAACACGTTCACGATGACCATCACCAAGCAACGCACGATGGCGAACAGTTCGCCGGGCGACGTGGTCAAGGCGATTATGACCGTACTGGAGCGGCATTCGGCGATGAGCGTCAAGGAGATCATGCGCGAACTGCAGTTGACGCCGCTGGCCGCCACATCCGGTATGCGCGAGCTGATGAAGGAAGGGCGGGTCGCCCGAGTCAAGTTCGCCGACGACTCGGTACAGCGGTATCGGTTGAAAGGCTGATTTTCTCACTCGGCCAGCTGCGTGGTGGCGGGCGCGGCCAGGGTGGGACGGGATCGGCGGAAGCGGCCGGCGGCCAGGCCGATGCAGATGAACATCACGCCGAACAGTGCGACCAATCCCAGCGAGCCGGCCCAGCCGGCGACGCTTATGCCGGTTTCCTCCGCCGTGCCGGAGCCGAGCGCGTTGTCGATCGCGGTGCAATACCACCAGCCGGGCAGGAACTTGGCTATGGTCACCATCACGCCGGGCATCATGTCAACCGGCAATGCGACGCCCGACGTGAACATGATGAGCAGGCCGAAGATATTGGCGAATCCGTTGGCAGCCGCCTCCGAAAACCCGAATTCGCTGAGCATGAATCCACAGGCGACGGTCATCAGCGCATATACGCAGGTTGCGCAGAACGTCATCAGCACTCCTTCGGCGCTCAATGTCAACGGATCAAGTCCTGCCGCGACCATCAGACCGACCGCCAGCACCAGATAACCGACGCATACGACGAGCGCGAATCCGCTGAGCGTCAGCAACCGCTGGAGTCCCATCGACGACATGCGTTGTGGGGATGCGGTGAGACGACGGCGAACTTCCCCGGTGGTGAATATGCCCAGAATCATTGACCCGCAGACGGTCATCGCCAAAAACAGCGGATACAGCGCGGTTTTCATGGTGTTGCCAAATCTGCTGGCCGCCATGTCCGAAGCACTTTCCGCGTCCGCGCTCGCCGTGTCGATCACAGCGACCTTATGGTTCGCGTCCATGTCACTCGCCGATGCGGCAGCCGCTTTCGATGCCTCGAACAGATCGCCGACGCTGGGTTTCTCAATCTGACCGGCCGGCAGCATATCAAGCATGTCCTGATTCGAGAATTCACCAAACCCGCCCATGCCATCTTCAGACGAATCACCCGCAGTGTCTCCAATGTCGATACCGGCCATAGCTGCGAGCGCCGCACTATCGACCGTCGTATGCGAGCCAATCAGTGCCGTACGCGTGAGTGAAAGGAACCCGATGACGTTCATCCGGGCCATCGAGCCTGCGCCGGACGTATAGCTGGTGACCGTGTCCACGCTTGGTGGATTCTCGCCTGTCGCCGCGGCATCAATGAAATCGTCGGCGAAACCATCGGGGATGATGACGATCAGATCCACCCAGTTCGAGGCGACGGCTTGTTGCAGAGTTTCACTAGCATCGTCAACGTTCACCAGTTCGCTGGAATCCGACAGGTATGTGCGCATCGATGACGCGATGCCGCCCCTGTCCGAGTCTCGATCGATGACGGCGACACGCATTTTGGCCGGCTCGAATGCCGCGGCTGCGGAATCGGATGTGCCAGACAGCATCGACCAGCTGATAGACAGCATCATGATGCCCACGAACACGAGGTAAATCAACAGGTAGGCCCTGTGCGAGAACAGTACACGCAATGTGGCTTTACAGGTGTTCATAGCGTTGCCTCCTCAGCATTGCGATGCCGGCCAAGAGGAATACCGCGCTCATCGCCAGCAAAATGGCACAAGTGGTGATGAACGGCTGGTAGCTGTCGTAGTACAAAATGTCGTAAAACAGGTTCGTCACCTGTTGCGCGGGGTTGATGGTGCCGAGGATGGGCGCGTTGCGTGCTATCCAGTCACTGATCTGCATGGCGAAGCCGCCGTACAGTCCGGTGAACAGCGACAATGTGCAGGCGATTCCGCTCGACAAACCGTATTTCGTGTCGTAGGAAAGCTTCGGTACCGCGCCGAGCAAAGTACCGGCTGAACTGGTCATGAATGCGGCGATGATTACCGCGACCACCGTCACCGGTTCTCGCCCTCCAAACGAAATGTCGCAGATGAAGCGAATATAGGCCAATGCGATAAGCAATGCGACCGATGCGCACAACCAGCAGGCAAGGAAACCGGCAATAAGCTGTCTGGCATGGCTCAATGGCGCCACGGTGCGGCGAATGCCCAATGCGGACAGGTTGGCTTGTGCTGTGGAGACCGTGCTGATTGAGTACCCCATGGCAATCATGCAGGACATGGCCAGCAACGCGTAATAGTATCTGGCGATGGCATTGGGCTGGAAATGCGTGAGCGTTGTTTCGTGAGTCACATCGACGCTTTGCCCGATGCTATTCCAGAAGTTGCGGCTGAGCGCAGCCTGTGGATTGTCGGCGATGGTTTGTCGGGTGACGGCGTCGGTGCGGTTGTACAGGTCGATGGCGCTGCGCAATGCCGATAGGCTGATATCCAGTCCGACGCTTCCTGTGGTGTCATTGGCCGCGGTCACCGTTTCCCGACTGATGGTTATCGCCAAACGCCCGTTGCCGTCAGCAGCCAGGTAGCCGCGGACTGTGCCATCGGCGAGCAGCTGTTCGGCTTTCCGCACGGTGTCGGCTGCGGTGATGGTCAGCAATTGCTGATTGATATCGGCGTATGCCGTGCCGTCCAAAGACTCCGACGATGAGGCCGTCTCTCCAGACAAGGCATCCACAAACGTACGCGCTCCGTCCGCCTGCTGCCAGCGGCTATCTTCGACGACGGCCATTGGTATCGGTCTGAGCTCGTATCCCTCGGACAGTCCGCCGAAGAACCCGTTGAACATGGTTGCCAGCACGATCGGAAACACAATCATCCAGAACAGTGCCTGACGATTGCGCAGGTTCGCTTTCAATGCGACCAAAAATGTGGTCCACATGATGTCTCCTTACCTGCTCCCGCTGGCGGGAGCTGTCGGCGAAGCCGACTGAGGGTGGTTGTTGCAAGGCCACCCCCACTCGCTTCGCGGGAGCCCCGCCAGCAGGGGCAAGATGGTCAGTCCCTCAGTGCCTTGCCGGTGAGTTCGAGGAACACGTCGTTGAGGGTGGGCGGGCGACTGGTCAGGTGGCCGATGTTGGCGCCGGAGCGTTTCACCGCGTCGAGCACGTCGGTCAGGTTGTGTTCGCCGCGCCGGCATCGCACGTCGAGTTCCTTGCCGTCGTAGGTGGCTTCGATTACGCACGGCAGCGCACGGACCTCAGCCATCGCCGAATCCGCCAGATCGAGCGTTTCGATGGTGATGCGCTCGCCGGTATCGATCATGCTCTTAAGTTCGTCGGAGGTGCCGAGCGCCAGGTGCCGGCCGTGGTCCATGATGAGGATGCGGTCGCAGATCTGCTCGACCTCCTCCATGTAATGGCTGGTGTAGATCACTGTGGCGCCGGCCTGGTTGAGCCGCTGGATGCCTTCCAGAATCGAATTGCGGCTTTGCGGGTCGACAGCGACCGTGGGTTCGTCGAAGAAGATCAGGTCAGGCTTGTGCGCGATGCCGCAGGCGATGTTCAGGCGTCGCAGCAGACCGCCGGACAGTTTGCCGGGCCGGAACTTGCGGAAGTCCTGGAGTCCGACGAATTCGATGGACTCCTCGACCAGCGGCGCGCGGTCAGTTTTCTTCGGCACGTACAGCGAGCAGAAGTAGTCGATGTTTTCCGTGACGGTCAGTTCGTTGAATACGGCCACGTTCTGCGGCACGATGCCGATGCGCCGTTTCAGCGCGTATGAGGTCGGCGTCATCGGCTGGCCGAGTACGCGGATCGTGCCCGAATCGTAGGTGAGCAGCGCGAGGATGCAGTTGATCGCCGTGGTCTTGCCGGAGCCGTTCGGCCCGAGCAGGCCGAAGATCTCGCCTTGCGTCACGTCGAGGTCGAAATAGTCGAGCGCCACCATGTCACCGTAGCGTTTGACCAGTTGACTGACATGCACGGCCGGTACTGCGTCGGGTGCCACATCGCGTCCGGGGGCTGTGTTGTCGGTTGCCATAGCCGCTCCTTTCTTTGATGATTACATCATCCCAAGAAAGTGTCGGCGATCGCCACCTGCAAACGTCACGACTTGGCCGCGCACCCGTGACATTTGTCATCATCTCGCGGCGCCACTTGCCCCCGCCAGCGGGGGGGGCGGAGCACGCTATACCCGCTCGGTTGGGAAAGAATGCCGCCAGATGAGTTTGCGCAGTTCCTCTATGCCGAGGATCACGAACGGGATGCAGCACAGGTATACGCAGTCGTCCCAGCCCAGGGGCGCGGTGTGGAACACGGTCTGCAATACCGGCACTTCGGTGATGAGCACGAGCAGCACGATCTCGGTCACGATGCCGATGTTGATGGTTCGGTTGGAGAACAGACCCACCGTCAGGGAGCCGCCACGCGGATTATCCGCCACGATCGGCATGTTCGTGGAGTTCCTTCCACCGCTAGACTGGTATTGAAACGAATGACGATCCGGGAGGTGCCATGCGCGTGTTGGCCGAGGAGGGTGTTCTGCTCGCGTTGGGCACCGTGCTCGCCGTGATGACCGGGATCCGCACCGATGCCGTGTTCATCGCGGGGCTTCTGCTGGCCGTCTCCGTCACCGGACTGGTCGAATGGCTGCATGCCGATGAACGATGGCCGTGGTTGCCTTGCGTGGCGTATCTGATCGTCGCCGCGGCAGTGCCCGCATGGTGCTCGTTCATGCCGCTTGTCGCCTACGATATGGCGCGTCTGGCTGCCGCAGGGCGCCCTTCGCGGCTGGTAACGGCCGTGCGCTGGCTATGGGTGTTGCCGTTTGCGGCGCTGTGGTTCGTCCGCGTGTCACATGCCGGTGTCGCGGCCGAAGCCGCAGATGCCAACAGCCATATGCAGGCGCTGGCTCTTACGTTGACCGCGTTGCTCGGATTCGTCGCGGGACGGTCCCGCGAGGCTTCGGATGGGAATCGACGTGCGCTGCTGCACGCTCAGGATATGGCCCGTGAAGCCTCCCGTTCCGTCCGCTCGCGCATCGCCGATATCGATGAGGAGCGCGCGCAGTCGGTCCGCATGGCGACGCTCGGCGAACGCACGCGTATCGCCCGCGAGATCCACGACAATGTGGGGCACCTGCTGACTCGTGCGATCATGCAGGCGCAGGCCGGCAGGGCCGTGGCCGAGGCGACCGATGACGAGGTCGCGGCCCGTGGATTCACCACGCTGGGCGAGACCTTGGACGATGCGATGACGATGGTGCGCCGCTCGGTACATGACCTTGAGGATGATGGCACCGATTTCGCCGCGCAGATCGAAGCCGCCGTCGCCTCATTCGACGGTATCTCCCCGGACTTCTCGGTGTCGTTGGCGAACGACATCGACACGGCCCCGGCCCCGGTGTCACGCTGCTTCGCGACGGTGATTCGCGAGGCGCTGGCAAACGTCGCGCATCATAGCGAGGCCCATGAGGCGAGCGTGACGCTGCGTGATTTTCCGACATTGTGGCAGTTGGTCGTCCAGGATCCAGGGCCCGCGATCCGCGCCCGTGATGCCCGCGGGCGGTGCCGGACGGACGGGGAGCCGCCTCGCGGCATGGGACTCACCGACATCGAATCGCGCGTGCGCTCAATCGGCGGAACCGCCCTGTGCGGCCCGTATGATGGCGGATGGCGCGTGTTCGTGTCCGTGCCGAAGCAACGTTGGCATGCATCCCCGGAATCTTGCGCGAAAACAGACCAGCCGGCATTCATGAAGACGACTGCCGGCACATTAGGGAACAGGGGGAAGCTATGAGAATCGCGATCGTGGACGACGACCCGATCGTCTGTCAGTCGCTGGAGACGATCCTGACCGCCACCGACACCGCCGACGTGCTATGGAGCGCCAACGACGGCGGCGCGGCGATTCGCAGGTATTTCGAGTCGCCGGAGAATCATCCGGATATCCTGCTCATCGACATACAGATGCCCGGCATGAACGGGCTGGACGCCGCGCGGGAGATCCTGACGAAGGATCCGGCGGCACGTATCCTGTTCCTGACCACGTTCTCTGACCAGGCCTATATCGAGCAGGCGATGCGGCTCGGGACAAAAGGCTATCTCATCAAGCAGGATGTGGCGGCGATCGCACCCGCCCTGCATGCGGTGATGGCCGGTCAGGTGGTGCTCGGCGCCGACGTGATCGGCAAACTCACCGGGCCGACGGCCGGTGCCGGATGCAAGGGGCCGGACGACGCCTCGGACACGGCCGGCGACGGCATCCCGCACGGCCGTCGTACGTCTGATGGCATCGATCAGCTGCTGAACGAACGGGAGCGTGACATCGCGGCGCTCGTCGCCGAGGGACTCGACAACCGCGACATCGCCGCCAGACTGTATCTGAGCGAGGGCACCGTGCGCAACCGCATCAGCGCGATGCTCGACAAGCTTGCTCTGACCAACCGCACCCAGCTCGCCATCGCGTGGCTCAACACCCACCGTTAGGCGGCATTCCCGTCCAACGCCGTGGCCGGGACGGGACGGGGGAACCGCTCTCAGCTGTTCTCCATGACGATGTTGTCGACGACATCGGCGACATGCTCGCAATCGTCGGTGCACAGCTCCAGATGCACGTACACCTCGTGCCAGGCGAGCACCTGCAGCGGGTCGGTGCAGGTGGTGTGCAGGCGGCGCATCGCCTCTACGAACAGGCGGTCCGCGTCCTGCTCGATCTTGTTGATGAAGAACACCTGCTCGCGCAGGGTCTTCGACCGCTTGAACCGGGGCAGCTCGCCGATCAGCTCCGCCATCTTCCCGCATGAGCGCTCGACCATGTCGACCAAGTCCAGCGCATCGGGTCGGATCTCCAGCACGTTGTCGTAATACATGCGGTGCAGGGCGCCTTCGATGCGGTCGGTGACGTCATCGAGCACGCTGCTCAGCCGCGCGATGTCGTCCCGGTCGAACGGAGTGATGAATGCGGTGACCAGCTCGTCCATCATGCCGTGACGGACCTCGTCCGCCGCCTGTTCGATGCGATGCATCTCGTCGAATCGTTCCAGCAGACGATCCGGTTCGTAATGGTGCATGACTTCCGACAGCAGATGTGCCGCCTGGCATGCATAATCGGCGCTCTGCTTGAATCCGTCGAAATAGAACGAATCGTTTTTCCTCGCCATATGCTGATCCTTTCTTGAAACGATGACTGATGCCGTGTGCCGGAGCGGTGTCAGAACACCAGCATGAACAGTTTTGCCATGACGTAGCTGATGATGCCGCAGCCGGGGAACGTGAACACCCAGGTGAGCATCATGTCGCGCACGACGCCGAAGTTAATCGCGGACAGCCTGCGCACCGCTCCGACGCCCATGATGGCGCTGGTCTTGGTGTGCGTGGTGGAAACGGGGATGCCGAGCACGGTCATCACCAGCAGGCACAGCGCACTGGACAGGTCCGCGGAAAAGCCTTGGTATTTCTCCAGCCGGACCATGTCCTGCCCGACGGATTTGATGATGCGCTCCCCTCCCACGCTGGTGCCGACACCCATGATCGTGCTGCACAGGATCATCAGCCACACTGGGATGATCACGCCTGCGACACCGGTCTGCCCACTGCAGAACGCCATGCCGAGGAACAGGACGCCGATGAATTTCTGGCCATCCTGCGCGCCGTGCATGAAACTCATGGCCGCGGCCCCGACGATCTGCGCATACGTGAAGAATACGTTGGCGCGCCTGCGGTCAAGCCCCGCGCAGATCAGCGTCACCAGCTTGCACACGATCCAGCCGATGCCAAATCCGAGCAGGAGGCTGGCCGCGAGACCATACAGCACTTTGACCCACTCCCCCATGTTGATGCCGCCGATGCCATCCTGGATGGCGATGGCGGCGCCGGAAAGGCCGGCGATTAGGCTGTGGCTCTCGGACGTGGGGATGCCCAGCAGCGACGCGCCCACACTGTAGACAACGATGGAGAACAGCGCCGCGCACAACGCGATCAGCGCGGCGTTCGTGTCGCCGCCGAAATCGACCATGTTGCTGATGGTGGACGCCACCGAGGCGTTCAGCTGCGTCATGATGAACACACCGAAGAAATTGAGCACCGCGGCCATGATCACCGCCGGACGGATACGTAGGCATCTGGTGGTGACGCAGGTGGCGATGGCGTTGGGGGCGTCGGTCCAGCCGTTCACGAAAATGACGCCGAGCGTCAGCAACGTGGTGATGGCCAGCGCCGGATTCGAACATACCTGTTGGATGAAATATGAGAATGATACATCCAAGAGAGTCATCACCTTCTTCTTCGAGGGACCGTCATGCGGTGGGTCGCATTCAGCGGACGTCTTGATTATATATGGAGATGACTACGTAGTGTGGATTTACCCGTCGTGTCATGACGACTTGTCGGTTTGTAGGCGATGACCATTCTCACGAGCGATATTGTCGCTTGGTGGAGCCTGACGAAAAAAGGGCTTCCGGATTGCTCCGGAAGCCCTTTCAGCTCAGATCCTGATAAGAATCAGGCGATCATCACTCGTTGTCGCCAGCGGTGGCGGCGGTGGCGGTGACGGCGCCCTTCTTGTCGGTCTTGACGCCCGAGTACACCCAGTCGGTGTAGTCCGGGTGGTCGTAGCCCTTGTCGACCGCGAACTGGAACGCTTCCTGACGGAAGTCCTCCAGCTTCTGGATCTCGTCGGCGTACTTGTCGGCGTCGATCATGCGCAGGGCTTCGGCGGTCAGCTCGTAGCGATCCAGCTCGTTCACGCGAACCATGTCGTACGGGGTGGTGGTGGAGCCCTCCTCCTCGTAGCCGTGGACGTTGAAGTTGTCGTGGTTCGGGCGATCGTAGATCAGGCCACGCACGTCGTGGGCGTAGGAGTGGTACGCGAACAGCACCGGCTTGTCGGCGGTGAAGATGTCGGCGAACTCCTCGTCGGTCAGCGCTTCGTCGTTCTCCTTGGCGGACTGCAGGGAGAGCAGATCAGCCACGTTGACGACCTTGAACTTGATGCCCAGGGCCTTCAACTTGTCGGAAGCGGCCATGATCTCCTGGGTCGGGACGTCGCCGGCGGCGGCGAGCACGACCTGAGCCTCATCGTTGGTCTTCGCGGTGGAAGCCCAATCCCAAGCGGCGGCACCCTTGGCGAGCTCGGCACGAGCCTCGTCCAGGGTCAGCCAGGTGGCGGCCGGCTGCTTGCCGGCGATGATGGCGTTGATCTTGTTGGTGGACTTGTAGCACTTCTCGGCGATGGCCAGCAGCATGTTCGCGTCGGTCGCGAAGTAGATGCCGATGACGTGATCGTTGTGGAAGCACTTGTTCAGCAGGACGGAGGTGACACCCGGGTCCTGGTGCGAGAAACCGTTGTGATCCTGACGCCACACGTGCGAGGAGACCAGCAGGTTCATGGAGGCGATCGGCTTGCGCCACGGAATCTCGCGGACGGTAGCCTCAAGCCACTTGGCGTGCTGGTTCAGCATGGAGTCGATCACGTGCACAAAGGACTCGTAGGAGCTCCAGATGCCGTGACGGCCGGTCAGCAGGTAGGCCTCGAGGAAGCCTTCCATCTGGTGCTCGGACAGCTGCTCGACGACCTGGCCGGAGACGTGCATGTGCTCGTCAACCTCGTCGGAGATGTAGCCGGCGTCCCACTGCTTGTTGGTGACCTCGTAAGAAGCCTGCAGACGGTTGGAAGCGGTCTCATCCGGTCCGAAGATGCGGAAGTCGTGCATGTTGTTCTTGATGATGTCGCGGGTGTAGACGCCCAGACGACGGGTGGCCTCGAGCTGGCCCCAGCCGTGTCCGAACTCCTTGACTTCCTTGACCTCGTAGTCCTCGAGCGCCGGCAGCACGAGATCCTTGCGGATCACGCCACCGTTGGCGTTCGGGTTGGCGCCGATGCGCAGCTCGCCCTTCGGCATGAAGGCCAGGACGTCGTCCTTGACGGCGCCGTTGGCGTCGAACAGCTCTTCCGGCTTGTAGGACTCCAGCCAGTTCTTGAGGACCTCGAAGTGGGCCTCGGTGTCGCGAGCGGAAGCCAGCGGCACCTGGTGGGCGCGCCAGGAGCCCTCGGTCTTCTTGCCGTCGATGTACTTCGGGCAGGTCCAGCCCTTCGGGGTGCGGAAGATGATCATCGGGTAGAACGGACGGTGCATGTTGTCCGTGTTCGCCGCGGCCTTGATGTCGCAGATCTCGTCCCACACGGACTCGAACAGCTCGGCGAAGCGACGGTGGATGGACATGTGGTCCTCATCGTCGAAGCCGGCGACGAACTCGTAGGGCTCGTAGCCCATGCCGTGGAAGAACTCGTGGAGCTCTTCGTCGGAGATGCGCGACAGGATGGTCGGGTTGGCGATCTTGTAGCCGTTAAGGTGCAAGATCGGCAGCACGATACCGTCGGTGCGCGGGTTCACGAGCTTGTTGGACTGCCAGCCGGTGGCCAGCGGGCCGGTCTCGGCCTCACCATCGCCGACGATGCAGGGAACGAACAGGCTCGGGTTGTCCATGATCGCGCCATAGGCGTGGGACAGGGCGTAACCCAGCTCGCCACCCTCGTGGATGGAGCCCGGGGTTTCCGGAGCGAAGTGGGAGGGGATGCCGCCCGGGTAGGAGAACTGGCGGAAGAACTTCTGCAGGCCAGCCTCATCCTTGGTAATGTTGGGGTACGTCTCGGTGTAGGTGCCGTCCAGGTAGGACTGGGAGGTACCGGCGGGGCCACCGTGGCCCGGGCCCATGATGAACACGGTGTTCTGGCCGTGGTCAGCGATGAAGCGGTTGATGTGGCCGATGAGGAAGTTCAGGCCAGGGGTGGTGCCCCAGTGCCCCACCAGACGGTGCTTCACGTCTTCACGGGTGAAGGGTTCCTTCATCAGCGGGTTGCTCCGCAGATAGATCTGGCCGATGGAAAGGTAGTTGGCAACGCGCCAGTACTTGTCCACGCCTTCAAGAGCTTCCTCGGAAACCGGAGCGTTCAGCTTCTTCCAAGGGGTGCCAATAACAGGACTCGTCATGTGTACTCCTGTACTCCTGCACAGTGATGTGCAATTGATCATTATCGTTCGGTCATGGGCTCTCGCGAAGCCTTGCGATTTCGCGGTTGCCCAATCCCAATCGTTCATCATGGTACGTTGAGAGCAAGACTTTTGGCAGCTTTTTTGCATGTGTGTTCGAAAATGTTAGATTAATTGTATGAATTATGAGTGAATAACCGGTGCCCTCACAGGTTATATTACGGCTCCATCCAGTGAGAAACTCTTATTTTCCAACGATTTCAGCGATCTACCGGCACGCCGCGTGTTCATGCAGGCAACAGAACATGCGGCGTGTTGTTCATATTAACAGCGTTAATTGTTCGGTTTTGTGAAACGGTGCGTCGTTCCCGGACGACACCCGCCCATCGCACACGCCAATGTCGGCTCGAATCGCCACAATTGATGTGACATACTGTAAGAAGTCCACACAATACCAATGGCCGCAATCAACGATATCGCCCATACCTATGTATCCGCTATCGCGCGCGGCCGCATGAAGGGAGTCCCATGGCTAACGGCCCGGTGCTTGTCGTCGATTTCGGCGCCCAATACGCGCAGCTCATCGCCCGTCGCGTGCGCGAGGCGAACGTGTATTCGGAGCTTGTCCCCCATTCCATGCCGGTAGACGAGATGCTCGCCAAGGACCCGCAGGCCATCATCCTGTCCGGCGGCCCCGCATCCGTATTCGAGCCCGGCGCCCCGCGCGTCGACCCCAAGCTGTTCGACGCCGGCGTGCCCGTGCTCGGCATCTGCTACGGCTTCCAGGCCATGGCGTACGCGCTCGGCGCCGACGTCGACAAGGCCGCGCTCGGCGAATACGGCAAGACCGACACGACCATCGACAAGACGGACGGGCTGCTCGCCGGCTCCCCGGCCGAGCAGGACACGTGGATGAGCCACGGCGTCGCCGTCAAGACCGCGCCCGCCGGCTTCGAAGTGCTCGCCCACACCGAGGGCGCGCCCGTCGCCGCCATGCAAGACGAGTCCCGCAAGCTCTACGGCGTGCAGTGGCACCCCGAGGTCAAGCACACCCCCTTCGGCCAGAAGCTCATCGAGACGTTCCTCCACCAGTGCGCCGGCCTGCCCGACAACTGGGACGCCTCCTCCATCATCGAGGACCAGGTCGCCAAGATCCGCGAGAAGGTCGGCGACGCCGAAGTGATCTGCGGCCTGTCCGGCGGTGTCGACTCCGCAGTCGCCGCCGCCCTCGTCCACAAGGCCATCGGCGACCAGCTCACCTGCGTGTTCGTCGACCACGGCCTGCTGCGCAAAGGCGAGGTCGAGCAGGTCAAGCACGACTTCGTCGCCGCCACCGGCATCCGACTGATCACCGTCGACGCCGCCGACGACTTCCTCGAAGCGCTCAAGGGCGTCTCCGAGCCCGAGCGCAAGCGCAAGATCATCG
Source organism: Bifidobacterium bifidum ATCC 29521 = JCM 1255 = DSM 20456 (assembly GCF_001025135.1). NCBI lineage: Bacteria > Bacillati > Actinomycetota > Actinomycetes > Bifidobacteriales > Bifidobacteriaceae > Bifidobacterium > Bifidobacterium bifidum. Next base: position 962,564 of record NZ_AP012323.1, on the reverse strand, counting down.
GCGAGAAGTTCATCCGCACCTTCGAGAAAGCCCAGCGTCAGGTCCTCGAAGAAGCCGGCGCCCGCGGCAAGGAAGTCAAGTTCCTCGTGCAGGGCACCCTCTACCCCGACGTCGTCGAATCCGGCGGCGGCGACGGCGCGGCCAACATCAAGTCCCACCACAACGTCGGCGGGCTCCCCAAGGACATCAAGTTCCAGCTCATCGAACCGCTGCGCACCCTCTTCAAGGACGAGGTGCGCGCCATCGGCACCGAGCTCGGCCTGCCTGACGAGATCGTCTGGCGCCAGCCCTTCCCCGGTCCGGGCCTGGGCATCCGCATCATCGGCGAAATCACCAGGGAACGCCTCGACCTGCTGCGCGAGGCCGACGCCATCGCCCGCGAAGAGCTCTCCCGCGCCGGCCTCGACCGCGACATCTGGCAGTGCCCGGTCGTGCTACTCGCCGACGTTCACTCGGTGGGCGTCCAAGGCGACGAGCGCACCTACGGCTCCCCCATCGTCCTGCGCCCGGTCAGCTCGGAGGACGCCATGACCGCCGACTGGTCGCGCGTGCCCTACGACGTGCTCGCCACCATCTCCACCCGCATCACCAACGAGTGCCGCCAGATCAACCGCGTCGTCCTCGACTGCACGTCCAAGCCGCCGGCAACGATCGAGTGGGAATAATGCCCGAAAGGCCAAAAAGCCTTGAAAAGGCTGGACTTTTGGGTTACGGAATTGCCCCGTGACAACAAAATGACAACATTTTAGATTATTCAAGAATAAAGAGCTATCTGATTTCTGTTAGAAAAGTCAGATAGCTCTTTTTGTTTTCTCGGATTTAGTCGTTCTTCAGCCGGTCCTTGAACGCCTCTACCAGCGCATCGCTGAGATTCTGTGGTAGGATCAGGAAGAAATGTAGCTTATGGGATGAAAACAAATCCGCTTGTCTAGAATGCCCTCATTTGAAAAAATGACAGTTTTTGCGTTTTGAAATTATTCTGTGGAGGTGTGCAATATGGCTTTTTGCATTAACTGCGGGCAAGAACTTGCGGAGGGAGCAAAATTCTGCGCCAGTTGTGGTAATGCGGTAGATGCATCGCAAAATGGTGCAAAAGAACAAAGAAAAACCGTTTATGACGGAGAATTACATAAATGCACAACTAAAGTTAAGGCCGAAACCGCTGACTATGTAGGAAGATTACGTATTCAGCGTGAAGAGGGACAATATGCTATGCATAAGCAAACTCAATCTGCCAATATTGGTGCGTTTCGGGTTGAAAAACAGGCTGAAGTCGGTATTGCCGGTGCTGAGGCCCTGGGACATATGGGTGAAAACGGTGCAGGTGGAGTTGATTTAGGAAACGGCAGCGCAGGGCTTAATCCTGCCGCTATGATGGCGGGAATGGCTCTCGGCGGTGCTGTCAGTCATAATATTGCCGGAATTATGAACAACTCAATGGCTGGTATTAATCAAACCACACCGAGCGGAGCAACACCTCCACCCGTTCCTGTTGTTGCATATCACATTGCGGTGAACGGGCAAGCAACCGGACCTTTTTGATTTAAATGTATTGCAACAAATGGCTACTTCAGGTCAGTTCAATGCTGATAGTTTGGTATGGAAAAATGGAATGTCTGAGTGGGGTAAGGCAGGCACTATTGATGAATTAAAATCAATGTTTGTTGTTATGCCACCTATTCCTCCGGTTGAATAATTATGAAGATAAATACAGACTTAGTTAAAGGTAAAAAATATTCCTCTGCGGTTAAACCAAACACTCTTAAACATTCTCAGGAATATAGGGTGCTTGCCACTTTGCGTTACTTGTATCCTTCAAAGTTTGATACAATGATTACAGGCGAAGCTCCCGATCTTCAAGACAGTGCAAATAGTACGGGAATTGAGGTTACCGCCGCTGTAAAAGAAGATGATATGAAAGTATCTCGCGCCTTTTCCGAATTAAATCAGGGTAAACCTAAGGATATAGAAAAACGCAAAAATATCATCAAATCAAGCGGATATTTCTTTGTCCCTCTTAAAGATGAAAAGGTTGCGATATCTACCTCCGGAACTACCGACGGAGAGAAACGCTTTTTTCAAGAAAGCATACGAAGAAAGACGAAAAAAATTCAGCAGTACCGATCAAATTTTAAGAGGATGGGACTTGCCATACTTTTGCCCGAAATTCCAACCTCTTATGCAGAAAATCACTTATCTGAGTGGATTACCGAACTGCTTGACGAGTCTGCAAACTTATTTGATTTTGTGTATGTTATTTCTCATCGTTTCTGTTTGTATTATGATACGCAAGCGAAAATTACCGAAAAGCATTCACTCACCCAAGATGAAAGTTTGTCACTCGCTACGATTGGCAGAATGACCGCTGAGGGCGAATTAACAATGACAGATACAGAATGGCAATAACCACTTGATTTATGTGGTGTAATTAAGTATAATATCCTTGTCAGCGTGACAACAAAATGACAACAGGAATTATGATACACCGTAATTCTTGGATAATCTAAGTAATCCTGATAATCGGAGCTAAACGGTCTATACAAAATCGTTTAGGTCACGGTTTCAGAGGGCGAATGGGAGCGAATTTGGAATAACGGAGTGTCCTCGTCGTTGCTCCTCAGTCGCGGTACCTTTGTACAGCTTCCTTCGGTGCGCCTAGAGGCCACACACGTTATTCCAATTCACCGGTGGACTTCGACGATGTGTGCGTTAGCTGCGTTACGGGAAGCTCGACGTACCCTTGTACGCTTTCGCTTCCCGCGCCATGCTACCGCACACATCGCCGAATTTCACTCGTAGATTCTTGTAAGACCCCAGCCGCTTCGCGACTGGGAGGGGGTGGTCCTCGTAAAGAACCCGGTATAATCTGCAGGTACAGCGCTCCGTTCGGACGGGACTCTCACTGCACATGCGACAGGGATTCGACAACAAGAAATATATCGAGCTGCAGGCCGCCAACATTCGAAAGCGCATCGCGCAGTTCGGCGGCAAGCTCTATCTGGAGTTCGGCGGCAAGCTGTTCGATGACTATCACGCGTCACGCGTGCTGCCCGGCTTCGAGCCGGATTCCAAATTCCGCATGCTCAAAAGCCTCGCCGACGACGTGGAGATCGTCATCGCCATCAACGCCAACCACATCGAGAAGGCCAAGATGCGCGGCGACCTCGGCATCACGTACGACGAGGACGTGCTGCGACTCATCGACATCTTCCGCTCGCGCGGATTCCACGGCTGCTCCGTCGTGCTCACCCAGCACGCGGGGCAGCCGGACGCGGACGCCTATCGCCGGCGCCTCGACCAGCTCGGCATCACCTGCTACCTGCACTACCCCATCGCAGGCTACCCCACGACATCGAGCACATCGTCTCCGACGACGGATACGGGCGCAACGACTACATCGTCACCACGCGCCCGGTCGAACCGTCCCGGCCGCATTTACCGCCATGTCAACGCCCGGCAACGAACGATCGGGTACTACAATGTCAGTAAGTGTGAAACAAGGCGGTCACACGAGCAGTACCATCCCCGACGAGGAGACAAACGTGACAACAACGAACATCTACATCGCAAGTCCTGAAGGCGCAAACGGACGCAACGTCGTGGCATACGGCGTGCTCAAGGCGCTGACCACCAAATTCAAGACCACCGTGTTCCGCCCCGCGGTCTCCAATCACGACCACTTCACCCCCATCCTGCTGAACGCCTCCAACGCCGGCCTCGGCGTCGCGCTGTCCACCGGACTGGACATTCACCAGGTGCGCAAGGACAAGGAAGGCTCCCGCGGCGACATCGTCGCGGCGTTCAACGACGCGATGAACGTGTCCCGCGCGGACGCGGCGCTCATCGTCGGCACCGACAAGTCGCACGTCAACGACCCGACCGCCTACGAGTTCAACGCGAACATCGCCGCCGACCTGCAGGCCGGCGTCTTCCTCGCCGTGTGCACCATCGATCGTTGGCCTGACGAGCTCAAGGACACCGTCCGTCTCTCCATCGAAGGCATGGAGGCCGCCGGCAACAAGGTGCTGGGCATCTTCGTGACGGGCTGCGAGCCGCGCCACTCCGTCTCGGTCAAGGACACGCTCGCGGACTTCGGGCTGCCGGTGTGGACGATCCCCCAGATCCCGTTCACCGAAGCGTCACAGGCCGATGCGGCGCTCGCCGCCTTCCAGGCGAACGTGCCGACCGAAGAGGTCCTGCGGGCCATCAACGTCGAGATCGACTTCCCGATCACCTCGTACGCCTTCCAGTACAGCCTGCTCGGCCGCGCCAAGGCGAACAAGAAAACGATCGTGCTGCCCGAAGGCGAAGAGGACCGCATCATCAAGGCGGCCGACTACCTGCTGGAGCGCGAGATCGCGAACCTCATCATCGTGGGCGACAAGGGCGCGATCCTCGCCCGGGGCGCGGAACTCGGTCTGACCCATCTGGGCAAGGCGCGCTTCCAGGCCATGGACGACGAGAACATCCTCAAGCCCATGGTCGCCAAGCTGTGCGAGCTGCGCGCCAAGAAGGGCATGACCGAAGAGCAGGCCCGCAAGCAGCTGACCGACGCGAGCTATTTCGGCACGATGCTCGTCGTGCTCGGTTACGCCGACGGTCTGGTGTCCGGCGCGGTCAACTCCACCGCAAACACCGTGCGTCCGGCGCTGCAGGTCATCAAGACCAAGCCCGGGCAGAGGCTCGTCTCCGGCGCCTTCCTGATGTGCTTCAAGGACCACGTGACCGTGTTCTCCGACTGCGCCATCAACCTCAACCCGGACGCCGAACAGCTCGCGGAGATCGCGCTGCAGTCCGCCGTGACCGCCAAGGCGTTCGGCATCGAGCCCAAGGTCGGCATGCTCTCCTACTCCACCCTCGGCTCCGGCAAGGGGCCGGACGTGGACATCGTCGAAGAGGCCACGCGAATCGTCAAGGAGAAGGCTCCGGACCTGCCCGTCGTCGGCTCCATCCAGTTCGACGCCGCATGGTCGCCCGACGTGGCAGCCACCAAGGCCAAGGGCAACGACGTGGCCGGACACGTCAACGTGTTCGTGTTCCCCGACCTGTGCTCCGGCAACATCGGCTACAAGGCCGTGCAGCGTTCCTCCGGGGCGCTCGCCATCGGCCCCGTGCTGCAGGGCCTCAACAAGCCCGTCAACGACCTCTCACGCGGTGCGACGGTGCAGGACATCATCAACACCATCGCATTGACCGCCATCGAGGCCCAGTGACGCGGGTGTTTTAGCGGTCTCCACGCGATACAGCCGCTCTTTACGACCACCCCCAGTCGCTTCGCGACAGCCCCCGCCAGCGGGGGCACGTGCAATCTGTCGTTCGCTCTTCACCTATAACCAGCCCCGCTGTTTACTTCACGGCTCAGCCCGTCAGCGGGGCTTTTCTCTTTGGTGGCTCTCGGCGAAACCTGCGGCGCTGATTTGTAGCAAGCAGCGAGTAATCTATCAGGTGGAAAGCCGTGTTTCGCGGTACGTATCAATCATGGAGGATGCCCACAATGGCGAAAACCGTCCTTGTCATCAATTCCGGTTCCAGCTCTATCAAGTATCAGCTGGTCGATCTTGAGTCCGGCGAAGGTCTGGCCTCCGGTCTCGTCGAGAAGATCGGCGAACCGGTCGACGGTCACTACAAGCACGAGTACAACGGCGAGAAGCACGAGCTCGAAGAGCCGATCCACGACCACGAGCAGGGCCTCAGGCGCGTGCTCGGCTTCTTCAAGGAGTACGGACCGGACCTGTCCGAAGCAGGCATCGTCGCCGTCGGTCACCGTGTGGTTCAGGGCGGATCCCTCTTCCCGAAGCCGGCCCTCGTGACCGACAAGACCATCAACGCCGTCAAGGACCTGGCCGTGCTCGCCCCGCTGCACAACGGCCCGGAGGCCAAGGGCGCCGAAGTCATGCGCGCGCTGCTGCCCGACGTTCCGCAGATCTTCGTGTTCGATTCCTCCTTCTTCTTCCAGCTGCCGAAGGCGGCCAGCACCTACGCGCTGAACAAGGAGATTGCCGACCAGTACCACATCCGCCGTTACGGCGCCCACGGCACCTCGCACGAGTTCATCTCCTCCGTGGTCCCCGGCGTCATCGGCAAGCCGGCCGAAGGCCTCAAGCAGATCGTGCTGCACATCGGCAACGGAGCCTCCGCCTCCGCCGAGGTTTCCGGCAAGCCGGTCGAGACCTCCATGGGTCTGACCCCGCTTGAAGGCCTGATGATGGGCGGCCGCACCGGCGACATCGACCCGGCCGTGGTCTTCCACCTCATCCGCAACGCCCACATGAACGTGGACGAGCTCGACACCCTGTTCAACAAGCGCTCCGGCATGATGGGCATGACCGGCTTCGGCGACCTGCGCGAGGTTCACCGTCTGGTGGCCGAAGGCAACGAGGACGCCAAGCTGGCCCTCGACGTGTACGTGCACCGCATCGTCAGCTACATCGGCAACTACACCTACCAGATGGGCGGCTGCGACGTAATCACCTTCACCGCCGGCGTCGGCGAGAACGACGACATCGTGCGCAAGATGGTGTGCGACAAGCTCGCCCCGTTCGGCGTCAAGCTGGACGAGGAGAAGAACGCGAAGCGCTCCAAGGAGCCGCGCATCATCTCCACCCCGGACTCCTCCGTGATCATCGCCGTCATCCCGACGAACGAGGAGCTGGCCATCGCCCGCAAGTCCGCCGAAATCGCCGAGAACGGCGCGGACACTTACGGCAACACGTTCACCAAGTGACGAACTGCCGTTAGCAGGCCGCAGTCCGTCTAACGCAAACGGACGAACATAAATGAGGGGCTGATTCCGCTGGGAATCAGCCCCTCATCGTATATCCGTGATATTCGTCGCGGTCACCGCTCCAACATGCCGGTCCACATGCCCACGAAATCGGGCAGTGTCTTGCGCGTGGTCTCCACATTGACGATTCGGACGCCCGGCACGGCCAGCCCGATCATCGCGGCGAACGTCGCCATGCGGTGATCAGCGTAGGATTCCATCACCTCACCGTGCAGACGCTCAACCGGCACAGGAGTGATCTCGATGCCATCCTCCAGTTCGCGGGCCTCTCCCCCGATGCGCGTGATCTCCGTGACCAGCGCCTCCAGACGGTTTGTCTCATGACCACGCAGATGACCGATGCCGAGCATACGGGTCGGAGCATCGGCAAACGCCAGTATCGCCGCGAGCGACGGCGCGATCTCCCCTGCCGCGGTCAGGTCGAAATCACCAAGACCATGCACATGGCCGTCGCCACTCACCTCGCAATACCGCACGCCGTCCTCTTCGGGGAACGAGACGCGCGCGCCCATGCGTTCCAGATATCCCGGCAGCAGTCCACCGGGCTGGGTGGTCTCAACAGGCCAGTGCGGCACGCGCACCGTGCCTCCGGCAATCAAAGCCGCACCGAGGAACGGCGCCGCATTCGACAGGTCAGGTTCGACGACCACGCGTTCCGGCAGCTGCAACGCGGCATGGCCGACTCGCCAGACGCGAGACTCCTCATCAGCGGTCGCATTGCCGCCCGCGCCGTTCACATCAGCGACGGTCATGCGGATATGCGGCAGGCTCGGCATCTTCTCCCCCGTATGCCGCAACTCCAGCCCACCGGGCAGGCGCGACCCGATCAGCAGCAGACCGGAGATGAACTGTGAAGAGCCGGACGAGTCGATGCTCACCTTGGCGGCAGCGGAACCGTCATCGGCCTGTTCACCATCATGACGCGGTGGCGTGATGGTGAACGGCAGCCGGCCGTGCTCGCCGTGGTATTCGACGCGGGCGCCAAGCTGTTCGAGCCCGTCGAGAACCGGCTGCATCGGCCTCGCGTATGCCTGATCGTCTCCATCGAACCGCACCGGGGCGTCCGCGAACAGCGCCAGCCCCGGCACGAAACGCATCACCGTGCCGGCGAGCCCGCAGTACACGCCCACATTGCCGCTGAATCGGCCGGATTCCGGCGGCGTCACCGTGACCGTGGTGTCGTTTTCCGGGTCGATGTCGCAGCGCACACCAAGCGCCGACAGCGCTCCCATCATCAGTTCGGTGTCGCGCGAGCGCAACAGCCCGACAAGCGTGACGGGCTTCGCGCCAAGCACGGCGAGGATCAGGTACCGATTCGACAGGGATTTGCTGCCGGGGATGGTCACGGTCGCGTTCAGCGGGCCGTCAGCGGTCGGGGCCGGCCACAGGTTGTCATTGTTCGTTTCGCTCATGCGTCCAATCGTATCGTCTTCGTTCGAGTTATGGCATTTTCCGTCCGCATCGGCGGAATCGTTCGCGCCCATGTCGTCATTTCCGGCAACCGGGCCAGGCGAGCGCCAAACGCCACCGCGCGCATTCGATCTTTCATCTGTCAGCGCTCTCATGAACGCGGTCCTATACTGGGCGATACGAAAGGAGGCCAGGATGGCGACCATGATGCTCACATCGACGCTGCGCGGAGCCACAGGGATGATCCCGCATGCACTGCCCGGGCTGCACGGCGGTCGACTGGCGTACATCACGACCGCCGCGGCTGTAGAGCCATGGGGGTTCGCGCATACGATGCTGACCCGCCGCCAACTGCGTCAACTGGGATTCCGCGTCACTGAACTGGATGTTTCAACGGCCGCTGCCCCCGACGTGCGGAGCACCCTCTCGGACGCCGACTGCATATATGTCGGCGGCGGCAATTCGTTCTTTCTGCTGCAGGAACTGCGGCGGACCGGCGCGGATGCGCTGCTCGCCGAACGGATAGCCGACGGGATCCCGTATATCGGCGAATCAGCCGGTTCGGTCATCATGTCGCCGGACATCGGCTACTGCTCCATCATGGACCGCACGGATCGCGCCCCGGGTCTGCGCGACTACAAAGGACTCGGTCTGACGGATTTCCATGTGGTGCCGCATCTGGGCAATCCCACGATGGGTCAGGCGGCACGGCTCATCGTCGAACGGTATTCCACGGAGCTCGACCTACGCGCGCTCACTGACCGTCAATCACTGCTCGTCAGGGACGGCGGCACCACCATGTTGCAGTCATGACGGGGCATCACGGTTCGGGCACGACCCCTTTCCGGCGCGATTCGCCATCTTCTCTCCCCCCGGTCATGGGCGAAAAGCCCGGAATCACATCGTCATTGAACCGTATCTACGTTTCGAGGGGTTGATTTCGGTCTCGCCGGACATCTATCTACGTTTCGAGGGGGTGCCAGCCAAGTATGAACGCTCCCAAAACCGTGCAATCCCAGCAGCAAAAAGCGCTTAATACTTCGGATATCGCGTTTGGGCAACCCCCTGAAATGCAGATAGATGTTCCTGATCCATCAGATCAACCCCTCGAAATGTAGATACCACCAATTTCGCCCACACTAATCCCGATTTCACACCTCAAACGGCGATTAGCGCAGCCCGGGACCGCGTTTCCATTCGGAATTATTCAGGCGGCGGCCCACTGGCGACGATAGGATGGTCAACAGCGGCCAGCACCGCAATCACCACCGGCGCCATTAAAGGAACCAGCATGGAATTCGTCATCGGAGCCGTCATCATCATCGCGGCGGTCGCCATCGCGATATGGGCCGCCACCTCGCATCAGGGCGGTGCCGGCGCGGCGCCCGACGCATCGGCATCCGCAACTTCACCGTCGCGGCGCGATGCCGACGGCAAGGTCGTGTCCCGCACCAGTTCGCGCGACGGGGACACCGGCATCGCCACCACCGTGGTCACGCTGAAGGACGGCACGACGACGGTGACCCGCACGATGCCGGACGACAGTAGCACCAGCACCACGACGGCGGGCGGCTTGGGCGCAGGGTCGTTGCAGGAGCTCGCCGCCTCGGTGCAGGCGGAATACCTGTCTCGACTCGGATCATACACGCTCGGCCCCGGCGCTCATGAGGACAGTCGCCGAGAGATGTTCGACGGCCAATGGCGAGACAAACTCGACCGTGCGGCGAACAACTACAACGTGTACTTGCCGTCAGGCTTCCGGCAATTCGACTTCTGCGTCAACCGCGCCATCGACGATTACATGCGCGTAGGCCGACCGTATGGAACACCGAGCGCGTACACATATCGATACAGCGAGCGCACGACGTCATCCTTCAACCCGACCCCTTGCGCATTCGTGTTCGACATGTGCTCGTTCGGCACGCCCGTACCGCAATGGGATGCGGACATGGCCGCCTTGCGCCAGGCCGTGGCATCGACCGGCGAACGCGATGTCACGGAGCGCGACGACGGCAACCACCACATCATACTGGTGGACGGGTCGGTCGGCGACGCGACGCGGAACATCCTCTACCGCGCGTTCGCCCAATGCGCACGGGCCTGATGATGCGTATCATAGAGCGGTATTGCCGGGGCAAGCGGAACGACCAGTCGCTCAACGAGGACGGGATGCTGGTCACGGATGACTTCGCGGCCGTCGTGGATGGGGTGACAAGCAAAAGCGTGCGGCATCTGTGGCGGCGTCGTGGCGAAGGATCTGATGCTCGGCATCATCGGTGGCATGCCTGCGGATGCATCGATGCGACAGATGCAGCGGGCGGTTGACGAATGTTTCCAGGCCCGCTACCGCTCGCATGAGGCCGGAATTCGGGTGTTCGCGGATGAGCCAGTGGAACGTCTGCAGGTCAACGCAGTGGTATACAGCGCCCGGCGGCATGAGGCGTGGCTGTTCGGGGACTGCCAGATCATGGTCAATGGCGTGCAGACGCCGACGACCAAGGATGTCGATGTGTTGCTCGGTGATCTGCGCGCGTTCACGGTGCTTGCGCTGCGAGAGATGCAGGACGGCACGCCCGACGTCCCGATATCCGGCTCGTTCGGCGCACCGGCTTCCGATGCGGCGCCGAAGGACCCGTCGCGCGCGATGATACTGCCGTTCCTGCGGTTGCAATCGCAGTTCGCGAACAAACGAGGGCCGTTCGGCTACTTCGTGTTCGACGGGTTCACCGACATGACGTACCCCATCCGCACTGTGCCCGTCTCTCCCGGCGATGAGGTGGTGCTCGCGTCTGATGGCTATCCGCTGCTGCGGCCCACGCTCGACGAATCGGAACGCGAGCTGCAGCGGCTTCGCAGCGAAGATCCGGATCTGATTGACCGGTATCGGTCGACCAAGGGGTTTCAGGGTCGCGCGACTTTCGACGATCTCACATATCTGCGTTTCATCGCCTGAGCGGCTTAGGCTGTCGCTCGCCTGGCCGCGCGGCGAGGCCGGCTGGAACGATGGCCCATCCGACTTCGCCGCCGCCCGTCCCGAGTCGGATGAGTCAGGCCAGGGTCTTTTTGATGGCGTCGACGAAGTAGTCGAGGTCGGCGGGCTTGCGGGAAGTGATGAGGCGCCAGCCGTTGGCGTCATCGATGTGCAGCTGCTCGTCCACGTAATGGCCGCCCGCGTTCTCGATATCGGCACGAATGTAGCGGCAGGGGGCGGCGGTCTTCCCTGCGATGAGTCCGGCATTGACCAGCAGCCATGCGCCGTGGCAGATCGCGGCGATCGGCTTGCCTTCGTGGGCGAATTCCTGCGCGATTGCGATGGCGTCCTCGTTCACGCGGATGCGGTCGACGTTGCAGGTGCCGCCGGGCACCACCAGCAGGTCGTAATCACCGGCGTTGACGTCTGACAGCAGCGCGTCCGGGGTGAGCGTCTCGCCCTCGTACCGGTCGTGGCTGACTGTTTCGCACGGGTCGAGCGTCGCGGCGGCGAGCGTCACTGCGGCTCCTGCGGCCTTGAGGTCACGCAACGGGCGGGTCAGCTCGGTTTCCTCGATGCCCCAATTGTTCACGATGATCAGTACCTTGGCGTTCTCGACGGCCATGGCTCCTCCTTGTTTGTTTGCGTTTCCGCGATGCGGCGAAATATCGCTTCCATCATGCCCGCTTGCCTGTCCGTCGCTACGTTTCAGGCCGTCGGCGAAGAGCTATATGCACCGCCTCCGGCAGGTCATTCCCGTCCGGCGCGCTCTTTGACCAGCGTGGCCATTCGTTCGACAGCCGCGGGCGTGGCGTGGTCGAAGAACAGGCTGGTGCGGGTGTCGAGCGCGGCGATCGACGCCATGTCGTCGTCCGTCAGCGTGAAGTCGAAGATATCGATGTTCTGCGCCATGCGTTCCTTGTGCGTCGACTTCGGCAATGCGACGATGTCGCGCTGCATGAGCCAGCGCAGAATCACCTGGGCGGGTGACTTGCCGTGCCGCTCGCCGATGGCGACGAGCGTCGGATTGGTGAACATGCCGGACTTGCCTTCGCCGAACGGCGCCCACGCCTCCTGCACCACACCGTGTTCTGCCATGTAGGCGTGCGCGTCAACCTGCTGGTTGAACGGATTGGTCTCGATCTGGTTGACCATCGGCGCGATCTCGTTGAACGCGATGAGGTCCGCGAGACGGTACGGGAAGAAGTTGCTCACGCCGACGGCGCGCACCACGCCGTCCTTGTAGAGCTTCTCGAGCGCGTGCCATGAGCCGTACACGTCGGAGAACGGCTGGTGGAGCAGCAGCAGGTCGATGTAGTCGGTCTTGAGCTTCCTGAGCGAGACCTCGACCGATTTGAGCGTCTGCTCGTAGCCGTAGTGTTCCAGCCAGACCTTGGTGGTGACGAACAACTCCTTTCGGTCGATGCCGCTGGCCTTGATGCCGTCGCCCACCTCGGATTCGTTGAAGTAGGACTGTGCGGTGTCGATGTGGCGGTAGCCGGTTTCGATGGCGTCGGCGACGCAGCACGCGGTGTCGTCCTTGGCGATCTGGAAGACGCCGTAGCCGAGCTTGGGCATGTCGACGCCATTGCGCAGGGTGATGATCTCCATGGGTATTGCCTTTCGTTGATGTCAGGGTTGGTGTTCCCTCTAACGGGAGCCGTGTTATGACTGCCACTATATTTTCCGGTAGTAGCTACCGGTCAAATCACGACACACCGGTAGAAACTACCGGTAAGCACTGCCGGATAATAAAAGAACGTAAGGAGGGGCACCATGTACACGATGAAGCAGACCTGCGAAGCGACCGGTCTCGCCTACGAGACGTTGAAGTTCTACTGCAACGCCGGTCTGGTGCCGAACCTCAAACGGGATGCCAACAACCGCCGCGTCTTCGACGACCGCAACATCACATGGATCAAAGGTCTGCTGTGCCTACACCGTTGCGGTCTGAGCATCGAAGAAATGCGCCGATACACTGAACTGTGCTTTGAAGGCGAGCCGAGCATCCCCGAGCGCAAGCAGATGCTCGCCGACAAGCGGGCGCGGCTGGTCGAGCAGCTCGCGGAGATTCGGGATTCCATCGACTTCATCGACGCCAAACAGCGCTTCTACGACGGCGTCCTGTCCGGCGACATCCCCTATACCAGCGTGCTCACCCCCCATCCGCCGCGCTAGGCGAGGACGAATAGCCTCGCCCGAATGCGCCGTAACCTGAACTCATTTGTCAAGGTACCTTGTATTACTCATTAGGTACCTTGCAAAAACGATGGAGGCGGACGAACACGACAATGAACGACAAAGCGCTGGCGGAGCTGTTCTATGATGCGGCGCGTATCAGCCATCAACGCGAAACACGACGCGACCATTCGCTGATATACGGCAGCGGCCAGTCGCGCTGCCTGCTGACCGTCAGTGGTCTCGGGCCGGTCAGCCAGCGCCGGCTCGCCGCGATCCTCGGTATACGGTCGGCATCGCTGAGCGAATTGCTCGGCAAAATGGAGGCGCGCGGATGGGTCGCGCGCACTCCCCATCCCGAAGACGGGCGCACCTATCTGGTCGCGCTCACCGAGGAGGGCAAGGCCGAGGCGATGCGCCGACGTGCGGCCGATAACGGAGCCACCGGTAAACTGCTCGAAGTGCTCACCGCTCAGCAGCGCGAACAATTCGCCGAAATCCTCACCGTGATCAAAGAGCACTACCAAGAGCTCGATAAGCAAAACCTTTAGTTGGAACTTGAGCCTCCGCAGAGAGCCAAAAATCGAAACGGAATCATGCCAAACACCACTACACACGTCACAACAACCACCACCGAACAGCACCTCTTAGCAACCACCGTCGCACGTTGATCTTCATCAACATCATGCTCTCGTGCATCGCCACCACCGTCATGGCCACGGCGCTCACCACGGCTCTGCCGCCCATCACCAAGGATTTGGGCGTCAGCATGCAGACCGGCCAGTGGCTCACCAGCGGTTATTCACTGGCCATGGGCGCATGCGCGGCGCCGCTGATCATCATCCCGATCGTGTTCCTGCGCGGCAAGCAGGAGAACCATTGAATCGCGTTTGCGCCAGAACTGGTTGGTTGATTGAAGCCAACGCGACAAGATTCGGTGCGGATCTCGACAATGTGATGTGGCAGTGAGATGCGACCGGGCGCATCAGAATTATCGTGACCTGAATGTCGTGTTGGTCGGTTGGCTCACGAGTTGGCTCACAGACTGCGAGGGATTGCGACGACATCGTTCTCCGCGCCGTATGCCTGATTTCCCTTACACTTTCAGGTATGCGTTTCATGATTCGCAGGTATCGGCCCGATGCCGCGGAGGCCACGATGGCGGTGTTCCGTCGGCCCGCGACCGGCATCGCCTCCCGGGATTACAACAGCGAACAGATTCGCGCATGGGCCGGGCATACCGGCACACCTGGGCAATGGAACGAACGCCGGATAACGGTGCACACATGGGTCGCCGAAACCGCGAAATATCCGCTCGAAGACCCCATACGGGAATCTTCCGAAACCTAGAACGTTCCGGTCGGGTTCATTGACGTCGACAAAGCCGGGTATATCGACATGCTGTTCGTGGATTCCTCATGCTCCCGGCAGGGCGTGGCCTCGCTATTGCTCGGACAAGTCGAGCGGTTCGCCGACGCAGCCGGCATCGATCGGCTCACCGTCCATGCCAGCATCACCGCGCGGCTGTTCTTCATGCAGTGCGGTTTCCGCGCCTCCCCGACGCCGGACTCGCGCCGCCGGCAGCGTTCGACCACCGCCGACTCGAACAGGGCACCTTTGAGCTTGGGCACCT